>CADASI010000091.1 GCA_902790525.1 uncultured Eubacteriales bacterium
GGGACGCCCCATGGGGCGTCCGCGGACGCGCCGTGGCGCGTCCCTACGAACGAATGTCACCTTTTTGAAATGATCTCTTCATTCATGCGTGAGCCGTGGCGGCGCGGGTTATTCATTTCTTAATGAATAAATATACATTCTTAACTTGAATTTCCGGGGATTTGAGCGTATAATAACCGCAATATTATGAATAATGTGGGGTTAACATGACAAAGATATTCATCGACGGCAGCGCCGGGACCACGGGGCTGAGGATACGGGAGCGGCTGTCCGCGCGCAAGGACATCGAACTGATCACGCTGTCGGAGGACGTGCGCAAGGACCTGAACGCCCGGCGGGAGGCGCTGAACGCGGCGGACATCGCGTTTCTGTGCCTGCCGGATCAAGCGGCGGCGGAGGCCGTGGCGCTGATCGACAACCCGAACACGGCGGTGATCGACACCTCCACGGCCCACCGCACGGCAGCGGGCTGGGTGTACGGCATGCCGGAGCTTCACGGCCAGCGGGAGAGGCTCGCGGCCGCAAAGCGCATCGCCAATCCGGGCTGTCACGCCAGTGGGTTCATCGCGCTCGTCGCGCCGCTGGTCCGCTCGGGCGTCGTGGCGAAGGACGCGCGGCTTGCATGCTTCTCCCTCACCGGCTACTCCGGCGGGGGCAAGAAGATGATCGCGGAGTACGAGTCCGCGGACCGAAGCCCGCTCCTTGACGCGCCGCGGCAGTACGGCCTGTCCCAGCAGCACAAGCACTTAAGGGAGATGGCCGTCGTCTGCGGGCTCGACAATCCCCCGGGCTTTTCGCCCATCGTGGCGGACTATTACAGCGGCATGGAGGTCTCCGTGCAGTTGTTTAACACCAACATCGACGAAATCAAATCCATCTATAAAGCAGTCTACCGGGGTCCTGTGATAAAATATGCCCAGGACGCGGACGAGGCCGGGTTTTTGTCGGCGGCGGCCTTCTCGGGCCGGGACGACATGGCGGTCACCGTGCACGGCAATGACGAGCGCGCGCTGCTCACCGCCCGGTTCGACAACCTGGGCAAGGGGGCCAGCGGCGCGGCGATCCAGAACATGAACCTGCTGATGGGCGTGGACGAGACGGAGGGACTGGTGATCGGATGAGCGAGGCGCGGATACGGCCCATGGCCGAGGCGGACTACGACGCCGTCCGGGCGCTGTGGATGACCATCCGCGGCTTCGGCATACGGGCGCTGGACGATTCCCGCGAGGACGTGACCCGCTTCATCCGCCGCAACCCCACCACCAGCGTGGTGGCGGAGGCGGACGGACGCATCGTGGGCTCGATACTGTGCGGCTCCGACGGCAGGCAGGGGGCGCTCTACCACGTGTGCGTCGCCCGGGAGTACCGGCGGCGGGGCATCGGCACGGCCATGGTGGGCTACTGCATGGAGCGGCTTCGGGAGATGGGCGTCAACAAGGTGGCGCTGATCGCGTTTTCCACCAACGACGTGGGCAACGCCTTCTGGCGGCGCATCGGCTGGAAGCCCTGCGACGTCAACTACTACGAGTTCGTGCTCAACGCGGACAATATCACGCAATTCATAGGAGCGGACAATGAAGATTAACGGCATTTCGGGCGGCGTCACGGCGGCCGCGGGCTTCAGGGCGGCCTGCTGCGCGGCGGGCATCAAGTACAGGGACCGGGTCGACATGGCCATGCTCTGCAGCGACGCGCCCTGCGCCGTGGCGGGCGTTTTCACCAGCAACGTGGTGAAGGCCGCGCCGGTGGTGTGGGATAAGAACATCGTGCAGAACGTCAAAGCGGCCCGGGCGGTGGTGGTCAACGCCGGCATCGCCAACGCGGCCACGGGCCCGGCGGGCATGGCGATGTGCGCGCAGACCGCCGAGGCGGCGTCAAAGGCGCTGAACATCCCCGCGGAGCAGGTGCTGCTGGGCTCCACCGGCGTCATCGGCCCCGGTTTGCCGATGGACAGGATCGCCGCGGGCGTCAACATGATGGCGGGCACGCTGTCGGACACCCCCGAGGCGGGCACGGCGGCCAGCCGCGCCATCATGACCACCGACACCGTCAACAAGGAGTGCGCGGTGACCTTCGAGCTCCCCGCCGCCGACGGCAGCGCGGTGACCGTCACGCTGGGCGGCATGAGCAAGGGCTCGGGCATGATCCACCCCAACATGTGCACCATGCTCTGCTACATCACCACCGACTGTTGTATCGACCAGGCGCTCATGCAGCGGGCCGTGGAGGACGTGGTGCGGGACACCTTCAACATGATCTCCGTCGACGGCGACACCTCCACCAACGACACCCTGCTGGTGCTGGCCAACGGCCTGGCGGGCAACGCGGCCATCACCGCCATGGACGAAGGCTACGCCCTCTTCCGCGAGGCGCTGTTCACCGTGTGCCGCGCGCTGGCGATCAAGATGGCCGGCGACGGCGAGGGCGCGACCCATCTGATGGAGATGCGCGTCGTGAACGCCGACACCAAGGACAACGCCCGGAAGCTCGCGCGCTCGGTGATCGGCTCCAGCCTGGTCAAGGCCATGGTGTTCGGCAGGGACGCCAACTGCGGCCGCGTGCTCTGCGCCCTGGGCTACGCCGGGGTGGACTTCGACCCCGCCGTGATCGAGCTTTACCTCGTCGGGGAGAAGGAGAACCTCTGCTTCTACCGCGACGGCTGCGTGCAGGCGTTCGACGAGGAAAAGGCCCTCGCCATGCTCTCCGAAAAGGCCGTCCGATTCCTGTGCGACATGCGCATGGGCGATCAGGAGGCCACCGCCTGGGGCTGCGATTTGACCTACGACTACGTGAAGATCAACGGGGATTACCGGAGCTGATAATATGGATAAGTTCTTTTCAAACGCCGAGCGGGCGGAGGTTCTGACCCAGGCGCTGCCGTACATCCGGCAGTACAACGGCAAGATCGTGGTGATCAAGTACGGCGGCAACGCCATGATCAACGAGCAGCTCAAGCAGCAGGTGATGGAGGACATCGTACTGCTGTGGCTGATCGGGGTGAAGGTGGTGCTGGTGCACGGCGGCGGCCCGGAGATCAGCGAGACGATGCGGCTTTTGGGCAAGCAGGCCGAGTTCGTGGACGGCCTGCGGGTGACGGACAAGGAGACCGTGGACATCGTGCAGATGGTGCTGGCGGGCAAGATCAACAAGACGCTGGTGAACCTGCTGGAGATGAAGGGCGGCCACGCCATGGGCATCTCCGGCATGGACGGGCGGCTGATCGAGGCGAAGGTCAAGGACGCGCGGCTGGGCTATGTGGGCGAGATCACCAAAATCAACATACAGCCCGTCACCGACCTGCTGGAGAAGGGCTACATCCCCGTGATCTCCACGCTGGGCTGCGACGCGCAGGGCAACGCCTACAACATCAACGGCGACACCGCCGCTGCCTGCGTGGCCGGGGCGCTGAACGCCGAGCGGCTGATCATGCTGTCGGACATCCCGGGCATCCTGCGGGACAAGGACGATCCGTCCACCCTCATCCCCGAGATGACCATACTGGAGGCCGCGCAGCTTCGGCGCGACGGCGTGATCTCCGGCGGCATGATCCCCAAGGTGGAGTGCTGCGTGGACGCCATATTGAAG
The DNA here is from genome assembly GCA_902790525.1 of uncultured Eubacteriales bacterium. Classification (GTDB taxonomy): domain Bacteria; phylum Bacillota; class Clostridia; order Christensenellales; family Aristaeellaceae; genus UBA2862. The sequence goes on from CADASI010000091.1 coordinate 3,586, forward strand.
GGCGTCAAAAAGGTGATCATCATGGACGGGCGGGTGCCCCACTCCATACTGATGGAGATACTGACCGACGAGGGCGCGGGCACCATGGTGGAAGGAGGACACTACAATGAGCATTCAGCAGATTGACAACACCTACGTGGCGCACACCTATGCCCGCTTCCCCGTGGAGCTTCAAAGCGGCAAGGGCTCGCTGGTGTGGGACGTGAACGGCAAGGCGTACATCGACCTGGGCAGCGGCATCGCCGTGAACGGCTTCGGCATCTCCGACGATGACTGGCTCAACGCCGTCACCGAGCAGCTTCACCGGCTGCCGCACGCCTCGAACCTGTACTACACCGAGCCCTGCGCGAAGCTGGCCGAAATGCTGTGCACGCGCACCGGCATGAAGAAGGTGTTCTTCGGCAACTCCGGCGCGGAGGCCAACGAGTGCCTGATCAAGGCCGCCCGCAAGTACGCCGCCGAGAAGCACGGGCCGGACTGCTACACCATCGTGACGCTCACAAACTCCTTCCATGGCCGCACGCTGACCACGCTGTCCGCCACCGGCCAGGACCACTACCACGAGCTGTATCAGCCGCTGACCCCCGGCTTCGCCCACATCGCCCCCGGCGACATGGACGGCCTCAGGGCGCTGGCGGCGCAGACGAAGATCGCCGCGGTGCTCATCGAGTGCGTGCAGGGCGAGGGCGGCGTGGTGCCGCTGGATAGGGATTTCGTCGCGGCGCTTTCCGACTTCTGCCATGAGAAGGACATCCTGCTGGCCGTGGACGAGGTGCAGACCGGCAACGGCAGAAGCGGCCAGCTCTATGCCTACATGTGCTTCGGTTTGAAGCCCGACATCGTGTCCACCGCCAAGGGCCTGGGCGGCGGCCTGCCCATCGGCGCGTGCCTGCTGGGCGAGAAGCTCAGGGACGTTTTCGCCCCCGGCGACCACGGCTCCACCTTCGGCGGCAACCCCGTGTCCTGCGCCGGCGGCGTCAGCATTTTAAGCCGCATGGACGATGCGCTCCTCGCGGGCGTGCGGGAACGCAGCAAGTACATCTTCGATCAGCTCACCGGCGCGCCGGGCGTGGAGGGCGTCAGCGGCCTCGGCCTCATGATCGGCATCAAGACCACCAAGCCCGCCCGCGAGGTCGTGGCGAAGTGCATCGAAAACGGCGTGCTCTGCCTCACCGCCAAGGACCGCGTGCGGCTGCTGCCCGCGCTGAACATCCCCATGGAGCTGCTGGAGAAGGCCGTCGCCGTTTTAAAGGAAGCGTGCGCGTAAGCCGATTATGAAACCGGCGCGGTTCGGAATCTTCCGAACCGCGCCGGTTTTGTGGTTTCAATCGTAGATCCTGTGCCACTCCTCGGTGAAGCTGCCGTCGGGATGCCTGAGCACCAGGGGCTCCAGCCAGTGCAGCCCCTCGCCGCCGCCCTTGACGGCGTCCATCAGCACGAACTTGGGGGCGCGGCCCGCCACGCCGTGCACGGTGCGTATGCGCTTGGGGGCCAGGCGGTTTTCGTGCATGGCGCGCATCATCTCGAAGGCCCGGGGGGCGGGGTAGATCACGCAGAAGCGCCCGCCGTTTTTGATGAGCCTGGCCGCGGCGCGGGCGATGTCCTGCGGGGACAGGTCGCCCTCGTGCCGGGCGACGCGCCGGGCTTCGCTTAAGCTCTCCAGCGCCGCGCCCACCTTGCCGTAGGGCGGGTTGCACACCGCCAGGGTGCAGGCCTCCGCGCCGAGCGTCCGCCAGGCCTCGCGCATGTCGGCGTTGAGCACCCGCACCCGGTCCTCCATGCCGTTCAACGCCACCGACCGGCGGGCCATGTCGGCGATCTCGGGCTGTATCTCCACGGCGTCCACGATGAGCCCCGGCCGGTGTGCCGCCATCAGAAGCGCGATGGCCCCGGTGCCGCAGCCCAGGTCCACGGCCCTGTCCTTCGCGCCGGGGCGGGCGAAGTCCGCCAGCAGCACGCTGTCGGTGCCGAAGCGGAACACGTCCGGCCGCTGGATGAGCTTGAGCCCGTCGCACTGCAGATCGTCCAGCCGTTCGCCGTCTTTGAGCCAGTCGCTCATGACTCGGCTTCCGCCCAGCGGTAGACGCTGTCGCTGTCGATCTGGTCGATGTAGCTCATGACCACCCAGCCGATCTCCGGGGTGGCGTAGATGATCCGCCCGTCGCCCACGCCGACGGTCATCAGCATGGTCACGCTGTCGCTGGCGGAGGTCTGGAAGGCCACCACGTTGCCGGGCTGGATCTCGTCGGCGCTCTCCACCGGATCGTCGGCCAGCCGGATCAGCGTCTCCGGCGCGGTGACGGGCAGCCCTGCCGCCACGCACACGTACTGCACCAGCGCGAAGCCGGGGTAGAGGGGATCGTCCTCGATCTGGAACTCGCGCCCCACCAGGTCCTGGGCGGCGCGGGCGATGCGGGCCTGCACGTCGGCGCCCCGCAGGTTCATCAGCGCGGCGAAGCTCTCCTGCGTGGCGGGGTCGGCGAGGGGCCGCGCGGCGTCGCTCATGAGGGCCGCGAGGGTGTCGCCGTCGGCCACGCCGGTGGCGCTCAAGCCGCTGGCCATCTGGAAAAGCCTCAGGGCGGTCTCTGTGGCGCGGTCAAAGCTGCCGCCGGCCTCCCGGGCATAGTAGCCCAGCGCGGCGAGCTGCTGCTGGATCTGGGTGACGTTCACGCCGGTGTCCCCCAGGGACAGCACGTCCAGCCGCCGCCGGGTGACGGCGCTGCCGGAGTAGATCAGCTCCCACAGGCTGGCGTCGGCGCTGCCGGTGGGCTCCAGGCCGTTGTCCGACTGGAAGGCGGCGACGGCCTTCTGGGTCAGCTCGCCGAAGCTGCCGGTGCACTCGCCCTCGAAATAGCCCATGACCCTGAGCCGCTTTTGCAGCACGTAGACGTTCAGCCCCACGTCCCCCTGGGCGCAGCTCATCTCCGACAGGTAGCCCTGCCAGCTGATGGGCACGTCCGCCATCAGCCGCATCAGCGTCATGCCGTCGGCCACGCCGGTGACGGGCAGGCCGTTGACCATCTGAAAGCGCTGCACGGCCATCTGGGTGGCGTCGCCGAACACGCCGTCGCTGTTGCCGGCGAAGTAGCCGTATTCGATGAGCCGCTGCTGCATGGTCTGCACCTGGTTGCTGACGCTGCCGGTCTGCAGGGGCTCCATGTCCTGATAGGTCTGGGCGAAGCGCTGCAGATACGCCTGGCGGGAGATCACCGCGTCGTCCTCCAGCACCGCGCGGGTGTCGTCGTCCAATTGTCCGGTGACGATCAGCCCGTTGGCCTGCTGCAGGCCCTCCAGCGCCTGGCGGGTGTCGGCGTCATAGACGCTGTCCGCCTCGGCGGACAGGTAGCCCAGCGTGTGCAGGCGCTCCTCCAGCGCGCGGATCTCCTCGCCGGACATGTTCACAAGATACTCCGACGCCACGCTCTCCGCCCGCGCAGGCACCGCAAGCGAAAGCACCGCCAGCATCGCGGCGATATAGCGTTGTATGCGCACCGACTCACCACCCTTCAAGAGAGTTAAGAGTTAGGAATTAGGAGTTAAATAATCCCTTCCAAGGCGGACGCCATGAATGGCGTCCCTACGATGGATTTAAATCCAGCGTGGCAGCAGTAAAATCAATTCCTAATTCCCAATTCCTAATTCCTAATTTAAATGTACTACTTTACCTTCAAATGTTTCCTCTTCACGTACCCCTGCCCCCCGTTATACTCGATGAGCGCGTAATCGCCCTTGACGGCGGTGACGCGGACGGAGGCGCCCTTGGCGATCTGGCCCGTGGCGCTGCCGCCGGGGGCGGCGAAAACCTTCACGTTGGCGGTGGCGACGGCGTTGAAGGGGTCCACGCCCTGCACGCCGTCGGAGGGAGCGATGTCCTCCGTGCGCACGAACCCGGCGACGTTCCCGGCGCGCACCATGGCCCAGGCGCTGTTGTACGCGCCCACCTGCACCTGCTGGCCCAGCCGGAGCTCGCCCACGGTCTCAGCACCGGTGGTCCAGGAGGCGTATACGCTCACGCCGTCCCGGGTCGCGGCGGCGTAGGCGTCGCCCTTGGGCCGGGTGATCCGCCCGCCCTCGATGTCCGCGGGCCGGCTCTCCGAAAGCGCCTCCAGCTTCATGAAGCCGGTCAGGCCGTCCGTGCGCACGCAGGCCCACTTTTCATTGTACGCGCCCACCCGCACCCGCTCGCCGTAGAACAGCGTCAGCAGCGGGTCGGAGGCGTCGGACCAGGTGGTGTAGACCCGGGCCAGCCCGGCGCTGACGAACATGAACTTGCGGCCCTTGACCTTGTGGATCGCGCCGCCGTCGATGGCCTGGTCGGCACCGGAGGCGACGGCGTCCAGCGCCACGCAGCCCTCCCTGCCGTCGCGGGTGCGCACGCGGGCCCATTCGCCACTGCGCGCCAGCACCTCCACCGCGTCGCCCTGCCTGAGGGCGTCCAGCGGCACGGACAGCGCGTCGGGGCTCTCGTACAGCGTGGCGTTGCGGGAGAGCCGGGCCTTCTCGCCCGTCGCCGCGTCCACGAAGGTCCCGGCCTCGGTCGCAGTCCGGTCGGCCTCGTTGGAGGGGGCTTCGGCGGCCAGCGACAGCGCGGACATCGCCGCAAAGCCGGTCTGCCCGCCGGGGGTCTCCACCATGGCCCAGGCGTCCGTCCAGGCGTACACCCGCACGGCGCTGTTCCCGCCGATGGTCTCCAGCACCTTCGCGCCCTGCACCGGCAGCTGGAGCACCTCGGTGCCCGCCCTGAGCGTGCCGTAGGTCTTCTCCTCGGCGCGCATCACGTCCGCCCCGGCCAGCGAGAAGGACTCCATGGCGCTCGCGGGCACGAAGCCGTACTTGCCGCTGGAGCCCACGGCCACCCAGTCCCCCTGCACGCCGTAGACGTCCACCACCGCGCCCGCGGCCACCGTGGCCGTGGCGGCGGCGTCCGCGTCCGGGGTCGAGAGCAGGTCGGTCTTGTCCCCCAGCCGGGCCGAGGCGATCACCTGCTGGGACTCGGAGGGCTCCACGGCCCGCTTGTCCTGGGTGGCGTCCGTGAGCTCCAGCTGCCGAAGCTCGGTGCCGGGGTAGTAGTATTTCAGGATCTCCTGGGCCTTCTTGCCGTAGTTGGCGGCCATCACCTGGGCCCCGCGCTGGCTCATGCCCACGCCGGAGCCGCTTCGCCGCAGGGATACGTTGAAGGCGCGCTCGGATTCCGTCACCCACACGGTCTCGTTGTCCTCCGGGTTGATGCTCAGGTCGTACCAGTCCTCGAACCCGCCGTAGGTGGGGATGCTGACGGACAGTCAGCGACTTGTACAGGCGGCTGGGGGCGGGGAACCGGGAATCGCAGGCGGTGATGCTCTCGATGGCGTTGACCCGGATGTCCGACTCATGGGTGGAGAGCTTCTGCTCCGCGAAGCGGGCGCGCATGCCCTCGATCAGCGCGGTCTTCAGGATGGGGTTTAAGTCGGTCAGGTCCTTGCTGACGGCGGCGGTCTTGACCGTGGCGGAGGGGCTCTCGAAGTCGTAGGGATCGTCCCGCACCTCGGTGTAGCTGAGGCTCGTCCCCCAGGCGTTGCGGGCGGACTCGGTCTGCCCGCCGTTGGACTGGCAGGTGAAGCACTGGGCCAGCGAGTTGTCGTAATATACCACGCCGCCGCGGGTCTCGTCCACGGCGCGCACCACCTCGGCGTAGTCCGAGGTGCCGTTGTAGCCCTTGAAGACCTGGTCGGAGGCGGTGTCGGTGAGGTGCGGGAGGCCACGGCCTGGGCCTTCAGCGCCTCGATGTCCGCCGAGGGTGGCATGGCGTAGCCCACCACGCCGTAGAGGTAGTTCTCCACGTAGATGTTCAGTATCGCCGAGATCACGCCGCCCGAGGCCGACAGCCCCAGGTCCCCGCAGAAGCGGTTGGACAGCTCCGGCTGCATGAACCGTATGCCCCGGTTGCCGCTCTGCGCGCGCATTAGCTTCGCGGTGTCGCCCAGCGCCACCTTCTTGCTGCCGACCACCATCGCCAGGCCGTTCGCCCCGGCGGTGAAGGTCACCGTGTCGCCGGAGCCCACCCGCACCGTGGGGTCGGCGGCGAGGTAGTAGTCGCAGTCCACCGCCAGCGTGATCTCCGTCGGCGCGCCCAGGCGGGTCAGCCGCACGCGAATCATGCCGTCGGACTCCGCCATCGCCGGGAAAAACGCCTCTGCGCACACGAAAACCAGCGCCAGCGCGACACAGATCGCGCAGACGCGGCGGAGTATTCTATGAGCTGTCCCCGTTATACGCATGTATTCAAGCTCCAGCCATTCATTCGTGAAGAAATCGAGGCGCAAATCAAGCGCTATTCGGCTTTAATTCTACTATAATAAGGCAAAATCCTGCCAATTCATCCAATTGTAAAGGGAACGTCATAGTCGTAAATGATTTTGTAAGGGATTAGGGACTAGGGATTAGGGATTAGGGATTAGGGATTAGGGAACAGGGAAGAGGCAATAGGCAATAGGAATAGCCTGATCCCCCCATTCCTCATTCCTAATTCCTCATTCCCCATTCCCAATTCTCACCTCAGGTGCTCTTCCAGTATGAACTTCGGGCGGCGCTTGGTCTCCATGTAGATCTTGCCGATGTATTCGCCGATCACGCCCAGGGCGATGAGCTGCAATCCGCCCAGCAGCCAGATGGACATCATGGTGGAGGCCCAGCCCCGGACGGTGTGGCCCTTGAACAGGGACACCAGCACATAGACGCCCATGGTCACGCCCATCAGCGCGCACAGCACGCCCAGCACCAGCACGAAGCGTATGGGCTTGTTGGACAGGGAGGTGATGCCCTCCATGGCGAAGGCCAGCATCTTCCTGAGGGGATACTTGCTCTCCCCGGCCACGCGCGCGCCGCGCTCGTAGTACACCTTGGCGGTCCTGAAGCCCAGCATGGGCACCATGCCCCGAAGGAACATGTTCACCTCGCCGAAGGACAGAAGCGCCTCCAGCGCCCGCCGGGACAAAAGCCGGTAGTCCGCGTGGTTGTACACCAGCTCCGCGCCCATGGCGTTCATCATTTTGTAGAACCCCTGGGCGGTGGCGCGCTTGAAGAAGGTGTCCTTTTTGCGGCTTCCACGCACGCCGTACACCACGTCCGCGCCGTTTCGGTATTCCTCCAGGAAGGCATACATGGCGTTGACGTCGTCCTGCAGGTCCGCGTCGATGGTGATCACGCAGTCGCACCGGTCCGCGCTCATCGTCATGCCCGCCCACAGCGCGTTCATGTGGCCCGCGTTGTGCGCCAGCTTCACGCCCTCGAAGCGCGGATCCTGCGCGTGCAGATCAGAGATCACCCGCCAGGTGTCGTCGCGGCTGCCGTCGTCCACCAGCACGATGCGGCTCTCCGGCGATATGAGCGCCTTTTCGATCATGTCGTCGGTCAGTTCGACCAGCCGCTGCGCCGTGATCGGCAGCGCTTCCTGCTCGTTGTAGCAGGGGATGACGATGAAGAGCTTGGGTGTTGTCATGACAGTTACCTCTGCATTATTTGATCACTTCAATACGATCGCGTCCGCCCCGATCAGGTTCGCCAGCGCGCCGAAGTCATAGCCCTCGTCCACCCAATACTGCCGGGGGGCCTGGTAGGTCTTTTTCTCGTCGGCCATATAGAGCATCACGCATATGTTGCCCGGGGTCTCGGCGAGTATGCGCAGGGCGGCCTCGCGGGTGTCGGCGGTGAGCTTGAGGTAGAGCTTCCGGGCGGGGCGGGGGGTGTGGGCCGGGGGCGCGTAGCGCGGCGGCGCGTCGGGCACGGCGTCCATGTCCTTGAGGGGGGCGACGCGCTCCAGCAGCAGCTTGGGGGCCTCGTCCTCCCGCACGGACAGCCGGCCGGTCATCACCACGGCGGCGTCCTCGACGAGCTGGGCGCTCACCCGGTCGTACACCTTGGGGAACACCAGCACCTCGGTCACGCCGTACATGTCCTCCAGCTGCACGAAGGCCATCATGCCGCCGGAGCGGGTGGCCTTCATCTTCTTCTCCGCGATCAGCCCGCCCATGCGCACGACCTTCTGGTCCTGGCTCATGCCGCCGTCGGGGGCCTCCGTGAGCTCAGCGAGGGTCTGGGCGTTCACGCTGAGCTTGTTGAGCTGGTCGGCGTAGGCGTCCAGCGGGTGGCCGGAGATGTACACGCCGGTGGTGTCCTTCTCCATCTGGAGCTTGGTGAAGTGGTCGAACTCCGGCAGGTTGGGCATCGGCGGCGGGGGCTCCGCCACGGCGCTGTCCATCATGCCGAACAGCGATATCTGCCCGGCCACGACGCTCTTCTGCTGCCGGGAGGCGCCGTCCATGGCCCGCTCGTACATGTGCAGCTTCTGGGAGCGGTAGCCCGGCAGGCTGTCCATCGCCCCGGCGCGGATCAGGGCTTCGACGCCCTTTTTGTTGAGCGCGCCGCCGGTCAGCCGGTCGATGAAGTCGTACAGGTTCCGGAACTGCCCGCCGCGCGCTCGCTCGCTCACCAGCGCCTCGACGGCGTTGTGCCCCAGCGACTTCACCCCCGCCAGGCCGAAGCGTATGCCGGCCCGGCCGGTCTGGGTATCCACAGTGAACTTCTCCTCGGACCGGTTCACGTCCGGCGGCAGTATCGGTATGCCCTTCTTGCGGCAGTACTGTATGTAGAACGCGATCTTGCCGGTGTTGCCGTTCATGCTGTTCATCATGGCGGCCATGAACTCCACCGGGAATTTCAATTTCAGCCACGCGGTCTGCACGGCCACCACGGCGTAGGCGGCGGCGTGGGACTTGTTGAAGGCGTAGGAGGCGAAGGCGGTCATCTCGTCAAACAGCCGGGTGGCGGCGGCCTCGGAAACGCCGTTGCGCACGCACCCGGGCACCACCACGTTGCCGTCGTCGTCCACCTGCCCGTGGATGAATATCTCCTTCTCCCGGGCCATCACGTCGTGCTTCTTCTTGGACATGGCGCGGCGCACCAGGTCGCTTCGGCCCATGGAATAGCCCGCCAGGTCGCGCACGATCTGCATCACCTGCTCCTGGTACACCATGCAGCCGTAGGTGACGTCCAGTATGGGCTTCAACTGCGGCGTTAAATATTGCACGCTGTCCGGGTTCTGCTTGCCGGCGATGTAGCGCGGTATGGACTCCATCGGTCCCGGCCGGTAGAGGGAGATGGCGGCGATGATGTCCTCGAAGCTGCCGGGCTTCATGTTGGTCAAAAACGAGGTCATGCCGCCGGACTCGAGCTGGAAGATGCCCTCGGTGTCGCCCTCGGAGATCATCCTGTAGACCCCGGGCTCGTCCAGCGGGATGTCGGAGGGCTGGAAGCCCTCGCCCAGGCGGTCCCGGGCCATCTCGATGGTGTCCATGATGACGTTCAATGTCCGAAGCCCCAGGAAGTCCATCTTCAAAAGGCCCAGCGCCTCCACCGTGCCCATGGGGAACTGGGTGGTGATGACGTCGTCGTTGGTCTGCAGCGGGCAGTAGTCCACCACCGGCCGGGCGGTGATCAGCACCCCCGCCGCGTGGGTGGAGGCATTGCGGGGCATGCCCTCCAGCTTGCGGGCCATCTCGATGAGCCGGTGCACCTGCTCGTCCGACTCGTAGAGCCGGTTGAGCTCCGGGTTCATGCGAAGCGCCTTCTCCAGCGTCATGTTCAGCTCGAAGGGCACCTGCTTGGCGATGCCGTCCACCTGCTGGTAGGGCAGGTCCATCACCCGGCCCACGTCCCGGATCACGGCCCGGGCGGCCATGGTGCCGAAGGTGATGATCTGGGCGACGTGGTCCGCGCCGTAGCGGCGGCGCACGTAGTCGATCACCCGGCCCCGGCGCTCGTAGTCGAAGTCGCAGTCGATGTCGGGCATGGACACGCGCTCCGGGTTCAGGAAGCGCTCGAACACCAGCGCGTATTTCAGCGGGTCGATCTGGGTGATGTCCAGCGCGTAGGCCACGATGGACCCCGCGCCGCTGCCGCGGCCCGGGCCGACGCCCACGCCGTGGGTCTTGGCGTAGTGGATGAAGTCCCACACGATCAGGAAGTAGTCCACATAGCCCATGGACTCGATCACCGACAGCTCGTACTCCAGCCGGTCCCGGGCGTCCTGCCGGTCGGGGCCGTACTTGCGCGCGAGGCCTTCCTCGCACAGCTTGCGCAGGTAGCCCTTATCCGTCTCGCCCTCCGGCAGCGGGAAGGCGGGCAGGTGGGTGGTGGAGAAGTCGAAGTCCACCTTGCAGCGTTGGGCGATTTGCTCGGTGCGCTCGATGGCGTCCGGGAAGTTGGGGAACGCGGCGCGCATCTCCTCCTCGGACTTCACGTAGAGCTGGTCGGTGTCCATGCGCATGCGGTGCTCGTCCGAGAGCGTCTTGCCCGTCTGGATGCACATCAGCACCTCCTGGGCGTCGGCGTCCTCCCGGTCGATGTAGTGGCAGTCGTTGGTGCACACCATGGGGATGTCCATCTCCCGGGCCAGCTTCACCAGCCGGGGCAGCACCTGGCGCTGCTCCGGCAGGCCGTGGTCCTGAAGCTCCACGAAGAAGTTGTCCTTGCCGAAGATGTCGATGTACTTCTGCGCCATCTGCCGGGCTTCGCTCTCCCTGCCGTCCAGCAGCAGCTTGGGCAGGTCGCCGGACAGGCAAGCCGACAGCGCGATCAGCCCCCCGGAATACTTTTGAAGCAGCTTATAGTCCACCCGCGGGCGGTAGTAGTAGCCCCGTATGAAGCCCTCCGACACCAGCCGCGACAGGTTGCGGTAGCCGATCTCGTTCTCGCACAACAATATGAGGTGGCTGTAATCGCGGGTGACGCTGGCCTTGTTGTCCATGTCCGGGCATACGTACACCTCGCAGCCGATCACCGGGTGGATGCCCGCCGCCTTCGCCTCCCGGTAGAAGTCCACCACGCCGTACATCACGCCGTGGTCCGTGACGGCGCAGGAGGTCATGCCCAGCGCCTTCAGCCGCGAAATCAGCGGCTTGATGCGGCACGCGCCGTCCAGCAGGCTGTATTCGGTGTGCAGGTGCAGATGTGCGAACATGGCGAACCTCCTGGCTTGAATGGGAAATGGGAAATGGGGAATGGGAAATGAAAAACCCGACAATCCCCCCTTCATTTTATGCGCTCTGATAATGCTTGTCAAGGACGAAAGGCTCCGGAAGCACGGCTCACGCATGAATGACAGAACACTGTTCCCGATACCACGAACCCAACGTAGGGACGCCCCATGGGGCGTCCGCGGACGCGCCGTGGCGCGTCTTTGAAATGATCTCTTCATTCATGCGTAAGCCCTGGCTCCGGAAGCGGCGCGCCGGCGGGGAGGTTAATTAACGAATGCGCACAGAATTTGAAACTTTGCACATTATTTGAGCATAATTCTTGACAGGTTGACGAAAAGTGCGTTATAATGATACAAACTGTATGCGGCGGAATCCGTCAATTTATGCCGCGAGATGGAGGCGAGGGAATGCCCGGCTCGGAATATGTCCTTGAATTGAAGGGCATCACGAAGATATTCCCCGGCGTGAAGGCTTTGAACAAGGTTCAATTCCAGCTGCGCCCGGGCGAGGTCCACGCGCTGATGGGCGAAAACGGCGCGGGGAAATCCACGTTTATCAAGGTCATCACCGGCGTGCACAAGGCCGAGGAGGGCGAGATGTTCCTAAACGGCCAGAAGGTGGACTTCAAGGGCCCCCGCGACGCCCAGGCCGCCGGCATCGCCGCGGTGTATCAGCACGCCACCTCCTACCCGGACCTGACCGTGGCCGAAAACATATTCATGGGCCACGAGATCATCAAGCACGGCATCATCCAGTGGAAGCAGATGAACGAGGAGGCCAACAAGCTTTTAAAGCGCATGAACGCCGAGTTCGACGCCACCGCCGAGATGGGCACGCTGTCCGTGGCTGAGCAGCAGATCGTCGAGATCGCCAAGGCGCTTTCCACCAACGCCCGCATCATCATACTGGACGAGCCCACCGCCTCGCTGACCAAGCGCGAATCCGAGGAGCTGTACCGCATCGTGGACCAGCTTCGGGAGGAGGGCGTGTCGGTCATATTCATATCCCACCGCTTTGAGGACATGTACCGGCTGGCCACCCGCGTGACGGTGTTCCGCGATTCCCAGTACATCGGCACCTACAACGTGGACGAGATCACCAACGCCGACCTCATCAAGGCCATGGTGGGTCGCGAGATCAACGACCTGTTCCCCAAGCCGGTGGTGGAGATCGGCAAGGAGATGCTGAAGGTCGAGCACCTGAGCCGCACGGGCTTCTTCAAGGACATCTCCTTCACGCTGCACGCCGGCGAGATCCTGGGCTTCACCGGCCTGGTGGGCGCGGGCCGCACGGAGGTCATCGAATCCGTGTGCGGCATCACGAAGCCCGACGCGGGCAAGGTGTACCTGGAGGGCAAGGAAATTCACGTCAATAAGCCCTCGGACGCCATGGACCTGGGCATCGTGCTTCTGCCGGAGGACCGCCAGAAGGAGGGCCTGCTGATGAGCTGGGGCCTGGGCCGCAACGTGACCCTGCCCATCATGGGCAAGTACGCCAAGGGCGGCCTGAACGACGAAAAGAAGGAGCGGGAGATCTCCAAGGAACTTCTGGAGGAGGTGGACACCAAGGCGGTGGACATCTTCCAGCCCGCGTCCTCGCTGTCCGGCGGCAACCAGCAGAAGGTGGTCGTCGCCAAGGCCCTGGGCCAGGAGATGAAGGTCGTCATCATGGACGAGCCCACCAAGGGCGTGGACGTCGGCGCGAAGGCCGAGATCTACGCCATCATGGGCGATCTGGCGAAACAGGGCTACGCCATCATACTGATCTCCTCCGAAATGCCCGAGATACTGGGCATGGCGGACCGCATCGTGGTCATGTGCAACGGGCGCCTCACCGGCATACTGGACCGGAATGAGGCCACCCAGGAAAAGATACTCGACCTGGCCATGGAGAAGGGCCCGACCGCGAAAGGAGGCGTGGCATGAATCTTAAAAAGCTCACGGGCAGCCGCGAATTTCTGCTGTTCATCATCGTCATCGCGATGTTTGCCATCGTCTCCGTCGTCAACCCGGTGTTCTTCTCCTTCAACGCCGTCACCGACATGCTCAAGAACAACGCCGTTACGCTGGTCATGGCGCTGGGCATGCTGGGCGTCATGCTGGTGGGCGGCATCGACATCTCCATCACCTCGACGCTGGCGCTGTCGGGCATGACCATCGGCATGCTGCTGAAATACAACCACATATCGTCCACGCTGCTGGCGTTTGTGATCGCCATCGCCATCGGCACCGCCTGCGGCGCGCTGGTGGGCCTGCTGATCTCCCGCGCGGGCGTGCCGCCGATCATCGCCTCGATGGGCTTCATGTACATCTACCGCGCCATGGGCTACCTGATCTCCAACGGCGGCGAGTGGGCCAGCGCCGCGGCGCTGGGCAGCTTCAAGAACTTCGGCACGGACAAGCTGCTGGGCTTGAGTAAGGTCATCTGGATCATCATCGTCTGCTACATCGTGTTCTTCTTCGTCATGAAGTGGACCCGCATCGGCCGCCAGGTCTACGCCGTGGGCAGCAACGCCGAGGCGGCGGAGGTCTCCGGCATCAAGGTCAAGAACATCAAGCTGATGGTGCACACCGTGATGGGCTTCCTGGCGGGCCTGGCCGGCGCGCTGCAGGTGGCGGTCTACGCCTCCGCCATGCCGAACATGGCGCAGGGCGGCGAGATGGACGTCATCGCGGCCTGCGTCATCGGCGGCGTGAGCATGTCCGGCGGCCGCGGCTCGGTGATCGGGGCGCTGCTGGGCGCGCTGATCATGGCCATGATCCCCAAGGCGCTGCCGCTTTTGCACATCGACGCGCTGTGGCAGAACATGATCAAGGGCGTCATGATACTGGCCGTGGTGGTCATCAACGTCATACTGCAGCGGATCGCCCAGAGGAACGCCCTGGCGAGAAGGGAGATGTGAGCATGGCGGGCAAGTCTGGAAGAAGCATAAACAACGTCCCCGAGTCGCCGATCAAAAAGCTGATATTCGGCTGGGAAGGCATACTGATACTGGTGTTCATCGGCGTCAACATCTTCTGCAAGTGGTTCTCGGAGTATTACAACATGTTCAACCTGCTCAGGCAGATGCCGGTCTACCTGGCCGAGGTCTTCCTGATGCTGGTGATGGCCTTCATACTGGTCATGGGCGAGATCGACATCTCCGTGGGCGCCACGGTGTGCCTGGCCGCCACGATGGCCTGCATCGCCAGCAACGCGGGCATCCCGTTCCCGCTGGTGATACTGATCACGCTGCTGGTGGGCACCTGCTGCGGGCTGATCAACGCCGTGATACTGACGAACTTCTCGGAGCTGCCGCCGATGATCGTGACGCTGTCCACCCAGATCATCTTCCGCGGGATCGCCGAGATCGTGCTGGGCAGCGGCGGCTCGATCTCCGTGGCCAACACCGCGGGCTTCAAGGCCATCAGCCGCAAGATCGGCTCGGTGCCGCTGATACTGTTCCTGGTGATCATACTGGCGGTGTTCGCCGCCATCGTGCTGGGCAGAAGCACCTTCGGCCGCAAGGTCTACGCCATCGGCACCAACCGCCTGGCGGCGCGCTACTCCGGCGTGGCCGTGCAGAAGATACGCTTCATCATCTACACGCTGATGGGCACGGCGGCGGGCCTGTGCGCGCTGTTCATGGTGGCCTCGTCCTACGGCGCGAACACCACCACCGGCACCGGCTTTGAGATGGACGCCATCGCCATGGCTGTGTTCGGCGGCATATCGTCCACCGGCGGCAAGGGCAACATGATCGGCGGCATCATCTCCGCCTTCATCATCGTGTGCCTGCGCATCGGCCTGGGCCAGCGCAACGTCAACGGCCAGGTCATACTGCTGATCATCGGCGTACTGCTGATCGCCGCCGTGGCGCTGCCCAACATCCTGGGCTCGCTGAAGAAAGCGGTAAAGAAATAACCCCGCGCCGCGTTCGTAGGGACGCCATTCATGGCGTCCGCCGCCCCGTACCCCCCGTAGGGACGCCCCATGGGGCGTCCGCCCACCCCGATTGTAACTGCAATGAAGCAGTTGCACATATATCAAAAGGAGGAACTACCCATGAAGAAACTGTTGTCTGTTCTGTTGGTGACCCTGTTGGTGGCCGGTCTGATGACCTCCGCTCTGGCGGGCACTGCCGATGGCAAGAAGATCGCCCTGGTCGGCAAGTCCGCCGGCAACGCCTTCTTCGAGATCGCCGCCGCGTCCTTCAAGGAGGCCGGTGAGGGCGAAGGCGCGACTATCGACGTCGTGTATCCCGAAGCTGCGACCGCCGACGCTCAGATCAAGGTTCTGGACAACCTGATCTCCCAGCAGCCCGACGCCATCTGCATCTCCGCCAACGACTTCAACGCCCTCCAGGCCAAGCTGGAAGAGGCGATGGACGCCGGCATCAAGGTGTCTTCCTTCGACTCCGCCCCCAACCCGGCGAGCCGTCAGGTGTTCGTGAACCAGGCCGGCACCGTGGCCGTGGGCCAGGCGCTGATCGACGCCGTGTACGACATGGCCGGCGGCGAGGGCCAGTGGGCCATTCTGTCCGCCACCTCCCAGGCCACCAACCAGAACGCCTGGATTGACGCCATGAAGAAGCTGGCCGAGGACGAGAAGTACGCCAAGCTGGAGCTGGTTGAAGTGGCCTACGGCGACGACGAGCCCCAGAAGTCCACCGACCAGACCCAGGCGCTGCTGGACAACTATCCCGACCTGAAGGTCATCTGCGCCCCCACCACCGTCGGCATCATGGCCGCCGCCAAGCTGGTGCAGGACAAGCCCGACTGCAAGGTTAAGATCACCGGCCTGGGCCTGCCCTCCGAGATGCTCGAGTACACCGGCGCTGACGACGCGCACTCCTGCCCCTACTTCTATCTGTGGGATATGCAGCTGCTGGGCAAGCTGTCCGCCTATGCCACCATCGCGCTGATCAACGGCGACATCACCGGCGCCGAGGGCGAGTCCTTCACCGTCGAGGGCCTGGGCGAGTTCTCCATCACCGCGGCTGACGACGGCGGCACCGAGATCGTGCAGGGCCTGCCGCTGCAGTTCAACGCCGACAACATCGAGGAGATGGCGAAGCTGTACTGAGCCTGATCCTGTGATCGTCTGACCGACGGGGGCCGCCGCCCATGCTGCATGGGCGGCGGCCCTTGATTTGGGACTCCCTCCGTCTCGGCTTCGCCGAGCCACCTCCCTCTAGGAGGGAGGCATGACGGGGAACCTCTCCGCCCCCTTCGGGGGCACCTCCCCTGAGAGGGGAGGCAAGGGGGCTACGGCATAAGCGCGGCAGCCTTGGCTCCCCTTTCAGGGGAGCTGTCGCCGACGAAGTCGGTGACTGAGAGGTCGTTATCCCACAAGAAAACGGGAAGAACCCTTTGTGTGTTATAAAACATGTTGTCTATACAGGAAGAATATGGTATAATTAAAGAT
This sequence comes from uncultured Eubacteriales bacterium, assembly GCA_902790525.1. Taxonomy (GTDB): domain Bacteria; phylum Bacillota; class Clostridia; order Christensenellales; family Aristaeellaceae; genus UBA2862. The sequence goes on from CADASI010000091.1 coordinate 20,007, forward strand.
AACAAACACAAAAGGGAAGTGTGAAGGTCATGCCGGTCCGACGGTACAATATGCGCGCCGCGCTCGGGCGCTTGAGGGACGTTTTCCTGCTCGCGGTCTGCCTGGCGCTCGCGGTGGGCGCTCCGGGCCTGTTTGCCGCGCGCGCGGAGAAGAGGGTCGTGCGGGTGGGCTGGCACGACGCCCCCTTCTACATCACGGACCAGTACGGCCGGCGCTCCGGCTACGCCTACGAATACCAGCGCAAGATCGCCGCCTACACCGGCTGGACCTACGAGTACGTGGAGGGCAGCTGGCTGGAGCTCATGCAGATGCTCAAGGACGGCGAGATCGACCTGATGAGCGACGTGTCCTACGTGAAGGACCGCACGGAGCACATGCTCTACGCCTCCCTCCCCATGGGCACGGAGGCTTACTACGTGTTCGTCGCGCCGGACAACGCGGAGATCACCTCGGACGACGTCGCCTCCCTGAACGGGAAGCGCGTCGGCGTGACCGAGAGCAGCATCCAGCGGGACCTGTTCCTCAACTGGGCGGCGCAGCACGACGTGCATCCCGAGCTGGTGGAGACGAAGACCACCGAGGAGGGTTCCCTGAAGCTTTTGCTGACCGGGGAGCTGGACGCCTTTGTCACCATGGACATCTACGGCGACCCGGAGACCGCCGTGCCCGTGTGCAAGATCGGCTCGTCGGACTTCTACTTCGCGGTCAGCAAGTCGAAGCCCGAGCTGCTGGCCGAGCTGGATTTCGCCATGAACCGGATCCAGGACGAAAACAAGTACTACAACCAGCAGCTCCACGAGAAGTACCTCAGCAGCCCCGGCACGGACCGCTACCTCACCGACCGGGAGAAGGCCTGGCTGGACGGTCACGGCACGATCCGCGTGGGCTATCAGGACAACTACCTGGCTTTCTGCGCCATGGACGGGGACACGGGCGAGCTGACCGGCGCGCTCAAGGACTACCTGGCCTACGCCGCCACGGCGCTGGAGAACGGCCGCCTGGACTTTGAGGCGGTGGCCTTTCCCACCGCCGCCGCCGCCATGGAGGCCATGAAAAACGGCGAGGTGGACTGCATGTTCCCCGCCAACCTGACCGACTACGACAGCGAGACGCTGGGCGTGGCCATGACGCCGCCGCTGATGCGCACCGAGATGGACGCCGTGGTCCGCGCCGCGGAGCAGAAGGAGTTCATCCGCAAGCGCGACGTGGTGGTGGCCGTCAACGAGGGCAACACCAACTACGACATGTTCCTGGCCGACCACTACCCCGGCTGGAAGCGGGCCTACTTCCCGGACACCCCCGCGGGGCTGGACGCCGTGGCCGCCGGGAAGGCGGACTGCGTGATCATCAGCAACTACCGGTTCAGCAACATCTCCAAGCAGTGCGAAAAGCTGCACCTGGACACCGTGTACACCGGCGTGGACATGGACTACTGCTTCGCCGTGCCCGAGGGCGAGACGGCGCTGTACTCCATACTCTCGCGGGTCACCGGGGCGGTGCCGGACGCCGCCATCCACTCGGCGCTGACCTACTACTCCACCGAGGACGTCAAGACCAGCTTCAACGACCTCATCAAGGACAACCTGTTCATCGTGATGGCCGTGATCGCCGGGGTGCTGCTGGTGATACTGGTGCTGCTGGTGCGCAGCATCCACGCGGAGAAGAAGGTGCTCGAGGAGGAGCACCTGGTCAAGGACCTCAACCGCCGCGTGTACGTGGACGCGCTGACCTCCGTCCGCAACAAGGGGGCCTTCGACGACTACATGCAGGGCCTGCAGGACCGGCTGGACCAGGACGAGACGCTCGAGTTCGCCATCGGCGTGTTCGACTGCGACAACCTCAAGGACATCAACGACCAGAACGGCCACGACAAGGGCGACGTGTACCTCAAGGCCGCCAGCCAGCTGATCTGCCGCACCTTCCAGCACAGCCCCGTGTTTAGGATCGGCGGCGACGAGTTCGCCGTGGTGATGCAGAACGAGGACTATCGGAACCGGGAGACGCTGGTGCACCGGTTCAACGTCACCAGCCGCGAGATCTGCGATTCTGTCGAAAACAAGTGGGAAGAGGTGCACGTGTCCATGGGCATGGCGGAGTACGACCCGATGCTCGACCGCTCCGTGAGCGACACCGCCCGCCGCGCCGACAAGGATATGTACGTCAACAAGCATATCCGAAAGGAACTGTAACCGCTCGAAACCCTGAATAAATATTCATATTCCCGCATGCCCGGCGAATCTGGGGCGCGAAAAAGCATAATTATACATTTCGTGTGCATATTTTGTTAATTCTCCGAATATCTATTGAATTATCGCGCATACGGATGTATAATTTACTCAATTCACGCGGAGGCATTCCGCGAATCGAATCGGAGGTATCATCCATGAAGAAGTTTATTGCCATGATCCTGGTAGCGATGCTGGCGTTCGCGGGCGTTTCCGCGGTGGCCGAGAGCCTGACGATGTGCACCAACGTGGCCTTCCCGCCCTATGAGTTCTACGGCGACGACGGCCAGCCCACCGGCATCGACGTCGAGATCGCCAAGGCGATCGCCGCGAAGCTGGGCTACGAGCTGGAGGTCGTGGACATCGAGTTCGCACAGTGCATCCCCGGCGTGCAGTCCGGCAAGTACGATTTCTCCGCCGCCGGCATGACCGTCACCGACGAGCGCAAGCAGATGGTGCAGTTCACCGACACCTACGCCACCGGCATACAGTCCATCATCGTGCCCGCGGCCTGCGAGGCGGAGGGCCTGGACGACTTCGTGGAGGAGAACGGCTCCGTGAAGGTGGGCGTCCAGATGGCCACCACCGGCGACCTGTACACCACCTGGGACTATGAGGACGAGGGCAAGGGCACCGTGGAGCGCTACGCCTCCGGCGCCGCCGCCGTGCAGGCGCTGCTGGCCGGCAAGGTGGACTGCGTGGTCATCGACAACGAGCCCGCCAAGAACTTCGTCGCCCAGAACGAGGGCCTGAAGATCCTGGACACCGCCTACGCCGAGGAAGAGTACGCCATGGCCTTCGCCAAGGACAGCCCGATCTACGCCGACTTCAACGCCGCGCTGGCCGAGCTGATCGAGGACGGCACCGTGCAGGGCATCATCGACACCTTCATTCCCGCGAAGTAATCTCCGCAGAGTGTAAAAGGACAGGGGAGCGGTTTCCGCTCCCTGTTTCCATGTTATTGAACCGATACAGGGGGGATCGACTTGCAGGCATGGTGGGAAAACATCAAGGCCCAGTTTGACCTGAACTTCATACAGCGCAGCCGCTGGCGCTTCATCACCACGGGCCTGGGCAACACGCTGCTGATCACGCTGCTGGCGCTGATGCTGGGCACGTTCATCGGCATCGTGATCGCGGGCGTGCGCTCCACCTACGACAAGACCGCCGACGGCGCGCGGCCCACCTTCGGCCGCAAGGTGCTGTGCTTCTTCAACGGCGTGTGCAAGGTCTACATCACCGTGCTGCGCGGCACCCCCGTGGTGGTGCAGCTGATGATCATCTGCCTGGTGATCTTCTCCTGGTCGGACAACGGCGTGGCGCTGGCCTCGCTGGCCTTCGGCCTGAACTCCGGCGCGTATGTGGCGGAGATCATCCGCGGCGGCATCATGTCCATCGATAACGGCCAGTTCGAGGCCGGCCGCAGCCTGGGCTTCAACTATTTGCAGACCATGTGGTACGTGGTGCTGCCGCAGGTGGTCAAGAACGTGCTGCCGAGCCTGATGAACGAGTTCATCGCGCTTTTGAAGGAGACCTCCGTGGCGGGCTACGCCGCGGTGCGCGATCTGACCTACGGCGGCAACACCATCGCCGGCCAGACCTATTCGTACTTCATGCCGCTGATCGCCGTGGCGCTGATCTATCTGGTGCTGGTGATGTTTCTGACGTCCATCGTGAGCCGTGTGGAGAGGAGGCTGAGGAGCAGTGACCACTGACGCGCTGATCCGGGTGGAGAACCTGGAAAAGACCTTCGGCGGGAAGATCCACGCATTAAACGGCGTCTCCGCCGAGATCCACCGCGGCGAGGTGGTGGTGATCATCGGGCCCTCTGGCTCCGGCAAGTCCACCTTCCTGCGCTGCCTGAACCTGCTGGAACTGCCCACCGGCGGCGTGATCACCTTCGAGGGCGTGGACATCACCGATCCCAAGGTGAACATCAACGCCCACCGGCAGAAGATGGGCATGGTGTTCCAGCACTTCAACCTGTTCCCCAACATGACGGTGCTCAAAAACATGACCGTCGCGCCGGTAAAGCTCAAGCTCAAGACCCGCGAGGCCGCCGAGACCCAGGCCAAGCAGCTTCTCACCCGCGTGGGGCTGGCCGACCGCGCCGACGCCTATCCCAACCAGCTCTCCGGCGGACAGAAGCAGCGCATCGCCATCGTGCGCGCGCTGTGCATGGAGCCGGACGTGATGCTCTTCGACGAGCCCACCTCCGCCCTCGACCCCGAGATGGTCGGCGAGGTGCTCGACGTCATGAAGCAGCTCGCCCGCGAGGGCATGACCATGGTCGTCGTCACCCATGAGATGGGCTTCGCCCGCGAGGTGGGGGACCGGGTGATCTTCATGGATTCCGGCAAGATCATCGAGCAGGGCACCCCCGAGCAGATCTTCGATCACCCGCAGAACCCCAGATTGCAGGAGTTTTTAGGGAAGATATTATAACAAAAACAGCCGGGACCGCGGCGCACCGCGGTCCCGGCTGTTTCTTGATATGTCAGTCGCCTTCTTCCTGTGCGACGGCGGCCTTGTGGACCAGGTGGGACAGGCACGCCGCGCCCACCGACATCGCCAGGCCCACGAAGCACAGTATCGCCGAGGCCAGGGCGAGTGTGGGCACGCTGTGCTTTGTGAGCATGAAGGCCAGGTTCCCGACGAGCAGCAGTGCGGAGTCCAGGCCCGCCAGCAGCGCGATGTACTTCAACAGCTTCGCGTTTTCCAGCGAGAAGCTGTTGTCCCTTTTGATCTCGTCCGACATCCTCCAGATGCACACCAGTACCGCGTAGCAGGGCACCGCCAGCACCCACATGAACACGTTCCAGGCCGTGTGGGGGAGGTCCGGCACCTCCTCCGCCGCGTAGGCCAGATAGCGCGGCAGTATGAAGCCGAACAGCGCCAGGCCGCACAGCGCGCAGCCCACCACGATCGCCTTGAGCCAGATCGCCAGCTTCTTTTGATCCATTCTATCGCCTCCCCGCGGGGGTATCGTCGTATCTCACACCCTATCATACCCCCGGTTCGCGGGGATGTCAACCGGTTAATTACAAAATGATTGTCGGGGCCATCCGTTGGATGTCCCCGACCCGCGCAACCGCTCGCTCTGCTCGCCGGTTCGCTAATCATTGTAATACTAATTTCAGTCTAAAAGTTAGACAGACTGCGAGGGGATTTTTTGTCATGGCAAGGCGGAGGTCCGCAGGCTTGCTGGCGGCAAGTCAAGGGCCGTCCGTTTCCGCGGGGGAGGGGAGGGCAATCAATCAGTGCGCCCAGGAGTAGGCCCGGGAGATGGCCTTCTGGTGGTTCTCGTTCACGCTGTCGGAGCCGTGGGTCCTGCTGCCCAGCATGTGCAGGCAGAACTGGCCCTCATAGCCGTTGTTGTGGAGGGTCTGGTCGCCGTGGGGCTTGGTGTTGAAGGAGCAGGCGATGTACTTGCCGTCCACCTTCAGTATGCCCGCCCGGGCGTCCCAGGAGTAGCCCAGCTTGTACAGCTTGGCGGTATCCGACTTGGTGGCGGGCTCCACGTCCGCGTGGTTGTGGCCGCCCATGCGCTTGATGCGGATGCTGGTGCCGGAGCTGATGTCGTACAGCGTGGCGTACTCGCCCTTGTGGAAGGCGCTGTCGCCGCCGTCAAACCACCTGGTCGCCGTCACGCGGGCCTTCCAGGACTTTTTCTGCGCGCCGCGGGTCAAAACGGAGGTCTTCATGTACCCCGTGACCCCTTTATATGAAACCTTGGCCCAGCCGTTCTTGACCGCGGAGACCGTCACCGTGGCGCCCTTGCTGATGTCCACATGGGTGCTGGACGTGGACGCCTTCCGGTACAGGTTCGCGGAGGAGCTGCTGACCTTCGCCTTCACGCTGGACGCAAGCGCCGGGCAGAGGTGGACGGTCAACAACAGCGCGACGAGGGTCAGGCAGATGATCCTCCTGAATTTTTCTTTTGTATACATAACATGTTGCCTCCCTTGAAGAAACTGTTTTTCTTTATTTCGGAACTGCTGCTATTATATTACAATTATATTGCAAATGGAATAGATGTAGCGTAAAGACCGAATATTGTTGAAATTCCTGCCAACTCTGTGTGATTTTTGGTCGCAGTTGACCGCCGCTTTCGATGAATCGGCACAAAACCATGACATTTTTTCAAAAAATGCCCCCGTCGTTTGACGGGATGCCCATAAACGGTTATAATAGATGTATCTTTGATGAAGACATGGCCACGGACGGCGTGGCCCGCGATAGATGAGAGGAGCGTGTATCATGTCGAAGAACGGCAAGAACCGGCCTTCAATCCTTAACTGGATGGGCTCGTTGATACTGTTGGGCATTCCGGGCGTCAATCTGATCTTTCTGATCCTGACCATCATATTCGCCAAGACCGGCGCGAAGCGCAACTTCGCCATCGCGGCGCTGCTGCTGATGGTGCTGTCGGTGGTGCTCATCTGCGCGGCGTTTGTGGCCTTCCCGGACTACTTCACCCGCGCGGCCCAGTCGCTGCGCGACGCGAGCGAGACGGTCTCCATACCCTGATTGACGATAATAAAACGCCCCCGGAACGGCTGTCGTTCCGGGGGCGTTCGCTATGTAATTCACATCATCAGCAGGTTGTACAGCCTACCGCTGCCGCCCTGCTTGACGACGCAGAAGGTGTAGGTGGTGTGGTCGGTCTTGACGCCGGCGCTGGTCTTCATCAGGTAGTCGAAGGTGACGTGGCAGGTGAAGCAGTCGTCCGACAGCGCGTAGAACTGATCCACCGATTCGTTCTGGAACGCGATGTCGCTGTGGGGCGTGGCGTATTGGTTGCTCAGGTCGTTGAACTTCTTCCGGGCGGGGGAATCCTTGGCGCAGAACTTGAGGATCGCGTCCTTGGAGCCGTCCCTGGAGGTGAACCGGGCGATGCGCTGGCCCAGCGCGTAGGCGGCCTTGGAGAACTGGGACTTGAGGGCCTCGTCCTCCCGCAGCGCGCAGCTCCACACGTAGTCCGAGGGGTGCTCCAGCGCCATGGCCGCGCCGGAGGTATCGGCGACGGTCACCTCGGGGGTGGGGTTCGGGCACTCGTACTCGTACCGCACCAGCATCGGCGCCTCCACGCTCTTGGGCAGGAAGCCCTCCTCGAACAGCGGCGTCTCGGTGGTCGCGGCGTTGTCGGCGGTCACGGCCTCGCCGTCCACGGCCACCGCGTAGCCCTTCGGCGCGGTGATGACGCAGGCGTAGGTGGTCGTGGGCGCCTGCTCCTCGGGGGCCTCGTCATGGTTCTCCACGGCCACGTAGGTGGTCACGGCGCCCAGCGTCCACAGCTTGCTGCCGCGGGAGGTGGTCTCGCCGTTGGGCACCACGGTGAAGGAGGCGAAGCGCTCGCCGTCCAGCGTGACGTTGTAGCGGTGGACGTCCTCGTCCGAGGTGAAGGACTCCGACCAGGAGACCGTCTTGCCCTCGGCGATCCTGCTCAGGTTCTCGACGTAGAACGCCTTGTCGCCCTGGGCGATCTGCCCGGCGGACTTGTCCAGCGCGTAGATATCGGCAAAGTCCTTGGCCTCGAACAGCTTGGCGACCTCCCGGGCCACGTAGATGGGCTGGGCGGACTCCACGTCCCGCAGCACGGTCATCAGCCATACCGTGCCCAGCAGGATCAGCACCACCGCCACGGCCAGGCAGGTGAAGTACACGCGATAGAACTTGCTGTCCAGCAGGTTCGTCTTTTTTTCCTTGCTCATAACGCCCTCCCTCAGCGCACGATGAACGCCGTCGGCATCTCGCGGGAGCCGGTCAGCACCACGCCGTTGTTGAGGTAATTGCCCCGGTAGTACATGAGGGACGAGGAACCGCCGTCCAGGTTGATGGCGTTCACCGCGCCGTACTCCACCATGACCTTGATCAGGTCGGAGTAGGTCGCGCCCAGGCTGGAGGCCTGCCGCCCGTCGATCACCAGCATCAGCACCGCGCCGTCGGCGCGCTGGCCGATAGCCGTGCGGGGGTTCAGGCCCGAGCTCTGGCCCTTGACGTTGGCCGGCTCGCCGTTGACGATCAGCCGCGGGCCGAAGGTCATGGCGTCGCGGATGCCCTTCTTCTTGGCCTCGCTGGCGGACATCTTGCTGATGATCATCACGTCGTCCTGGTTGAAGCCCACGGTGGCGTAGAAGTCGCCGGAGTCGCCGCCGGTGTGCATCAGCTTGCCGTTGGATATGACCAGGCCGATGGGCGTGCCGCCGTTGCCGCCGCCGCCGGCGTCCTCAAAGCCGCCGCCGTTGATGGCCGCGATGGCGTCGTAGCGCTTGGCGATGTCCTTGAGCTGCAGGCCCTTCTGGCGGGTAAACGTGTCGCGGCAGGTGCCGCAGGTGACCCTGGAGGGGTCGTACACCACCATCATGAAGCCCTTGTACGTGCCGCCCTGCACCTGGAACACGTCGATGCCGTCCTCCGAGAGCAGCAGGTTCTCCGGCGGGGGCGTGGCCACGGGGGTGGCCGCCGCCTCGATCGCCGCGTCGGGGTCCGGCGTCGGGGTGGACTTGGCGATCACGATCAGCGAGGTGTCCGTCTCGCTGTCGCCGGTGTCCACCGAGTTGCGGGCGATGATCGCGTCCATCTCCGCGGCGCTGTAGTAGATGCGCGGCACGAATTTCAGCGCGCTCGTCTCCAGCATCGACATGGTCAGCAGGTCGCCCGTCGACGGCGACGGCCCCCTGAACGCCGCCCAGCCCGCCGCCAGCGCCGCGACAAGGATCACGCCGATCACCGTCAGCACCGACAGCGCGACGCGCCACGTGATGCGGCGCACGCGGGCCTTGTGCCTGCGCTCCGCCTTGGTCAGCGGCTTTTCTGGCTTGTTGCCGGAGAACCGGGCCTTGACGCCGTCGATCATGCCCGCAAGATCCACCTTCGGCAGGTTGAGCTGGGGCAGCGCGACGCCCTGCTTCTTTTTTTGCGATTTCTTTGCCATGGTATGTATGCTCCCGTTCAGGATCAATTAAACGTCAGATTATACAGCTTCCCCGACCCGTGGTACTTTGTGATGCAGAACGTGTACTCGGTGTGGTAGGGATAGTCGTTGTCGCGCACGGAGGTGATGATGAAGTCAAAGCTCACGTGGCAGGTGAAGCAGTCGTTGGACAGCACGTAGAACTGGGACACCGTCATGTCCTTGAAGGACACGCTCTTGTGGGTGGGGGCCCAGCGGTTGGAGAAGCGCTTGAGCTGGGTCTCCGCCGGGGAGCCGGGGACGGTGTTGTCCAGCACCGCGCCCTGGGACAGGTCCTGGCTGGTGAACTTGGCGATGCGCTGGGCCAGCTTGCCCACAGCGTCCTCGCACCTGGCCTTCATGTCGGCATCCTCCCGGGGGAGGCAGAGCCATATGTTCTCGCTGGTCTCGCTGACGGCCATCGCCTCGCCGTTTGCGTCGGTGACGGCCACCTGCGGCGCTTCGCCCTCGGGATTGAAGCCGTACTCCGTCAGCGTCGGCGCGGTCACGCCCTTGGGCAGCTCGAACTTGTCCGGCAGCACGGAGATGTCCCTGCGGATGATGTTTTCCTCGGTCAGGGGAACGCCGTCGACGGTGACGGCGCAGCCCGTCGGGGCCTGCACGCGGCAGGTCGCCATGCCGGGGTCGCTGGCCTGCACGGCGCTCTCGGTGACCACGTTGGTGGTGATGCTCCCCAGCTTCCACAGCACGTTGCCGTGGGCGGTGGTCTCGCCGCTGGGCACCAGCGTGAAGTCCGCGAACTTGTCGCTGTCCAGCGTCACGGTGTAGCGCCGCTGCCCCTCGGCCTCCGAGGCGAAGGACCAGCCCACCCGCTTGCCCGCGGACACGCTTTTGAGGCTGTCCACGTAGAAGGCCCTGTCGCCGCCGGAGATGGCCTGCGCGGAGGTGTCGGCGTCGTAGATGGCGTCGTAGTTGCCCTCCTCGAACAGCTTCGCGACCTCCTCGGCCACGTGGCTGGGCTGGGCGATCTCATAGTCCGCCACCACGCCCGTCAGCCAGTGAAGCCCGATGAATATGGCGATCAGCGCCACGGCCACCACGCCGAAGTAGATGCGGTAAAACCAGCTGTCGAACAGCCGGACGAACCGCCCCGGCAGGGTCTTTAACCGCTTCGGGAGATCCGCGAACCAGTCCACCAGCTTCGCCAGCCACACCGGCAGGTCGTCCTCCGGCTGCGGCTGAGGCCGCTTCTTCGCCGCGGAGGGCTTTGCGCCCGAGGGATGGGAGCGGAGCTTTGGTTTGTTGTTGTCTTGCATGTATGCTCTCCCTTATCTCACCACAAACCCCGTCGGCATCTTCCTCGATCCCGTCAGGATCACGCCGCGATTCAGGTATTCGCCCTTATAGTACATCAGCGACGAGGAGCCGCCGTCGAGGTTACAGGCGTTGACGGCGCCGTACTCCAGCAG
>CADASI010000092.1 GCA_902790525.1 uncultured Eubacteriales bacterium
GATTCACTCTTAGGAATCTGCTGTCTTTTCTTTCTTGCGTTTCGGTTTCCCTGTATCGTTTTCAAGGTTCACGCGCCAGCCGCTCTCGCGACGGCTTGTGTAAGATATCACGTTTTTTTGCTTCTGTCAAGAACAAAAATGGGCGTTTTACAAATATTTTTTCATCTTTTTTCGTTCCTCGAACGATGTTTATCGTGCCGTTCTGATCGTTCGTGTTTTGCCCTTCTTCCGCCCTGTTTTCGGTGTTTTTCTATGTTTTTGTTCGTCACAATTTCCGCCGCAAAATTGCAATCCGTCCACGGCTTTGCTATAATGATGCCAACACGCTTCAAGGAGGCGATCCCCCTGGCTGAGACGCGCTTTGCCCTTTTCGACTTCGACGGCACCCTGTGCCGCGGGGATTCCATCGTCCCCTACCTGCGCTTCTGCATCGCGGAGGGGCTCGCCCCGCGCTCCCAGTGGGTGCGCGCCGCCTGCGGCTGGCTCAGCCAGGCCGTGATGCCCTCGCGCATCGTATCCGCCAAGGAGCGCAGCCTCTCTTTCATCGCCGGCCGCACCGTCGAGGAGATGGACACCCTGGCGCGCCGCTTCTTCGAGACCGAGCTGAAGCCCCGCTTCTTCGCCGATGGCCTGCGGGAGATCGACCGGCTTCTCGCGGAAAACTACCATATTATAGTCATCAGCGCCTCGGCGGATGTCTACATGCGCGTGCTGCCGGAATTCCTGCCCTGCGAGACCGTGATCGCCACACCCTGCGTCACCGAGGACGGCCGATACACCGGCGCCATCGAGGCGAACTGCAAGGGGCTGATGAAATACCATCGGTTTCTCGCCTACACCCGGGAGCACGATTACATCATCGACCGCGAAAAGCTGCGCTGCTACGGCGATTCGCCGGGAGATGTCGAGATGATGCACATGGCGGTGCTGCCCACGGCGGTCAACGCCAGCCGCAAGCTGCTCGCCGCCCTGCCCGTGGCAGAGCGGGCGAAATGGAAGTAAACCGTCCGACCTGTGAGGGAGAAGGGATCCACATGCTCATCGTCCGGCCCATCGAGGCCAGCGATCCGGCCATCCGCCCGCTGGCGGATCAGGTGCTGTGCGGCGAAAGCGTCACCGTCCGCATCGCGCGCACAGGCTTTTCGCTCGCCTACACCCCCGCGGCCAACGCCTCCTGGCGCGTCTTCCCCTCGGATGAGCGGGCATCGGACGTGCTGCTGCTGCCCCGCGAGCGGTGGACGATGCTCGGCGCGTTCCTGGACGAGCGTTTTGTCGGCGCGGCCATCGCCGAGGTGACCGAGCGCGGCTGGCTGGACATCCTCGATATCCGGGTGGATGCCTCGGTGCGGCGCAGTGGCGTCGGCCAGGCGATGCTCGGCGCGTGCCAGTCCTTCGCCGTGAAGCACAGCCTGCACGGCCTGCACGCCGCGGTGCGCGACGATCACCCGGTGATGTGCCAGTTTTTGGAGCACTGCGGATTTCAGGTGCAGGGGCTCGACCGGATGGCCTGCGCCATGAGTGAGGAGGAGAGGCGCAAACCGCTGCTCAACCGCACCTGTCTGATGCATTTTTATTGCGTCATTGATGCGAAATAGATGTTTTGCGTCATTGCAAGGGTTCCGCGCCTGCGGGCGCGGGCAAAGGGCTTTGCGATCGGTCCGGGGCTGCCGCCCGCTCTCCGCTGAAAACGCCATAACATGGCGTTTTCCTTCGCATGCATTTCTCTAAAAGTGGTATTCTTAGTTTGATATAGGAAAGGAAAGAACCATGCGTCTTCAGAAATACATGGCGGCCAGCGGGGTCGCCTCGCGCCGCGCGTCGGAGAAGCTCATCGCCGAGGGCCACGTCGCCGTCAACGGCGTCACCGTGACCGAGATGGGCACACAGGTCGACGAAACCCGCGACCGCGTCACCGTGGACGGCAAGCCCATCCGCCCCGAGACCGACAAGCACTACCTCGCCTACTACAAGCCCCTGGGCGAGGTGACCACCTCCTCCGACCCGGAGGGCCGCGACACGGTGATGGACAAGTTTCGCGACTACCCCGTGCGCCTGTTCCCGGTGGGACGGCTGGACTTCGACAGCGAGGGCCTGCTGCTGCTGACCAACGACGGCGAGCTGATGCAGCGCCTGCTTCACCCCAGCCACGAGGTGCCCAAGGTCTACCTTTGCAAGGTGAGCAACCAGGTCACCGAGGAGGAGCTGCGCCGCCTGCGCGCGGGCGTCACCCTGGACGACGGCCGCATGACCTCCCCCGCCGAGGTGCGGCTGATCCGCCGCGAGGCCTTCGACTCCGTGGTGCTGGTCACCATCCACGAGGGCCGCAACCGCCAGGTGCGCCGCATGTTCGACCGCATCGGCCATCAGGTGGTAGCCCTGCGCCGGGTGGGCTTCGGCCCCATCACCCTGGGCGATCTGCCCCGCGGCCAGTGGCGCAAGCTGACCGAGGCGGAGATTCGCCGGCTGAAGGAGCTGTGAGACGTGGAGCTTCAGAACCAACCGCCCTATGAGCTGCGCTCGGCCCGCTTCCTGGCGGCGGAGGTGCACGCGCGGGTGCTGCGTCCCGGCGACACCGTGGTGGACGCAACCCTCGGCAACGGCCACGACGCCTGCCGCCTGGCGGAGCTGGTGGGCCCGACGGGCCGCCTGATCGGCCTGGACATCCAGCCCGAGGCCGTCAGCCGCAGCCGCGAGCGCCTCGCGGAGGCCGGGCTCATCGACCGCTGCGAGCTGCACGCCCTCAGCCACGACCGCATGGCGGAGGTTGTGCCGGAGCCGGTGCGGCTGATTGTGTTCAACCTCGGCTGGCTGCCCGGCGGCGACAAGCGCGTCACCACCCACTGGGAGACCACGGAGCGGGCCGTGCGGGCCGCCCTCACGCTGCTGCAGCCCGGCGGCGTGCTGACCGTGTGCGCTTATCCCGGCCACGCCGCGGGGGATGAGGAGCGCAACGCGCTGCCGGGACTGTTCGCCGCCCTGCGGCCCCAGGACTTCAATGTGCTGCATCAGCGGTTTCTTAATGCAGGCCCCGGCGCGCCGGAGTGCTTTGTAGCGCAAAGGCAGGGGTAGGTTGCCTATAGCCTGCGGCGCCTTTTTGTCACAATGCACAAGCATGCCATGGAAGCTTTGTCCAAACCGCCAATAGAAAATCTGGCGGTTTTTTGCTATGATGAGGACAGCAAAAAGGCGGATGTCCGCCAGAAGATGTAAGGAGGAATTTCTCAATGTCCAGCGTAACCCTGAAGCACATTTACAAGATCTACGCCGGCGGCGTGCAGGCTGTGACCGATTGCAACCTCGATATCGCCGATAAGGAATTTATCGTTCTGGTCGGCCCCTCTGGCTGCGGCAAGTCCACCACCCTGCGCATGGTCGCCGGTCTGGAAGAGATCTCCGAGGGCGAGCTGTACATCGGTGACCGCCTGGTCAACGACGTGGCCCCCAAGGACCGCGACATCGCCATGGTGTTCCAGAACTACGCTCTGTATCCCCACATGACCGTGTTCGACAACATGGCCTTCGGTCTGAAGCTGCGCAAGACTCCCAAGGAGGAGATCAAGAAGCGCGTGGAAGAGGCCGCGAAGATCCTGGACATCGCCCACCTGCTCAACCGTAAGCCCAAGGCTCTGTCCGGCGGCCAGCGTCAGCGCGTCGCCCTGGGCCGTGCCATCGTCCGTGAGCCCAAGGTCTTCCTGTTCGACGAGCCTCTGTCCAACCTGGACGCCAAGCTGCGCGTTGCCATGCGCACTGAGATCACCAAGCTGCATCAGCGCCTGCAGACCACCTTCATCTATGTTACCCACGACCAGACCGAGGCCATGACCATGGCCAGCCGCATCGTGGTTATGAAGGACGGCATCGTGCAGCAGGTAGATACTCCCCAGAACCTGTATGACTATCCCTGCAACGAGTTCGTGGCCGGCTTCATCGGCAGCCCCCAGATGAACTTCTTCAACGTCAAGCTGCAGAAGGAAGGCCAGGACGTCGTGGCCGTGTGGGGCAACAACAAGATCGTCGTGCCCAACGACAAGATCTCCCGCTTTGTGGATGAGAGCTACATCGGCAAGGAAGTCGTGATGGGCATCCGTCCCGAGAACATCTCCGATGGCGAGCTGGCCCTGAAGACCTATCCCACCGCCACCGTGTCCATGGACGTGGAAGTCACCGAGCAGATGGGCTCCGAGACCTACCTGTACATGACCACCTCCGGCAAGGATGGCAACATCATCGCCCGCGTCGATCCTCGCACCACCAGCCGTGCCGGTGACACCGTGAAGGTTGCCTTCGACGTGAATCACCTGCACTTCTTCGACAAGGAGACCGAGAAGACCATCATGAACAAGATCTGATCTCTGTTCTGCGTCTCACAGCGCAGCCTTCGGGCTGCGCTTTTTGTTTGCCAAGGGGAAGGTTGGCGGGATGGTTTGACATTCCCCCGGGCGGCGGGTATAATGCTTTTCGCCGCCGCGTTGAATCTGTCTATTGTCAATAGCAGCAAAGCCTTCCCCCCTCCGGGGGAAGGTGACAGCCCGCTGGCGGGCTGACGGATGAGGGTTTTCTCGCCAATCCTGGCGGTATTTGCAGACTTTCGGGAGGTTAGGGAATCATGCTGGTGGATATGCATTGCCACATTATCTATGGCGTGGACGACGGCGCGCAGACGGAGGAGGACATGCACCGCATGCTCGACGTGGCGCATGAGAACGAGGTGCGCCACATCATCGCCACCTCCCACATCGAGCCCGGGCACAAGCGCTTTCCCGCCGAGACCTACATCAGCCACCTGCAGAAGGCCAACGACTACTGCCGGGAGCGGGGCTACGGCATCGACGTGCACGTCGGCTCGGAGATCATGTACACCGACGTGACGCCGCGCCTGCTCCACGAGGGCAACGTCCCGACCCTCGACCGCACCTGGACGGTGCTGGTGGAGTTCCTGCCGGACGTGAAGTTCAAGGAGCTGTGCGAGGCCGCGCGCGACCTCGGCAACGAGGGCATGCAGGTGGTGTTCGCCCACATTGAGCGCTACCAGACCCTCCGCGCCAGCGTGCGCGAGGTGCGCGAGCTGAAGGAGGACTTCGGCGTGATGATGCAGATGAACTGCGGCACCGTGCTGCACAAGCTGGGCTTTATGGGCGAGCGGTGGAAGCGCAAGGTGCTGGAGGACGAGCTGATCGACATGGTCGCCTCCGACGCGCACAACACCACCTCGCGCTGCTGCAATGTGCTCAAGTGCCATCAGACGCTGACGGAGATGTTTGACCGCGCCTATGCGGATCGCCTGTGCGGCGGATGTCAGGCGGAGCTTTTTGGGCTGGAAGCCTGAATCTCTCTTGAATTTTTCTTCTGGAGGAAATCTTTTATGAGCGCCATGCTGCGCGCATTCCGCAAAAAATACATCGGCGACTCGGCCTTTTATCGCCTGGTGCTGGCCGTCGCCGTGCCGATCCTGATCCAGAACGCCATCACCAACTTCGTCTCCATGCTCGACAACATCATGGTCGGGCAGGTGGGCACGGAGCAGATGAGCGGCGTCGCCATCGTCAACCAGCTGCTGTTCGTGTACAACCTGTGCATCTTCGGCGGCCTGGCGGGCGCCGGCATTTTCACCGCGCAGTATTTCGGCCGCGGCGACCAGGAGGGCGTGCGCCACACCTTCCGCTATAAGATCATCCTCGGCATTTTGGTGACCGGCATCGCCACCGTGCTGCTCGTGGCCGCGGGCGATTCCCTCATCTCCCTGTATCTCCAGGGCGAGGCCGACGGCGGGGACGTAGGCGCGGCCCTGCACTGGGGCCGGGAATACCTGCGCGTGATGCTGCTGGGCCTGCCGCCCTTCATGGCCGTGCAGATCTATGCCACCACCCTGCGCGAGTGCTCCGAAACCGTGCTGCCCATGAAGGCCGGCATCACCGCCGTGCTGATCAACCTCTGCTTCAACTACCTGCTGATCTACGGCAAATTCGGCTTTCCGCAGCTGGGCGTGACTGGCGCGGCCGTGGCCACGGTCATCGCGCGCTACGTCGAAGCCCTCATCGTTGTGGTGTGGACCCACCGCCACACCGACCGCAACCCCTGGGCCAAGGGCGTCTACCGCACCCTGCGCGTGCCGCGCCAGCTGGCCTGGGAGTACACGGTCAAGGGCTCGCCCCTGCTGTTCAACGAGGCGCTCTGGTCCGTCGGCCAGTCCTTCCTGGTGCAGTGCTACTCCGTACGCGGCCTCAACGTCATCGCTGCCCAGAACATCGCCAACACCTTCGGCAACCTGTTCATGATCGCCTTCTTCACCATGGGCTCCGCGGTGAGCATCATTGTCGGCCAGCTGCTGGGCGCGGGCCGGATGGAGGAGGCCAAGGACAAGGACAACAAGCTGATTTTCACCTCCATGCTCATCGCCCTGGGCGTCGCCGTCATTTACTACCTGGCGGCGCCGCTGTTCCCGCAGCTGTACAACACCACCGACGCCGTGCGCGCTCTCGCCACACGCTTCATGCGCACCAGCTGCTTCTTCATGGTGCAGATGGCCTTCCTCCACACCACCTACTTCACCCTGCGCGCGGGCGGCCGCACGGTCATCACCTTCTTCTTCGACTGCGGCAGCACCTGGGTGCTCTCCGTGCCCATCGCCTTCTGCCTGACCCGCTTCACCAACCTCGACGTGATCTGGGTCTACGCCCTGGTAATGATGGGCGACTGGATCAAGTGCGCCCTGGGCTACGTCCTCCTGCGCAGGAACGTGTGGCTGAGGAATATTGTGGATAAAGCATAAATGTTTTTCTCTCAATCCTTGATTCCGCACGGGAAATCCGGTATACTTACCTCAAGCGTTTGCTGCGCTGCACCCATATCAAAAACGCAAGCTGACTGAGGGAGAGCGGGAGAATCTCCTTCAGTGTATGCCGTATAGAAAGAATAGGAGATGACGGGCATGCTTCGCAAACTGGTGGCGTTGATCCTTTTGTTTGTGGCTTGTTTCTTGCTGTACGCTTCTGCGTCTTCTGAAGTATTCATCACCATTCCATACGATGAAATCCGCAGCCGTACCGCCAATCCGACAGAGGATTTGATCATTACGGGTTCTTTGAATCCCATGATCGGTGAAACCTATACCTATCAGCTGATCAATGCCGATAAAGCGAAGAACATCTCTGTGATCATGTACCCTGCCGATGACATAGGTACCGGATACTCCTATTCTCCATCTGATCAGATTCCGCTCACCCCGCTGCAGAATAACACGCTGCGAATCACCTTTAGCCAAGAGCGTCCCTATCTGCTTAAAGCAAGCTATGTACAAAACGGCACATCAAAAAAGGCCGATCTCGTCATCAAGCCTGTGAACCGCAGCGCTGTGCTTGGACAGAAAGTGATGCAGATTGCTTCTCAGTGCAGAAGCTCCGGGGCAACAACGGATTATGAGATCGCACTTTGGCTGCATGATTATCTGATCAATCATGCGTATTACGATTTGACTTACACGGAATATGGCCCTGACGGCGTACTCCTGAAAGGCTATGGCGTCTGCGACAGCTACAGCCGAGCCTATCAGATGCTCCTAAACGAGTTTGGTATACCGAATTATCGTCAGGATGGCTTGGGACTCAAAGCAAGCCATGCGTGGAACGTCGTCCAGCTCGGTGGGAAATGGTACCAGATTGATCCGACATGGGATGATCCGTCGGGCGAGACAGTCGCTGTAAGCGGATCTGAAAGGTATACGTATTTTGCGGTCACCGATGAGATCCTGGGACGGGATCATACCTACACCATCGCGCAGCCTTGCAATTCAATGGATGAAAACTACTATACGCATCAAGGCATCCCGGATATCTATCATTATTTTCCAGACAATCAATGGGTTAAAAGGGATGAAGAGTTGGTCTATTATCTGACCTACGGCTTGCCCGATATCTATGCCTATGAAGTGGATAAAACGATCACAAGGCTGGCTGCCGATGGAGCCGATACGATCACTTGTGATGTCAGCGGTGGCTATTGTACAAAAACGGAAACGGACGAAAACGGTACCTTGTGGATCTACTCAAGTCAAAGGTTAGCCGATGAAGTCTTCACTCAGATGGCAAAAGATAAAAGCGATCAGGCCTGGACCGGTCCGGAGGATTCAACCGTCTTTTACGATTTCACCTATGATGCTGATAAGAAGCAGCTCATTGGCAACAAAGCGATTCTGCCGGATCCGAACTCTTATACCTGTGACATGCAGTGGTATTCCTGGCCGGTATACAAAGGACAGGACGCCATCGTTTACTTCAAGCTCAATCAGCCCGTCAACCGGCATCAGACGCTCATGTGCGTGTTCAATGACTCGGATGACAAATGGTATGGCTTTAACCTGGACGATCAATACCAGTATTTCAGAATCACCGGCACCGATGTCGATTTGATGGAACTGTACCTGGTGATTGATAATCACTTTATCTCGCACCTGTGCGCGGCGCCGCTGAACGGCGGCAGCAGGCTCTGGATTCCGGATAACACAAAGCACATTGAGGACAATGCCTTTGAGGGGATCGCCGCGGAATACATTCGTCTCCCCGACGGGTGCAAATCAATCGGGCATCAAGCGTTTGCCAACAACAAAAATCTTCGCAACGTGCTGCTTCCTGCCAGCGTGACAACGATCGCGGTCGACGCCTTCCAGGGCTGCGATCTTGATCATCTCTATATTACGGTCGAGACGGGTTCCCCGGCGGATCAAGCTCTGCAGGGAACGTATAACCTGTTAAAGGACAACAGTTCTGTTCTGCACAAGAGGAGTCAATGATATCATAAGGTGTCACCTGCCGCCGTGGAGATAAACTCCGCGGCGGTTTTCTTTTATCATGGCGCATGCATGCAAAAAGGCTTATGACCAGTCCTGCCGCCGACGGCTGAAGGGCTGAGCAGCGCACAGCAGCCCGGGATGCATCCCCCTTTCCTTCTGGTTGCAATCCGGTCGAAAAACCGCAAAAACACGCCCTGACCCGTTGCGGGAAGGCGGGCGGTGTGCTATAATCACAATGACCAATTCTGCACGGCAAGCGGCGTGCGGAGGACGCACAGGGAGGCGAGGACGACGGCGCGGAAACTCAGAAGGCTGCCCGGATGGGTCTGGCTGCTGCCTGTGGTCATCGCCGTGGCGGTGGCGCTGATCTTATTCGGAAAGCCCGGCGCGACCCCCGTCACCGAGGACACCGTGATCATCCGCGTGGATGACCGCGAGTACCTGCGGGTGCCCCTGTCCCAGCCGCAGACCGTGACTATCGAGCAGGCGGACGGCAGTGTGAATGTGGTGGAGGTTTCCGACCACGGCGCGGTGATGCGCTCCTCCACCTGCCACAACCAGCTGTGCGTCCACATGGGCGAGGTCACCGTGGACAACTGGGAGTTCCGCCCCAACGGGGCCTTTATCATCTGCTTGCCCAACCGGGTGAGCGTGGAACTGGCGGTGAAGGAATGAAGAGAAGAACCCGGCCGCGGGCGCTGACCGCCCTGCTCGCCCTGGCGCTGGCGCTATGCGTCTGCGCGGGAGCGTCGGCCGAGAAGGTTTCCAATGTCGGTTTTTATTTTGACACGGTGGTCACCCTGACCCTCTACGACCCGGAGCCCGGGCTGATGGAGGAGCTGTTCGCGGCCTGCGACCGCTACGAAAAGCTGCTGAGCAAGACCGTCGAGGGCAGCGACGTGGACCGCATCAACCATGGCGGCGGCCAGCCGGTCAAGGTGGACCCCGAGACCTGGGAGATCCTCCGGCGCGCCGGGGAGATCAGCGAGGCCAGCGGACGCGCCTTCAGCGTCACCATCGCCCCGGTCACGGCCCTGTGGGATTTCACGGGCGATCCGCCCCGCAAGCCCACCTCGGAGGAGATCGCCGAAAAGCTTCCCCTGGTGGATGACAGCCGGCTCGTCCTCGGCGAGGACGGCACGGTCACCCTGCCGGAGGGCATGGAGGTCGATCTGGGCGGCATCGCCAAGGGCTACATCGCGGATCAGGTCGCCGCGCTGTGCGAGGGCCGCGTCACCGGCGCGGTGCTCAACTTCGGCGGCAACGTCTACTGCGTGGGCCGCAAGCCCGACGGCTCGGGCTTCAACGTGGGCATCCGCGATCCCCAGGGCAGCGAGTTCTCCACCAAGGCCGTGGTCACGGTGACGGATACCAGCGTTGTGACCAGCGGCATCTACGAGCGGTACTTCATCCAGGACGGCGTGTGGTACCACCACATCCTCGACCCCGAGACCGGCGTCTCCGCCGACAGCGACCTGGCCTCCGCCACGGTGGTGCATCCCAGCTCCATGACGGCGGACGCCGTGGCCACGGCCTGCATCGTGCTGGGCCGCGACGGCGCGCTGGAGCTGCTCGACCGCCTGGGGCTGGACGGCATGGTTATCACCCGCGAGGGCGACATCGCCTGGACCGAGGGCTTTGACACCGCCACCCAGTTCCGCCTCTATCCATAAACGTCATCCCAAAGTCTACATCCTGTCCCATACACCCATTTTTGTCACCCAGAACCAGAGAGGAGTCGCACGCATGGAAAACAAGACTGAGAAGAAAAAGCTGCCGGCGTTTGTCATCCTGGCCATCATCGCCCTGGTGTCAGCGCTGGCGCTCGGCTTCACCAACGCCATCACCGAGGGCCCCATCGAGAAGCTGGCCCAGGAGGAGCTCGCCGCTTCCTTCAGCCAGGTGATGCCCGCCGCCGCCTATGACACGCTGGAGGTTCCCGCCGAATACAAGGACGTGAACAGCCTGGCCGCCGCCAAGGATGAGAGCGGCAACGTGGTCGGCTACGCCGTCAAGGCCAGCCAGCAGGGCTACGCCGGCCCGGTGGCCGTGATTCTCGGTGTGGACCCCAAGGGCAAGGTCACCTCGGCCCAGATCGGCGACGCCTCCTTCCAGGAGACCAACGGCTTCGGCGCGCGCTGGAAGGAAGAGGCCAACGTGAACCGCCTCGTCGGCCTGGACGCCGTGAACGGCGGCGCCTTTGAGGCCATCTCCGGCGCGACCTACACCTCCAAGGCGGTCCTGGGCAGCACCAACGCCGCCCTGACCTCCGTGGCCAAGGTGGCCATGGGCGTGGAGGAGATCGCCGATCCCCTGGTCGTCAACGGCGCTCCCACCGCCTCCGCGGACGGCGGAGAGGGTGAGGCCGCGGCCTTGACCCCCGGCGCGACCCTGGCGGGCACCGCGGAGGGCTTCGGCGGCGGCATGGTCAACGTGACCGTGAAGCTGGACGACAGCGCCAACATCGAAAGCGTCAAGGTGGACGCCGCCTCCCAGACCCCCGGCATCGGCCAGAACTGCGAGAACGCGGACTTCACCGACCAGTTTGTGGGCAAGGCCATCCCGGTGGCCCTGGGCGAGGGCATTGACGCCGTGGCCGGCGCCACCATCACCTCCACCGCCGTGGTCGACGCCATCAACAAGGCCCAGCCCGAATCGCCCGTCAAGCCCGGTGCGACCCTCGAGGGCAGCGCGAACGGCTTCGCGGACGCGCCCGTCAACGTGAAGGTCACCCTGGACGACAACGCCAACATCGCCTCCCTGAAGGTGGACGCCGCCTCCCAGACCCCCGGCATCGGCCAGAACTGCGAGGGCGCGGACTTCACCGACCAGTTCATCGGCAAGGCCATCCCGCTCACCCTGGGTGAGGACGTGGATGCCCTGACCGGCGCCACCATCACCTCCACCGCTGTGGTGAACGCCATCAACGGCGCGCACGGTGTGGAGAGCGCTCCCGCGGCTGAGGCCGTGACCGTGCTGACCGAGGACGAGAACGGCTCCCTGGGCGTCACCGACTCCGGCGCCGTGAAGATCGTGCCCGCCGAGGGCTTCACCGGCACCCTGCTGACCGAGCTGGCCGTGGAGAACGGCAAGGTCGTGAGCGGCACGTTGGCCCTGCCCACCGCGGTGCCCGTGGTGGAGGAGCCCGCCGTCACCGAGGCCCCCGCCGCTGAAGAGCCCGCCGCCGC
Organism: uncultured Eubacteriales bacterium; assembly: GCA_902790525.1. Taxonomy (GTDB): domain Bacteria; phylum Bacillota; class Clostridia; order Christensenellales; family Aristaeellaceae; genus UBA2862. The sequence continues at coordinate 11,974 of CADASI010000092.1, forward strand.
GGAACCCGCCGAGGCTCCCGCCGCCGCTGCCGAGAAGACCGCCAAGATCGCGGCCTTCGACGGCCAGGAGATCACCGTCACCGCCACCCTGGACGGCAGCAACACCATCACTGCCCTGACCGTCGACGCCTCCACCCAGACCCCCGGCCTGGGCCAGAAGTGCGCGGAAGAGGACTTCACCAAGCAGTTCATTGGCAAGACCCTGCCCGTCAAGCTCGGTGAGGGCATTGACGCCGTGGCCTCCGCCACCATCACCTCCACCGCTGTGGTCGACGCTCTGAACAGCCTGGCCGGTGAGGCCGCTCCCGCTGAGGAAGCTGCCCCCGCCGCCGAGGA
>CADASI010000093.1 GCA_902790525.1 uncultured Eubacteriales bacterium
TGCAATACCTGCGGATCGTCCACGTAAGCCGTCAGCGTCACCACCGTGTCCAGGTAAAACCCCACGGCGGATTCCTTCTCCGCCCCGGCGCAGGACGATACGGTCAGCGACGCGATAACGATGACAAGCATCAGCGCGAAAATCTTCTTCAATACGCAACCTCCGATTGTTTTAATTGGGAATGGGAAATTGGGAATTGGGAATTATGGAGTGCCGCTGCCGCGTATTCATTGGAAATGTTGAAATCATAGCGCCTGTCGTCACGGCAGTCACAAACTTTAATTCCCAATTCCCAATTCCCAATTCCCAATTCATTCCTAACTCCCCATTCCCAATTCCTAATTCAATTCGTCGTTTCGATCCGCAGCGCCCGAAACACCCTCTGTGCCACCAGCCCGGTCAGCGTGCCGACCACGGCGCCGACGCCCACCAGCACCGGCAGGTAGGTGTAGAGCAGCTGTGGCGTGCGCAGCACCCGGCTGGCCATCAGTATCTGCCCCACATTGTGGGCCACAGCCCCCGCCAGCGACACGCCCAGCACCCCCCACTCGGGGTGTCTGCGTATGACGACGAACGCCGCGACGGACGCGACGCAGGCCAGCGCGATCAGTACGACGCACAACAGCATCTGCCCGCCGGGCCTGGGATTGCGGTACAAAAGCCATATGTCGCTTAGTGCCGTCAGCGCCGCGATGGTCAGCGCCCCGGCCCGGGCGTTCTTGCGCACCAGCAGCATCACGATGAGGCTCAGCACGCCGCCGGACAGGCTGTACAGTATGGCGCTCATGCTGCCGAACAGGAAGCCGGACAGGAACACCTTCGTCAGCATCAGCGCGACGCTGCTGCGCCAGTCCATCAGGTACACCGCGTACAGCAGCACCGTGTTCGCCAACCCCAGCTTGATGCCCGGCACCGCGCCGCCCAGCAGCCAGGTGATCGGGATCGCCCGGTCAAAATACCCCAGCACCAGCGAAAGCGCCGCCAGCAAGCCGAACCGCGCCACGATTTGTGCCTTTGATTTCAAATTACTCCCGACCTCCCGGGGCCTTCCCCTACTCCCTACTCCCTACTGCCTACTCCCTCACTTCAACCGAAACCTTGTGCGGCAGGCAGATGATGAACCCGCCCATCACGCGCATTTCGAGGTTGTCGAGGGTAACCTGTCCCATATCGACGCAATCCTGGTTTTCGCAGTTGGCATGCGCCATGTAGACCGCGTCGCCGGTGATGACCACGGCGTTCTCCGCGCCGTCGGGCTGCCGGACGGTGACCGTGCGGGGCTCGGAGAAGGGCAGGTCGATCAGTTTATCGCCGTCCAACGTGATGTACACCCGGGGACCCGCCGCCTCCGGCGACACCGGCGCGCCGTCCCAGGGCTGCCCGTCCAGCAGCACGGCGACCTGATCCCCGCGCTTCGCCTGACAGCCGGCGAGCATGAGGCACGCCGCCAGCGCAACGCACAAAAGGCCCCTCCGAATACCCTTGTTCACGCCCTAATCCTCCGATGGGGACCGCCCGGGCGCGCTTGTCTGCGCCCTGAATCCCACAGATATCATTATTATATACGTTTTTATGCCCTGAATCAACTGCCAATCCCGGGAAAAGAAGGCGGACCGGGCATAAATTATCAAAGTGTAATAGTTTCGTAATACCAAAAAGATGCGGCCGCCCCGCTCTGTCCGCCCTGAATCGCATTGACATTTCCCGTCATTTCATGTAATATGGAATTAACAGAATGATATGGGGAGGATTATGGCATGAAGAGAATCATCGTCGCGGCGGTCCTGGCGCTGTGCCTGGCGCTGGGCTTCACGGCGCAGGCGGCGCAGTACGGCTACGCCTACGCGGATTACACCAACCTGCTGGGCTCGATGGAGGTCGTGAACGTCAAGAACTTCACTTGGCTCAAGGACGGCACCGGGGCCTTTGCCAAGAAGCTGTGCAAGGTGCCCGTGGGCGCGGTGGTGACCAACTGCTACTACTACGACGGCAAGCACACCTACTGCGAATACGACGGCATGGCGGGCTACGTGCCCAGCGTCAACCTGTCCTTCATCTGCGGGCCGGTGGGCTACGAGTACCCGGACAGCGCCTACCTCGGCAACTACCAGATCGTCAACTGCGCCTCCTACGCGGTGCTTCGGGCCTACCCGGACACGGGCTCCCAGCAGCTTCTGAGGATCCCGCTGGGCTCCATCGTGACCAACGTGTACTATCAGGACGACCGCTTCTCCTACTGCGTCTACGGCAACATGGACGGCTACATCTTAAACAGCAACCTGTCCTGGGTGTCCGGCGGCAGCGGCGGCAACTACGGCGCGCAGGCCGACGGCAACTACATCGGCACCGCCCGCATCGTGAACTGCATCTCCTACGCCTCGCTGCGGGCCTATCCCAGCACCGGCTCCACGCGGCTGGCAAAGGTGCCGCTGGGGGCCTACGTCACCAACTGCTCCATCGTGGACGACCGCTTCGCCTACTGCGAATACGGCGGCCAGGCGGGCTATATACTGATCGACAACCTGGGATGGTAGCTTTAGGGAGGCGGGCAAAATGGCGCAAATGACCGTGGACTGGCGGACGATTACGGATTTTGTGACGGAGGTCTTCACGCGCTGCGGCGTACCGCCGGAGGACGCGGCGATCTGCGCGGACAACCTGCTGGAGGCGGACAGGCGGGGCATCGAGTCCCACGGCGTGAACCGCCTCAAGTCCATCTACCTGGACCGCATCAAGGCCGGGGTCCAGAACCCCGTGACGCGCTTTGAGATCATCAAAGACACCCCCACCACGGCGGTGGTGGACGGCCACGACGGCATGGGCCAGGTGGTCGGCTACCGGTGCATGAAGCTTGCCATCGAAAAGGCCAAGGCCTACGGCATGGGCATGGTGGTCGCCCGCAACTCCTGCCATTACGGCATCGCGGGCTACTACACCGCCATGGCCACAAAGGCCGGCTGCGTGGGCATGACGGGCACCAACGCCCGACCCTCGGTGGCTCCCACCTGGGGCGTGGAGGGCATGTTCGGCACCAACCCGCTGACCCTGGGCGTGCCCACCGACGAGCCCTTCGACTTCAACTTCGACTGCGCCACCTCCATCACCCAGAACGGCAAGGTGGAATACTACGCCCGCATCGGCGAAGATATAAGGCCGGGCACCGTCATCGGCGACGACGGCAACCCCGTCACCGGCGACGCCGGGGAAGCCCTCAGGCGCATCCGCGGCGGCGCCGCGGCGCTGACCACCCTGGGCGGCATCGGGGAGGACATGGCGGGCTACAAGGGCTACGGCTTCGCCATGTTCGTGGAACTGATGTGCGCCGTCTTACAGGACGGCTACTACGGCAAGGCCCTGAGCGGCGTGGACGAAGACGGCCGGCGCTGCGCACCCCGGCTGGGCCACTTCTTCATCGCCATCGACACGGACCACTTCCTGGGCGAGGACCTCTGCCGCAAAAAGTCCGGCGAGATACTGCGCGGCGTGCGGGCCTCGAGGCGCATGCCCGGCGCGGCGCGCATCTACACCGCCGGGGAAAAGGAATATGAAGCCAAAATGGCGCGCACCGACGGCGTGCCCGTCAACGATTCGGTGCAGGCCGAGCTCAACGCCATTCGCGCCGAGCTGGACCTCGCCGAAAAATACCGCTTCCCCTGGGACGATTGAACCGTCCGGCGGGGGAAGCGGCATCCTACCTATTATAACGCTTTAATCCACACCGATCTTCATCACGATCGGCATGTCCGTCTTCATATCGCACCGTATGTGCAGCCCCCGTTCGTCGCGCCGCCACGTGACCGGCGCGTCGGCGCCCAGCGCCTCCACCTCCCGTATGATCCCGTGGAAATGCGCCTGCCGGGAGGCGTCCTGCTCCGCCAGCGCGGCGATGCGGTATTCGCCGCTTGCCGCGCACTTCAGTATGATGGCGTAGAGGTACCCGCCCGCCGTCGTAAAGCGTATGTCCTCCGGCGTGAAGCGCTTCTTGATGCCGTCGGAAAACTGCCCCTCCACGATCTGCGTGGGGCCTTCCCCGTACTGTCGCCAGGTGCGCGCGCCGTAGATGGCCTCGCCGTTGACGCGCAGCCAGTCGCCGATCTTTTCAAGCACCGCCGTGTCCTCCGGCGTGAACGTCCCGTCCGCCCTGGGCCCCACGTTTAAAAGCAGGCAGCCGTTCTTGCTGACGATGTCCGCCAAGTCGCAGACGATGTCCTCCGCGGGGCGGTAGACGTTGTCTGCGGTGTAACACCATGAGTTGAGCGCGACGGCGGTGTCCGTCTGCCAGCAGTAGGGCTTCACGTCCGCGAACTGGCCGCGCTCCACGTCCGGCACGGCGCAGCCGAACTGGAAGGCGTCGTGCTTGTAGGTGATGACGACCTCCGTCCCCCATTCCGCGGCCCGATTATAGTAGTAGGCCGCGAACTTTTTCAGGTACGGCCGCACGGCGCTGTGCTGGATCCACCAGTCAAAGTAGAATATCCGCGGACGGTAGCGGTCCACCAGCTCGCAGCAGCGCGCGAGCCAGTCCTCCATAAATTCCCGGGAGGGCGCGGGCGCGCTGTACAGGTCCTGGAAGTCCCCCTCCGGCATGGCGGGCCAGTAGAGATCGCCCCTTTGAAGCGGCTCGCGGACGTCGCTGTCGAACGCACGGCCGTGGCCCATGAAGAACCAGTGCTCGGCCCGGTGGGAGGAGCAGCCCACGGTCATCCCCCGCGCCTGGCAGGCCAGCGCAAGCTCGCCCAGCACGTCGCGGCGCGGCCCCATCTCCCAGGCGTTGAAGCGGGACAGGGCGCTCTTGTACATCTGGAAGCCGTCGTGGTGCTCGGCCACCGGCACTACGTACCGCGCCCCCGCCCGGGCAAACAGGTCCGCCCAGGCGTCGGGGTCGAACCGCTCCGCCTTAAACAGTGGTATGAAGTCCTTGTAGCCGAATTTCCGGTGTTCCCCGTAGGTTTTGATGTGATGTTCGTACTCCGGGGAGCCCTGGATGTACATGTTGCGGGGGTACCACTCGTTGCCGAAGGCCGGCACGCTGTACACGCCCCAGTGGATGAATATACCGAACTTCTGCCGCCGGTACCACTCCGGCACGCGGTACCGGGACAGCGACGCCCAGTCCGCGCCGTAGGGCCCGCCCTCAATGACGGCGTCGATGGTCTTTATCCAATCCTTCATCATCTATGATCCCCCTGATGTGTGTCAACGGTCGTCCATGCCGCACAGCCTGTAAAGCCCCGCGACCTCTTCCTCCGTCAGCGGCCTGCATTCGCCCGGCGCGAGGGCGTCGTCCAGCGTCACGCAGCCGATGCGCAGCCGGTGCAGTCCGATCAGCGGATGCCCTACGGCGGCGAACATGCGCTTGACCTGGTGAAATTTGCCCTCGGTGAGCGTCACGTCCGCCACGGATTCCGCGTCGTCCGCGGCGATGACCGCAAGCCCCGCGGGCTTTGCGGTGAAGTCGGACAGCGCGACGCCCCCGGCGAACCGGGCGACGTCCGCCTCCGTCAGCCGACCCGCGCACCGGGCGCGGTAGACCTTCTCCGCCTTCCATTTGGGCGATATGAGCCGGTGGGCGAGCTGGCCGTCGGTGGTCATGATCACAAGCCCCGTCACGTCCCGGTCCAGCCGCCCCACGGGGCCCGGGTTCCGCTTCCTGACCGGCTCCGGCAGCAGATCCGCCACGGTGGGCAGCCGCCTATCCTCGGTGGCGGTCAGCACCCCCGCGGGCTTGTGGACCATCATATACACCTCGCCCGCCTGCACGGGCACGCCGTCCACGGTGACGTCCGCGGGGTCCGCCTGCGTGGCCGCGTCCCGGATGACCGCGCCCTTCACCCGCACCCGGCCCGACGCCACGGCCCGCTTCGCCTCGGCGCGCGTGAGCCCCGAAAGCGCCGCCGCCCTGTCCAGTCTCATGGAAGACCCCTCCTCGCTGCGGGAACAAAGTTGCGAAACCAACCGTCTGATGGTTATCATGAGTATACCATTCCACAGGGATGATCGTCAACACGGAGGCCGTCATATGAAGCGGAACAAAAAGCGCCGGGACTGGCGCACACCGGCGGTGATGCTGGCGCTGCTGCTTGCGGGCATCGCGGCGATATGGCTGATCCAGCCCGCGGACAGTCGCGCGGTGATGGTCGCAAACCCCACGCTGAACCCGTCGGTGACGCCCCGGGTGGAGCTGGTGGACCTCACCGCCGCCGCCCCGACCTACCTGCCGGTGGTGCGCCGGGGCGAGACCGACGAGAAGGTGATCGCCATCACGGTGGACGACTGCTATCAGGTGAATAATTTAAAGAAGATACTCACCGTGGCGCACCAGAACGGCGGCAACCTCACGCTGTTCCCCATCGGCGAAAACCTGTCCAAGCCGGGCATGGCGGAGGTGCTGCGCGGCTGCGTGTACAAGCTGGGGGACGAGGTGGAGAACCACACCTGGAGCCACCGGCGCGTGTTCCGCCTGCCGGAGAGCGATATGGCCGCGGAGATCTGGAAGCAGCGCGCGGCGCTGTGCAAGATTCTCGGCGCGAACTACGAGCAGCACTTCTTCCGGCTGATGGGCGGCGACGGGGAGACCGACCTGCGCACCCACAACTACCTGGACCAGCTCGGCTACCGTGGCATCGCGTCCTGGTCGATCTCCGGCTCCGACGCCGACATGGATCAGATCAAGGCCGCGCTGAAGCCCGGGGCCATATTCCTGTTCCACTGCACCGACGCCGATACGAAAAAGCTCGCGGATTTCATCCCCTACGCCGCATCCCGGGGCTATAAGCTGGTGACCTTGAACCGGCTCATGGGCTATGAGGACAACGCCCTGACCCCCTATACTGAGGAAGCCATGCCCCGCCCCCGGCCCTACCGGGAGGACTACCGCGCCCACAGTCTGGGGGACTACGCCTGGAACGTGGTCAGGATGCAAAACGCCCTGCGCGCCCTGGGCTGCCTCGATATGGAGGGTCCCTCCACCGGCTACTTCGGCCAGCAGACCGCCGACGCGCTCAGGCAGTACCAGGCCCGGGCCGGCCTGCCCGTCACCGGCGTGGCCGACAGCGAAACCCTGCGCCGGCTCTCCGCCTGCCCCGGGTGGACGTAGGCCAATTTTGGGAATTTCTGTCAATTTTGACCAGAATTAGACGAAAAGCACTAAATTTCACATTTTTTTCAGAGGATTGCATCACAATTATCCCCGTCCCTATGCTATAATTTATGACATAGTATTGTGTAAAAGGGATAATTGTCCCATTTCTCTGAAAGGAATGAAACGCCATGCCGAAATGCCTTCTGCGGTATTTGTGCGCGCTGGTTTCAGTCATGGTACTGACGATGTCGTGCGGCGTGGCGAATGCCGTGGTGCATTTTCTGGAAAAGGAAGACATCAAAAAGAGCGAGCTGGCCCGGGCGACGTTGAAATATGTGTACGCCTACAGCATGAAGGTCTACGACATGCCCACCAAGGAGTCGGACATACGGGAGATCGTGCCCTTCGCCAAGGAGATCATCGTGCTGGAGGAAAAGCTGGGCTGGGCCAAGGTGCTGACCATCAACGACCGGGTGGGCTTCTGCAACGCCAAGCAGCTGACCGACGTCAACCCGAACAACCTGCACGCCGCCGTCTACTCCCAGCAGAAGGACGTGCCGGTGTACCTGCGCCCCTCGGTGGACGCGCCGCTGATCGACTACCTGATGCGCAACCAGAAAGTGGAGCTGATCTCCATGACCCCCATGGGCGACTGGATGCGGCTCAAGAAGGGCAAGTACTACGGCTACGTGCAGCGCCAGCGCATGGACTACGAGCGCTACAAGAAGGGCACCCGGGCGTGGATCGGCTGCGAATCGGCGAAGGTCTACTACGACCCGCAGCTCGACTCGGTGCTGGGCACGCTGTACTTCGGGCAGAAGGTGTGGCTGGTGGACAAGACCGGCACGCGGGCCAAGATCCGCTCGCCCCGCGGCCTGATCGGCTACTGCGACCTGGAGGCCATCACCGAGAAGGACCCCAACGGCCTGGACCAGATCGTCTACACCCAGGTGAGCGGCAACTACCTGTTCACCTCCTCCACCGACATCAGCGGCCGCCGCAACGTGGAGGTCAACGCGGAGATGACGCTGGTCGCCGTGGACAAGAACAACTTCTGGGCCAGGGTGCTCTACAACGGCGATTACTACTACGCGCCCTACGTGTACCTCAGCCACGAAAAGCGCTTGGGCGACTACAAGCGCGTGCGCACCACTCAGGCCGCCGTGCTCCGCGAGGGCACCAAGCGCTCCTCGACCGTGGTGACCGCGCTGCCCGCAGGCACCGATCTGTGGCTCATCGGCGCCACGGACAACCGCGCCAAGGTCACCACCTCCGCCGATGTCAACGGAAAGCGCTACACCGGGTACGTGGAGTTGCAGTATATAAGTTGACAGGATAAACAGAGCGTCCATGCCGAAAACCGGCATGGGCGCTTTGCTTATTGCATTTTCTCCACCATCTCCCGGATCTCCCGGCTGCCCAGCAGCGCCGGGGTGAGCAGGGCGGCCACGGCGACGCCCGCCGCGCCCTGCGCCAGGTTGCCGGGGATCTCCGCCGCCGCGGCGAGGCCGTAGCCCATGAACACCGCGGTGTAGGCGAAATAGCCCAGCGCCATCACAAGCTCCCCGCAGATGCCCGCGGTCACGATGCGCAGCACCGACCCCCGCCCGGGGAAGGCGCGCCGGTAAAGCAGCGCCGCGAGCAGCGCCGTCAGCGCCTTGATGGCCAGCGTACCCGGCGCGTAGGCCGGAAAGCCCGACAACAGGTCCGCCAGCATCGAGCCGATGCCCGCCGCCAGGGTCCCGTACACCGGCCCCAGCAGAAACGCGCTCAGCAGCACGATGCCGTCCCCCAGGTTCAGGTACCCGCCGGTGGGCGAGGGAATGCGTATGGTCATCGTCGCTACGCACACCAGCGCGGCGAACAGCGCGGTCAGCACGACGCGGAATGTGGAAGTAAACTTCATAAACCCACCTCCTTGATAGGTTCTATGATAGCCCAATCACCCGCCCCCTGTAAGCCTGTTTGGCGTAACAATGGGTTAAATGCGCGTTATTAATGTCCGCCCTTGAAAACCCATTTTTGCTATGCTATAATGATATCAGTGATTATACACATCATACCCAAAGCAAAGGGGGTTCCCGTCATGCTGGTCATCGGCGCGATCTTTGTGGATGTCAAGGGCTTTTCCCTGGGGACCTATCACCCGGAGGGCACGAACATCGGCGACGTTCAGGTGGTGCCCGGCGGGGTGTGCCGCAACGTGGCGGAGGACCTGGCGCACATGGGCTTCGAGGCGCAGTTTGTCAGCATGGTGGACGACACCGCCCTGGGCCGCGACGTGAAGGACAGCCTGTCGGCGCTGGGCATCGACACCACCCACGTGGTGGCCGCGCCCAAGGGCATGGGCATGTGGCTGGCGATACTGGACGAGCACGGCGACCTGCGGGGTTCCATCTCCCGGCAGCCGGACTTCTCCGCGCTGGAGGACTACATCGAGCGGGAGGGCGAGGCGATGGTGGCCGCCTGCGACGGCATCGTGCTGGGCTACGACACCAACGCCGCCATCACCTCCCGGATGATCGCGCTGGCGGAGCGCTTCGACAAGCCGATCTACGGGCTGGTGGGCAACATGGGCGTGCTGCTTCGGCACACGGAGTACCTGCGCAAGTCCACCTGCTTCATCTGCAATGAGATCGAGGCCGAGCACCTGTTCAATCGCCCGCTGGCGGCGCTGAACCCGGAGGAGATGCTGCCGGTGCTGGTGCAGGAGTCCCGGAACCTGGGGGTGCCCGCCATGGTGCTGACCATGGGGGCCCAGGGCGCGGTGTACGTGGATCACCGCACCGGCGAGTTCGGCGGCTGCCCCGCCCTGTCCGTGGACATGGTGGACTCCACCGGCGCGGGGGACGCCTTCTTCTCCGGCACCGTAGCGGCGCTGATGCGCAAACTGCCGCTGTCCCAGGCCGTGCGCGTGGGCACCGAGCTGGCCGCGCGCACGCTGCGGTCCTCCGGCTCCAGCTGCCCGCCCTCGGAAGACCTGCTGACGGAAGAATTATAGGAGGCCGCCGCCATGCGCATCATGCTTGCGGGAATGTCCAGCGGCTGCGGCAAGACCACCGCGACCCTGGCGCTGCTTCGGGCGCTGAGGGACCGGGGGATGCGCGTCGCGCCGTTCAAGTCGGGGCCGGATTACATCGACCCCGGCTTTCATCGCGCGGCCTGCTCTCGGGCGAGCCACAACCTGGACGAGTGGCTCTGCTCCCCCGGGGCGGTCAAAAACATCCTCCGAACCGGCTCGGCGGACGCCGACCTGGCCGTGATCGAGGGCGCCATGGGCATGTACGACGGCGTGGCCGGGGGCTCCCGCTGCTCCGCGTATTCGCTGGCCAAGCACACCGGCACGCCGGTGATCCTGGTGGTGGACGCCGCCGGGTCCGCCGCCAGCGCCGCCGCCACCGCCCTGGGCTTTTTGAAGTACCGGGAGGACAGCGGCATCGCCGGGGTGTTCGTCAACCGGGTGTCCAGCGAGCGCCACTACGAACTGGTCCGGGAGGCCGTGGCCGCCATCGGGCTGCCCTGCGTGGGCTTTATGCCCAAGGACCGCGCGCTGCACATGCCGGACCGCCACCTGGGGCTGGTGCCCGTGGAGGAGCGCCCGGACGT
>CADASI010000094.1 GCA_902790525.1 uncultured Eubacteriales bacterium
CCGTGGGCGATCTCGTGGGGCAGGCCGATGGCCAGCAGCACGTGGCTGGGGTCCAGCGAGCCGGAGGTGCAGGCCGAGCCGGAGGAGGCCGCGATGCCCTTCATGTCCAGGTGGATCAGCATGCCCTCGCCCTCGATGAACTGGAAGGACACGTTCACGTTGCCGCACATGCGCCTGGTGGGGTGGCCGTTGAGGCGCGCGTAGGGGATCTCCTTTAAGATGCGGTCGATCATGTGGTCGCGGATGGCACGCATCCCCACGGCCTTGGCGTCGATGTCGGCGGTGGCCAGCTCGATGGCCTTCCCCAGCCCCACGATGCCCGCCAGGTTCTCGGTGCCGGGCCGCTGGCCGCGCTCCTGCGCGCCGCCCTGCATCAGCGGCTGGATGCGCACGCCTTGCCTGATGTACAGCGCGCCGATGCCCTTGGGGGCGTGGAACTTGTGGCCGGACATGGACAGCATGTCGATGTTCTGCGCGTGCACGTCGATCTTGACGTGGCCGATGGCCTGCACCGCGTCGGTGTGGAACAGCACGCCGTGGGCCTTCGCCACCGCCGCCAGCTCCGGGATGGGCTCGATGGTGCCGATCTCGTTGTTGGCGGTCATGATTGTAACGAGCACCGTGTCCGGGCGGATGGCCGCCTCGAGCTGCTCCGGGGTGATCAGGCCGTAGGCGTCCACCGGCAGGTAGGTGACCTCGAAGCCCTCCTTCTCGAGCTGGGCGCAGGTGTGCAGCACCGCGTGGTGTTCGAAGTTGGTGGTGATGATGTGCTTCCCCTTCGCTTTGTTGGCGTAGGCGGTGCCGCGGATGGCCCAGTTGTCCGCCTCGGTGCCGCAGCCGGTGAAGTAGATCTCCCGCGGCTCGGCGCCGATGGCCTTCGCCACCTGGGCCCGGGCCGCCTCCACCGCCCGGCGGGATTCCCGCCCCGCCGTGTGGAACGACGACGGGTTTCCGAACACCTCGCAGAAATAGGGCTGCATCGCCGCCATGACCGGCTCGGTGACCCGGGTGGTGGCGCCGTTGTCCATGTATACCTTCATACTCATATGCCTCCTGCGCGTTCGCGCCGATAGTCTTCGATCATGTCCTGGAGCGTGATGCTGTCGGCCAGCCGGTTCAGGCCGTCCCGCAGCTTTTGGTAGACGATGCGCGACGGGCACGCGCACGCCTTGCCGCAGGCGTCCTCCTCCGTGAGGCAGTCCACCAGGTTGAGGCCGCCCTCCAGCGCCCGGAGCACCTCGCCCACGCTGATCTCACGCGCCGGGCGCGACAGTGCGTAGCCGCCCTGGGCCCCGCGGGTGCTCTTCACCAGCCCCGCGCGCTTCAAAACCGCCATCAGCTGCTCCAGATACGCCTCCGGCACGCCCTGGCGCTCCGAGATCGCCTTGATCGGCACCGGGGCGTCCCCGGCGTGCGCCGCCAGGTCGTACATGGCGTGTATGCCGTAGCGTCCCCGCGTGGACAGCTTCATGACCGCTCCCTCCCTCCGGCGCGTCCGACAAATTCCGACTTTTCAGGTCAGGATTATTGTAGCACATGTGCGCGCCGGGGTCAAGTATATCCGATCTGATATATAGGATTTAACGGTGAATATACGTGCCGAAATCGTGACAAATGGACGCCGAAAACGGATATTTCGGCGCAAAGACATTGCGCGGCGGCGGGAAAGATGCTAAGATAGGGGCACAGCGAGGACAAGCGCAATACGACACAGGAGGAAAAGAACATGACAAACCTGCTTGCGATACTGATCAGCCTGGCGATGCTGTTCACGGGCGCGACCGCGCCGGTGGCGGCGCCGGCGTCCCGCACGCTGACGGTTAAAAACCTGACGGTGCGGCACAACGACGAGGAGGTCGCGCTGACCCCCTACGCCTCCCTGGGCGTGATGACCGACGGCGCGAAGGCCGTGGCGGACTTCTTCATCGGCAGCGGCGACGACGTCTGCCTGCCCTTCCAGGCCCAGGCGGACGAGAGCGGCATACTGGTGTTCAATGACAAGAGCGGCGCGACGCTGAAGATCGACGGCGCGCAGATCGACGCCATGCTGGACGGCATGGGCCTGGACGAGGACGGCGCGGCGGTCTTTGCGCTGATGGGCGACTACATCAAGGCCTACGGCGACATCCTCCGGCTGATGGGCGATCCGGAGGCCATGCGGGCCATCCAGCAAAAGGGCGAGGCCCTCTATGACCAGATGATCGACCGCGGCGCGGGCACGCCCGACACGCTGGCCTACAACGACGAGATCATCGACGTGACCTCCTATGAATACGACGTGACCGCCGCGCAGATCGGCGCGCTGACCGACGCCGTGTACGCCTCGGACGACGCGCTGGCCAACTACGCCTCGGTCTACTTCCGGCTGCTCGACGCCATGCCCGAGGCGTCCGGCCTGCGGGGCCTGGACAGCTTCTCGGCGCTGATGGAGAAGTTCGCCAACGTGAGCATGCACGTCAACGAGGCCATCTCCGAAGACGGCCTGAACGTCAGCGACGTGATCGTGCGCGTCGCCGTGCCGCAGGCCGACGCGCCCCTGGAGTTCGTGGTCCACAGCGAAAGGAACGGCGACGAGCAGAGCAGCGAAATGCGGGGCGCCTTCAACGTGGACGACATGGCGGTGGAGATGTTCATGGAATCCTCCCTGAACGACGGCGATCTCCAGATGAACGTGACCGTGTCCGCCAACCCCGCGGGCGAGGCTGGCGCAGCCCCCGTGGCCGACGCAGCCCCCGAGGCTGACGCAGCCCCCGTGGCCGACGCAGCCCCCGTGGCCGGGGACGAAGCCGACGCGGAAGACGAGCCCGACGCCCCCGGGGCGGAGGACGACGACGTGCTTGGCGACGACGAGGGCGATGCGGAGGACGCCTTCTACTTCACCGTGGACTACGACCGCAGCTATGACGCGGCCGCCCGCGCCACCACACAGTCCCTCGGCTACAGCGTGGACGTGGCCGCGGAGGACCTGCACGCGGACTTCTCCGTCGACGGCACACAGTCCGACGGCGACGGCGAGTACCAGGTGTCCGGCGAGATGAGCGTCGGCAACGATTCCTACGGCTTCGAGCTCACCGCCGCGCTGAGTGACGACCCCATCGAGGCGCGCATCGACGCCGACAAGGCCGTGGGGCTGGATGAATTCGACCCCGCCGCCCTGCTGTCGGGCGTCAGCGCGGACGCCATGAAGCTGTATTCCGACGAGAGCGTGCAGAAGCTGGTCGCCATGGGGCAGGAGGCCCTCGAGACCGTCGGCGAGGAGGTCGCCGGGGTGGCGGAGGACGCCGACGAGATGGCGGAGGAGGACGCCGCGCCCGTTGAGGACGCCGACAGGACCGCCATCACCGCGCCCGTCTTCGGCTGGCTGCCCGAAGGGTACGCGGTGCAGGAGACCAACGTGGACGAGGAGTACCAGGACGCGAACTGCACGCTGATCAACGCGGCCAGCGGCGAGACCGTGTTCATCGACATCTCCGCCTCCTACGGCACGTCGGGCATCAATCACTACATCCTCAGCCCCGACGGCAGCTACAGGCCCCTCGAGGGCAACGTGCTCAACGAGGAGGTCGGCGACGGCTACAGCATGTACAACATGGACGACGGCAAGACGGTCGTGAGCGTGTTCCCCAGCGGCAGCGACCTGACCCTCGACGACGTCGCCCACCTGCTGTCCGCCATGACCTTCTGATCCACATATCTATTGTAAAATCCCGGGGTTTGTGCTATCATATAGGGCAGATAATATAGCGCAAAGGAGCGAATGACATGAAGTTCTATTCCGTTTACGACGTCGAGTTCAAGCCCTACGGCAAGGTGCTGGAGGGCTACGACACCAAGGAGCTTGTGGACGCCATGCTCAAGATCGACCTGCCCGAGACCGGCGTGGCCTACGAGCCGGGCATCGCCGCGCTGGAGGCCTGCGCGATCTACAGGGACTTTGAGAACCGCGGCTACGGCGGCATGCCGATACAGCTGGGCATGTGCTGGGGCCGCAACACCAAGCTGAACTGCCTGGAGTACCACCGCGACAGCGAGATCAACCTGGGCACCCACGACTTCGTGCTGCTGCTGGCCCGCGAGGACGACATCGTGGACGGCGTGGTGGACACCGCCCTGGTCAAGGCCTTCCGCGTGCCCGCGGGCGTGCCGGTGGAGGTCTACGCCACCTCGCTGCACTACGCGCCCTGCCACGTGGACGCCGGGGCCGGCTTCCGCACCGCCGTGGTGCTGCCCAAGGGCACCAACACCGCCGTGCCCGACTTCACCCCCGTTTGCGAGGAGGACAAGTGGATGACCGCCCGCAACAAGTGGCTGCTGGCCCACCCGGAGTCCGACGAAGCCAAGGGCGGCGCGCACGTCGGCCTGAAGGGCGTGAACATCGACATCGCGTAATACTATGGGCGCAGGTGGGGCTGTCTCAAAATGCATATGGATTCATGAAACCTGCGTAGGGGCGCCGATGCGGCGCCCGCCCAAGTACGAAATGCAACGTACTTCATGGGCGGGCGGCGCATCGCCGCCCCTACGACATGCACACATCTGAATGATTATGCGTTTTGAGACAGCCTCATTCGCGCTTTTCCGAATGACCGGGAGGTATCTTACATGAAGAGAATCATCGCCCTCTTGCTGAGCCTTTCGCTGCTGCTCGCGTGCCTGCCCGCCGCGCTCTCGGAGGGCGCCGATGCTGCCCTGCCCGAAGTGGGGGACGTGGTGCACGGCTTCGAGGTGATCGAGCTCAAGGACTACCCGCTGATGGACGCCGTGATCGTGCGTTTCGAGCACCAGAAGACCGGCGCGGCGCTTTACTACATCGCCAACGACGACACCAACCGCGCCTTCGACCTGACCTTCTTCACGGAGGCCACCGACAGCACCGGCCTGCCCCACGTGTTCGAGCACGCCACCACGGCGGGGTCGGAGAAGTACCCCTCCTCGGCGCTGTGGTTCAACCTGGAGTACCAGACCTACAACACCTTCTGGAACGCCATGACCTCGCTGAGGTACACCAGCTATCCCTGCGCCAGCCTGTCGGAGGCGCAGCTTTTGAAGTACGCGGACTACTTCACCGACAGCTGCTTCCACCCCACGCTGATGGAGGATAAGCAGGTGTTCCGCACCGAGGCCTGGCGCTACCGCCTGGACGACGCCGACGCCCCGCTGACCATCGAGGGCACCGTGTACTCCGAGATGCTGGGCGCCTGGACGCTGGAGCACGCGGCCGGGCTCAACGCCCTGCGGGCCATGTTCCCCGGCTCCACCGCCGGCAACGACTCCGGCGGCGACCCGGACTGCATCCCGGAGCTGACCTGGGACGCGCTCAGGGCCTACCACGACCAATACTACCATCCCTCCAACTGCGCCGCGTACCTGTATGGCCAGTTTGAGGACTACGCCGCCTTCCTCGCGCTGCTGGACGGTTATTTCTCCGCCTATGAGAAGCGGGAGTTCGTCCACGAGGACCCCGGCTATACCCCCATAACAGAGCCGGTGGTGCAGTCGCTGCCCTTCCCGGTGGCGCAGGGCTCCGATACCAGCCGCGCCGCCGCCGTGTACTACGGCATCGTGTGCCCCGGTTTGAAGGACGACCCCGAACAGCAGGCCGTGATGGTCACGCTCGCCTGGCTGCTCAACGACGGCGCGTCCAGCTTCAAGCAGTCCCTGCAGGAGAGCCTGCCCTACGGCAGCTTCGGGGTCTACCTCGAGCAGGCGGGGCCGGAGGACACCCTCTTGTTCTCCGCGCAGAACGTCGATTCCGAAGACGCGGAGGCGTTCAAGGCCGCCGTGGACGAAGCCCTCCGGGACGTGGCCGAAAACGGCTTCCCCCGGGATCAGGTGGACGGCATCACGGCCGCGCTGGAGATCTCGGCGCTGCTGCTTGGGGAGGACAGCGACCCCGTGCAGAGCGTCATCGTCCCCATGGCCGAAAACTACGCGAGCACCGGCGACCCCTGGCGACAGCTGGCGTACCAGGACGCGCTGTTTCGCATGACCGAGTGGAACGACGCGGGGCTCTACGCAAAGTGCGCCGCCGACTGGCTGGCGGACAATCAAACCACCGCGCTGGTGACCACCTATCCCGTGCCCGGCGGGAAGGAGGAGAAGGACGCCGCGCTGGCCAAGAAGCTGGCGGATATCAAGGCGGGCATGAGCGATGAGGCAATCGCCGAAATCGTCGAAGGCTCCAACACGCTCATCGAAAAGGGGGACGCCGCCGAATACGTGCGGCAGATCCAGGCCGTGACGGTGGCATCGCTGCCCGAGGAATTGAAGCGCTACGACGTGACGGACGTGACCGGCGACGACGGCGTGCGCCGCATCGACGTCGCGGCGGGCGTGGACGGCGTCGGCCAGGCCAACGTCTTCCTGGACATCGCGGGGCTCGACCAGCAGGACATCCACTGGCTCAGCCTGTATAACGACCTGCTGTTTGAGCTGGATACCGCCGAACACACCCGCGCGGCGCTGGCGAAGCTGACCCGGCGCTACCTGTACGCCGGCGGCATCCACCTGTCCACGCCGCAGGAGGGGGAGGACGGCTATCATCCCTACCTGCGCCTGCAATGGATCGCCATGGACGAGGACCTGGACGAGGGCTACGACCTGATGCGGGAGATACTGTTCGACACGAAGGTCGACGACCCCGCGGAGCTGCTGGAGCAGGTGCGGGCCATCCGGACGAATTTCAGGAGCGGCATCACCGACAGTCCCTTCGGCCTGATGGTGCGGCGGGCGCTGGCCGTCAAAGGGGAGCTGTACCGGTACAACACCTACGCCCGTGACCTGGAATACTACGACTTCCTGGGCCGCGTCGAGGCGATGCTCGAGAGCGACCCCGACGCCGCGGTGGCGAAGCTTAAGGATATCCAGGCGTTCCTCAACAACCGGACGGGCGCCGTGACGCTGTTCGCCGGAAACGAGGACAGCATCGCGCTGAACCGCACGCTGGCGGATGCCTTCCTGGCTGCGCTGGACGCGCGCGACGTTCAGCGCGCCGAGTACGACTTCCCCGTGCCCGCGAAGGCCGAGGCGCTGGTGATCGACAGCGGCGCGCAGTACAACGCGCTGGTGGCGAGCTACGGGGACCTGGGCCTTGAGGGCTTTACCGGCGACCTGGATGCGGTGACCAACGTGATCTCCGACGCCTACCTGTACCCGCTGCTCAGGGACCAGTACGGCGTGTACACGCCCATGCACGGCGCCATGAACCCGGACGGCGTGTACATCTACGCCTACCGAGACCCGAACATCGCCCAGACCTTTGAGGTGCTGGACGCGCTGCCCGGCATGGTGGCCGACCTGGAGATCGACCAGGACACGCTGGACGGCTACATCATGAGCGCCTACTCCGGCCTGGCCATGCCGCAGGGCGCGCTCACCGGCGCGGTGAACGCGGGCCTGAACGCGCTGGAGGGCAAGCCCCAGGACGAGGCGCTGACCTGGATGCGCCAGTTGAAGGCGCTCACCCCCGAGGACGTGAAGGGCTACGCCGGCATGTACGAAAAGCTGGCCGAAGACGGCATGCGGCGCACCGCCGGCGGCGCGGCGGCCATCGAGGCCAACGCCGGGCGGTTCGACGTGATACTCGATCCCTTCGGGGCAGAGGCAGAATAGACACAACGAAAGGGGCTGTCTCAAAATGCATATGGATTCATGAAACCTGCGTAGGGGCGCCGATGCGGCGCCCGCCCGAGTACGAAATGCAACGTACTTCATGGGCGCAACGTACTTCATGGGCGGGCGGCGCATCGCCGCCCCTACGGCATGCACACATCTGAATGATTATGCGTTTTGAGACAGCCTCAGAACGGGAATCCGCGCGGCGGATTCCCGTTTTCGGTTCACGGGGGCCGATCCCGTT
The DNA here is from genome assembly GCA_902790525.1 of uncultured Eubacteriales bacterium. GTDB lineage: Bacteria > Bacillota > Clostridia > Christensenellales > Aristaeellaceae > UBA2862. Next base: position 7,859 of record CADASI010000094.1, read on the forward strand.
GTAATCATCACGTTAATATGATAAAACGCGATTGACACGATAAAAAAATGAATATATAATTGTGTACAATATTCATATTAACGTATGAATGTTTGAGGCATCGCTGAAATATGAATAAACCGTGAATGCGGATTGCAGGCGACGCCGAAGAACACCGACGGGAGGGGTTACCATGAAGAAACTGATCGGGGTGCTGCTGGCGCTGATGCTGCTTATCGGCATCGCGGCGCTGGCGGAGCCTGCCGCAAGCGAAACCGCCGCAACCGAATCCGCCGCGGCGGAGATCGTCGAGACGGTGGAGGAGACCGCCGAGGAGGTCAACGAGGCGGTGGAGGGCGCCATCGAGACGGCCGAGGAGAAATCCGGCGGCTTCCTGGACGGCGTGGCGAAGGTCAACGGCGTCGTCAACGGCATCGTGTGGGGCGCTCCCGCGCTGGTGCTGCTGGCGTTCGTGGGCGTGCTGATGACGCTTCTGACGAAGGTGTTCCAGCTGACCCATATCGGCCACTGGATGAAGAAGACCATCGGCGCGGTGTTCTCGGACAAGCACGTCACCGGCCACACCGCCGACAAGTCCATCTCCCAGTTCCAGTCCCTGTGCACGGCGCTGGCCGCCACGGTGGGCACGGGCAACATCGTGGGCGTGTCCGGCGCGATCATGGTGGGCGGCCCCGGCGCGGTGTTCTGGATGTGGGTGATCGCCTTCTTCGGCATGATGACCAACTACTCCGAGAACGTGCTGGGCATCTACTACCGCCGCAAGAACTCCAAGGGCGAGTGGGCCGGCGGCGCGATGTACTACCTGCGCGACGGCCTGGGCGACCATCACGGCCTGCACCATGTGGGCAAGGCGCTGGCGTGGCTGTTCAGCCTGTTCTGCCTGATCGCCTCCTTCGGCATCGGCAACATGACGCAGGTCAACTCCATCTCCGGCAACATGCAGACCGTGTTCCACGTGCCCACCTGGGTGACCGGCGTGGTGGTGATGGTCATGGTGGGCCTGGTGGTCGTGGGCGGTTTGAAGCGCATCGCCTCGGTGACCGAGAAGATCGTGCCCTTCATGGTGATACTGTACATCCTGGGCACGCTGATCATATTCTTCACCAACATCGGCAATATCGGCGCGGTGTTCGGGGCCATCTTCAAGGGCGCGTTCGCGGCCAAGGCGGCCGGTGGCGGCGTGATCGGCTATGGCATCAAGCTGGCCATCGAGCAGGGCATGAAGCGCGGCGTGTTCTCCAACGAGGCCGGCCTCGGCTCCTCGGTCATGGTGCACTCCTCCTCCAACGTGCGGGAGCCCGTGCAGCAGGGCATGTGGGGCATCTTTGAGGTGTTCGCGGACACCATCATCGTGTGCACGCTGACCGCCTTCACGGTGCTGTCCTCCGGCCTGGTGGACCTCAATACCGGCGTCACCCTGGCGGAGTACAACGGCGTGGCGCTGAGCAAGGCCAACCTGGTCTCCACCGCGTTCAACATCCGCTTCGGGTTCATCGGCTCGGCGTTCGTCGCCGTGTCGGTCATGCTGTTCGCGTTCTCCACGGTGCTGGGCTGGAGCCACTACGGCACCACCGCGGCGGAATACCTGCTGGGCGAGAAGCGCACCATACCGTATCGCGTGATCTTCGTGCTGTTGGTGTTCGGCGGCGCGGTGATGGGCGACAACCTCGCCTGGGATCTGGCCGACACCTTCAACGGCATGATGATGATCCCCAACCTGATCGGCGTCATCGCGCTGTCCGGCGTGGTGATGAAGATCACCAAGAACTACGTCGATCGCACCTTCCGCGGCGCGAAGGTGGAGCCCATGCTCTCCCACTTCCCCGATATCCAGCGGGAACAGGCCGCGAGGACAGACGGCGAGTGATTCCTGCATGTGCGCCCCGGGCGATGCCCGGGGCTTTTTGATTGCAACGCGGGGAGATTTAGTGTATAATTGGGAATGGGGAATTTGTAATTCCCCATTCCCAATTCAATTCATCCCTATCACAAAACAAAGGAGACTTCAACCATGTCCACCCATCGCGTAAACGTAGGCGGTATTCCCATCGGCGGGGGCGCGCCGGTGACCGTTCAGACCATGACCAATACCGACACCCGGGACGTGGCGGCCACGCTTAATCAGATCCGCGCCATGGCGGCGGCGGGGGCGGACATCGTGCGGGTGTCCGTGTACGACGACGCCTGCGCCGACGCCGTGCGCGCGCTGGTGGACGGAAGTCCCGTGCCGCTGGTGGCGGACATACACTTCGACCACCGGCTGGCCATCAAGTCGGCGGAGAACGGCATCGCCAAGGTGCGCATCAACCCCGGCAACATCGGCGGGGAGGCCAACGTGCGCAAAGTGGCGGACTGCCTGAAGGCCCACCATGTGCCGGTGCGCATCGGGGTGAACTCCGGCTCCATCGAAAAGGACATACTGCAAAAGTACGGCGGGGTCACCCCCGAGGGCATGGTGGAGAGCGGCCTCAACCACGCGCGGATGCTGGAGCGGGCGGGCTTTGAGGACATCGTGATGTCCTTCAAGGCCACCGACCTCTACAAGATGATCGGCGCCTGCCGCCTGGCCGCGAAGCAGACCGGCTACCCCCAGCACATCGGGGTGACCGAGTCCGGCACCGCCGACGTGGGCGTGGTCAAGAGCGCCATAGGCATCGGCGCGCTGCTGGTGGACGGCATCGGCGACACCATCCGCGTATCCCTGTCCGGCGACCCGGTGCAGGAGGTCCCGGCGGGGCTGTCGATCCTGCGGGCCTGCGGCCTGAGAAGGGACGGCATCGAGATCATCTCCTGCCCCACCTGCGGCCGCACGGGCATCGACGTGGAGGGCATCGCCCGGCGGGTCCGGGCCGAGTGCGCGGACATCAGGGTTCCACTCAAGGTCGCCGTGATGGGGTGCGTGGTCAACGGCCCCGGCGAGGCCCGGGAGGCCGACCTGGGCGTGGCCGGCGGCAAGGACGGCAAGGGCGTGCTGTTCGTGCGCGGCGAGGCCCCGAGGCCGGTGTCCGGCGACCTGGCCGCGCTGCTGATCGACGAAGTAAGAAGAATGACGCAGGCGGAGGCATGACATGTCCGAGCTCTGGAGAAACCTGATCGCCCGGGAGGACGCGGTGCTGGCCGACCGGCTCCGGCTGTCCCGGGTGAGCATATCGAAGAACACCGGCAGGATGCGGGTGAAGTTTGCGTGCGACGAGATACTCGACGACGCCCAGTTCGCCCGGGTGGAGCGCCTGATGGCCGCCGCCTTCCCGGCGGTGCAGGTGAAGGTGCAGCTCGAGTACCCGTCGCTTCGGGAGAAGGTGGCGGAGGACATCTCCGTCGCCTCGGGGCTGATGAAGTCGCTGGTCAAGCACGAAAGCCCCGGCTGCATGCACTTCATCGACTGGGACGGCAAGGGCTGGAGCCTGGAAAACGGCGTGCTGACGGTGTGCGTGTCCACTGAGGAGGGCGCGGCGTTTTTGAAATCCCGGAAGGTGGACCGCATACTGGCCGACAAGCTCTACGACCTGTTCGGCATCCGCGCCACCGCCCGCATCGAGATCACCGGCGACGAGGAAAAGCGCATACAGCGCATCGCCGAGGACCGCCAGAAGGCGGAAGCGCTGCTGGCGCAGGCCGTCGCCACCGACGCCCCCGAGGCGCGCAAAAAGGCCGTGTCCTCGGAGGCCCTGCTGGGCCGGACCATCACCGACGCTCCCACCCCCATGAACCGCGTCACCGAGGACATCGGCCGGCTCACCGCGGTGGGGGAGGTGTCCGCCTTCGAGATGCGGGACACCAAGACCGGCACCACCAAGATCGTCACATTCTCCATGACCGACTACCTGGGCTCCGTCAACTGCAAGCTGTTCCTGGGCGGCAAGTCGTCCCGGGAAACCCCCGGCGGCATACAGGCTCAGGCGGAGGCGCTTGCCGCCGCGCTGAAGGACGGCAACTGGGTCAAGGCCCGGGGCAGCTACCGCTACGACGACTTCAAGCACGAGATGGTGCTGATGGTCAACGATCTGCAGCCCGCGCAGAAGCCCGTGCGGGAGGACCGCGCCGCCGAGAAGCGCGTGGAGCTGCACTGTCACACCACCTACTCGACGATGGACGCCTGCGCCACGGCGTCCGACCTCATCAAGCAGGCGGCGAAGTGGGGCCACAGGGCCATTGCCGTCACCGACCACGGCGTGGTGCAGGCGTTCCCCGAGGCCTTCGGCGCGGCAAAGAAGAACGGCGTGAAGCTGATCCCCGGCTGCGAGGGCTACCTGATCGACGACGACGCGGGGATCGTGGAACTCCCCCCGGTCTACGACCACCCCCCTCTGGGAGGGGGGCAGTTCCCCTCTCTGGCATTGGACGGCTGTGCGTTCGTGGTGCTGGACGTGGAGACCACGGGGCTCAACACCCACGCCGACGAGATCATCGAGATCGGCGCGGTGCGCATCGAGCACGGGGTGGAGGTGGCGGAGTTCTCGGAGCTCATCAACCCCGGCCGGGAGGTGCCGCCGAGGGTGGTGGAGATCACCGGCATCACCACCGCCATGTTGAGGGATAAGCGCACGCTGATGGAGGTCATGCCGGAGTTTGCGAAGTTCTGCGAGGGCGCGGTGCTGGTGGCGCACAACGCCGCCTTTGACACGGCGTTCTTCCGGCGCGCGTTCCGGCAGGCGGGCTATCCGTTTGACTTCACCGTGCTGGACACCCTGGCGCTGGTGCGCAACCAGTACCCCCACCAGAAGAGCCACAAGCTGGGGTCCATGTGCAAGCTGCTGGGCATCAGCCTTGTAAACGCCCACCGCGCGGTGCACGACGCGCGGGCGACGTCGCTTCTGCTGATCAAGGTGTTAAACGAGATCAAACAGCAGAAGGGCATCGCCACGCTCGATCAACTGAACACCTGCTTTCCCACCGACGCGGGCAAGCAGAGCTGGCACATCATACTGCTGGCCGCCACGCAGGAGGGCATGGCCCACCTGTACCGGCTGGTCAGCGAGGGCCATCTGAACTACTTCCACCGCACGCCGCGCATCCCCCGGAGCCTGATCGAGAAGTACCGCGAGGGGCTGATCGTGGGTTCGGCCTGCGAGGCGGGGGAGCTTTTCCGCGCGGTGCTGGACGGGCGCGACGAAAAGACGCTTGAGAAGATCGCGTCCTTCTACGACTACCTGGAGATACAGCCCATCGGCAACAACGCCTTCCTAAAGCGCGAGGGCACCGTGAAGGACGACGAGGGCCTTAGGGACTTGAACCGCAAGATCGTGGCGCTGGGCGACAGGCTCGGCAAGCCCGTGTGCGCCACGGGGGACGTGCACTTCATGAACCCCACCGACGGCATCTACCGCGCCATACTGCTGGACTCCAAGGGCTTTGACGACGCGGACGACCAGCCGCCGCTGTACTTCCGCACCACCGACGAGATGCTGGAGGAGTTCGGCTACCTGGGCAGGGAGAAGGCCAAAGAGGTGGTCGTGGCCAATCCCAACAAAATCGCCGATCAGATCGGCGACGTGAAGATATTCATCCCCCACCCGGAGGGCAAGGAGACCTTCCAGCCCTTCTGGCCGGAGGCGGAGAACGAGCTGCGCACGCTGGTCAACGACAAGGCCCACGCGCTCTACGGCGACCCGCTGCCGGAGATCGTGCAGAAGCGCATCGACAAGGAGCTGGGGGCCATCATCGGCTACGGCTTCTCGACGCTGTACATGATCGCCGTGAAGCTGGTGGCCAAGTCGCTGTCGGACGGCTACATCGTCGGCTCCCGCGGCTCGGTGGGCTCGTCGCTGGTGGCGTTTCTCTCGGGCATCACCGAGGTCAACGCCCTGCCGCCCCACTACGCCTGCCCCAAGTGCAGGCACACCGAGTTCAACCCGGACCCCAACTACACCACCGGCCTGGATTTGCCGCCCAAGGCGTGTCCGGAGTGCGGGGCGATGATGAACAAGGACGGCTTCAACATCCCCTTCGAGGTGTTCCTGGGCTTCAAGGGCGACAAGGTGCCCGACATCGACCTGAACTTCTCCGGCGAGTACCAGCCCCGGGCGCACCGCTACATCCAGGAGCTGTTCGGCGAGGAGTACTGCTTCCGCGCCGGAACCATCGGCACCATCGCCGAAAAGACGGCCTACGGCTACGTGCTCAAGTACGCGGAAAAGCGGGAGCTGAGCCTGACCAACGCCGAGAAGGAGCGCCTGGCGCGGGGCATCACCGGCGTCAAGCGCACCACGGGCCAGCACCCGGCGGGCATGGTGGTGCTGCCGAAGGAATACGAGATCTACCAGTTCACCCCGATCCAGCACCCCGCCGACGACATGACCACATCCACCATCACCACGCACTTCGACTTCAACTCGATGCACGACGTGCTGGTGAAGCTGGACGTGCTGGGCCACGACGACCCGACGATGCTCAGGAAGCTGCAGGACATCACCGGCATCGCGCCGCAGGACGTGCCGCTGCACGACCCGGAGGTGTTCTCGAAGATACTGTCGCTGTTCACCTCCCCCGAGGCGCTGGGATTGACGGCGGAGCAGCTGGGCGTGGCGGAGACGGGCACGCTGGGCGTGCCGGAGTTTGGCACGTCGTTCGTGCGGGGCATGCTCAAGGAGACGAAGCCCTCCACCATGGAGGAGCTCATCCGCATATCGGGCCTGTCCCACGGCACGGACGTGTGGCTGGGCAACGCGCAGGACCTGGTGCGGCAGGGCATACCGCTTCGTGAGTGCTTCTGCACCCGCGACGACATCATGAACGCGCTGATCGCCCACGGCGTGGAGGCCTCGATGGCTTTCAAGACCATGGAGTTTGTGCGCAAGGGCAAGGGGTTAAAGCCGGAGATGGAGGAGGCCATGCGCGCCGCCTCCGGGCCGGAGTGGTACATCGACACCTGCAAGAAGATCAAGTACATGTTCCCCAAGGGCCACGCGGTGGCCTACGTGGTGATGGCGCTGCGCATCGCCTACTTCAAGGTGTTCTACCCGGCGGCCTACTACTGCTGCTACCTGCACCGCAACGCCGAGTCCTTCGACGCCACCCGCATGACCACCGAGGACGTGGACCGGCTCCGCGGCATGATCGAGGACATCAAGGCGCTGGACAAGTCCGAGCGCACCGCCACCAAGGACGACGAGATGACGATATTGGAGATCCTTATCGAGATGAACCTGCGCGGGGTGCACATCAAGCCCATCGACATCTACAGGTCCGCCGCGGCGGAGTACCAAATCGACGACGACGGGCGGATACTGCCCCCCATCAACGCCCTGCCCGGCGTGGGCCTGGCCGCCGCCGAGGCGCTGGTGGAGGCCCGCAAGGGCGGCCCCTTCATCAGCCAGGACGACATGGAGCGGCGCAAGGTGTCCCGGTCCGTCATCGAGCAGCTTAAACTGGCCGGGTGCCTGAACGGCGTGCCCGAGACCAGCCAGGTGTCGCTGTTCGAGCTGTGAAGCCGAACGAATTGACAATGCGACGGGTTGATGGTAAAATAAAATTAACGAAAAATACGAACGAGGTGTATGACGCTATGAAGGATATGTTTTACAGGATGAACGTCGCCGGGCTGGAGCGCGACCTGCCGCTTTGCCCCCTGAACGACAAGCTGATGATCGGCGCGTTCGTGATCTTCGGCGACATGGAACTGACCACCGCCTGCGCCAGGGCGCTGGTGGCGCGCATCCCCGAGCACGACGTGATGATCACCGCCGAGTCCAAGGGCATCCCGCTGATCTGCGAGATGTCCCGCCTGCAGGGCAACGAGCGCTATGTGCTGGCCCGCAAGGCCCCCAAGCTGTACATGAAGAACGTGTTGACGGTCGAGGTCAACTCCATCACCACCGACCATAAGCAGACCCTCTGCCTCGACGGCGCCGACGCCGAGTACATGAAGGGCAAGCGCGTCGTGATCGTGGACGACGTGATCTCCACCGGCGAGTCCCTGCGCGCCATGGAGGGATTGCTAAAGCAGGTGGGCTGCGAGATCGTCGGCCGCATGGCCATACTCGCCGAGGGCGAGGCCGCCGACCGCGACGATTTGATCTTCCTGGAGAAGCTGCCGCTGTTCGACGCGGAAGGCAATCCGATCTGATTATATGGAGGGATGCGCGTGTACCTGAAGCTGAACGGCATGGAGATGCGCTGCACCGGGGAGGAGCGCTGGGGCGACCTGCTGCCGCGTCTTGCGGACGGCGGCGCGGGCGCGCTGGGCATATCGGTGCAGGGGCGCACCTGCTCTTTGAACGACCGGGTGGAGGAGTACGCCTTCGCCCACACGCTGACCCAGGCGGATGAGGAGGGCCGGCGCATCTACGAGCGCTCGCTGCAATTCATATTCCTGACGGCGGTCCACCGGCTGTACCCCGACGAGCGGGTGCGCATACGCCATTCGTTCGTGCACGGCTACTACATCGACCTGCCCAACATGGCGGTGACCTCGGAGGTCGTGCACCGCATCAAGGCGCAGATGCGCGCCATCGTGGACGAGGACCTGCCCATCCAGCGGCACACGGTGTCCGTGGAGGACGCCAAGGACTACTTCGCCCGCACGGGCCAGACGGACCGGCTGCGGATACTGAAGTACCGCAAGGTGCCCCACTTCACGCTGTACCGCATCGACGCTCTGGACGACTACTTCTACGGCGAGATGGCGGTCACCACGGGGCAGATTCCCGTGTTCGACCTGTTCCCCTGCGGCGAGGGCATCATCCTCCAGCTCCCCGACGAGGCCGACCCCACCAGGCCCGCGAAGTACGTGTCCTCGCCCAACCTCTTGAAGACCTACTCGGAGGCGGCGGAGTGGCACGCCATTTTGAACTGCGAAAACATCGCCGATCTGAACGACATGATCGGCTCCCGGCAGCTTCGTGAGTTCATCCGCGTCAACGAGGCGCTGCAGGAGCGGCGCATCGAGCGCATCGCGGACCAGTTCATCGCCTCCGGCGCGCGGCTTCTGCTGATCGCGGGGCCCTCGTCCTCGGGCAAGACCACCTTCTCCCACCGGATGTCCATCGCCCTGCGGGTGCACGGCCTGCGGCCTGTGAAGGTCTCGCTGGACGACTACTACCTGAACCGGGACGACATCCCCCGGGAGCCGGACGGCTCGATCGACCTGGAGCGCATCGAGACGCTGGACCTCGAGCTGCTGGGCGACCACCTGAACCGGCTGCTGGCGGGCCAGACCGTCGCGCTGCCGAGCTTTGACTTCAAGACCGGCCGGCGCTCGGAGACCACCCATCCGCTGACCGTCGCGCCGGGGCAGCCCATCATCATCGAGGGCATCCACGGCCTGAACGACCGGCTGACGGCCTCCGTGTCCAACGACATGAAGTTCAAGGTGTACATCAGCCCGCTGACGGTGCTGAACCTGGACGATCACAACCGCATCCGCACCACCGACGCGCGGCTGCTGCGCCGCATCGTGCGCGACTACAAGTTCCGGGGCACGCCCCCCGAGGAGACCATGGCCATGTGGCCCTCCGTGCGCCGCGGCGAGGAGCGCTACATCTTCCCCTTCCAGGAGAAGGCCGACGCCATGTTCAACTCGTCGCTGACCTACGAACTGTCCATCATGAAGAAGTACGCCTACCCCGCGCTGCAGGCCGTGCCCCCCGAGAGCCCGCACTACACCCTCGCGCGGCGGCTGGTCAAGTTCCTCAATTATATCGAGGTCGCCGACGTGGAGGACGAGATCCCCGTCAATTCCATCCTCCGGGAGTTCATCGGCGGATGCTGTTTCTACCGGGAAGAAGATTAAGAGAGGGCTTTTGCGGGGGCTCTGCCCCCGCACCCCCGCTCAGGGGGCTGAGCCCCCTGAGAACCCCCAATCGCGGGGGCTCCGCCCCCGCACCCCCTTTTTGATTTTGCCGACGCGCCGCGCTGCGGCGCGTATTTTTGTGTATGAAGCGGGAAAATCGGGCAACAATAACGCCACGAGGAGGTATGCAACATGATCAATCGCAGAATGACCCTTGTGGCGGCGCTGATTCTGGCGCTCGGCCTGACCCTGACGGGATGTATGAACAGCACGACCCGCGACGCCCAGCCCGCGCCCACCGCCACGGCGGACTTCATGCCCGGCACCACCGACGGCGGCCAGGGCGTGAACAACCCGACCGCCACCATCCAGCCCACGGTCACCGACCAGAACGGCATGATCGACGGCAACGGCATGATTGGCAACGGCAATAACGGCAACACCGGCGCGACCTCGAACGGCGCGCTGAACCCCTTCGACTGGGCCAACGGCGCCTCCCGGATCGAGGAGGCGATCGCCCGCATCTCGGAGATCGCCGAGAGCCGCGTGGTGGTTGCCAACTCCACGGCGCTGGTGGGCGTGAAGTTTGACAACGTGTACAAGGGCCAGCTGACCGAGCGCATCCGCCAGATGGTGGCCGCCGAGGTCATGCGGGCCGACCCGACCATACAGACCGTGGCCGTCACCAGCGACGCCGGGGACGTGCAGAAGGTCTACCAGCTCTCCGACCAGATCCGCGCCGGCCGCACCGCCAGCGAGCTGTCCCAGGAGATCAACGCCATCGT
>CADASI010000095.1 GCA_902790525.1 uncultured Eubacteriales bacterium
ACGATATCAACTGGGAGATCATCTCCGCCATGCTCGGCATGTTCGGAATCACAACGGAGCGCGCCGAAAACGGCCGTATATGCGTGGACAAGATGGCTCAGGCAGAAGAAGGAATCTATGCGCTGATCTTTATGGACGTGCAGATGCCGGAGATGAACGGTCTGGAAGCTACGAGAAATATCCGCAGACTGGAAAATCCGTGGACGTCCTCCATTCCGATCATTGCCATGACGGCAGACGCTTTCTCCGAAAACGTTACGGAATGCTTAAACGCAGGAATGAACGGGCATATTGCAAAGCCCGTTGATATCAAATTAGTGATCAAGGAGATCCGAAGGATCAAGGAAGGAAGGGAACACAAATGAAGAAGACGATATGCATGCTTTTGGCGGTGCTGATGATCGTGGGCCTGACTGCCTGCGGTGCAAAGAAGCAGGAGGCGACGACCGGGAAAGGCTTCCGCCCCTCTCTGGATACTTCCGTCAGCTGCCATATCAGCGTTGTCGGCAATTACGACAACTTCGAGTCGCTGGAGGCTGAATTCGACAAATTCAATGAGATATATCCGAACGTGCAGCTGAGCTATGTGAAACTGGACGACTATAACAACATCCTTGGCACGGCGCTGGAAAGCAATGACAAGCCCAACATTTTCTTTTCCTACACTTGGATGATGGGGAACAAAAAATACGCTTCTGTATGTGCGCATATGGAGGATCTTTCAGATTCCGCTTTAATGCTGAATCTGGACTGCATCCGCCCAGGACTCCTCAATCATGATGCAGAAGGCCATGTGTTTTTGGTGCCGGTCTTCTCCAGAACCTACGGCATGCTGGTGAACAACGACCTGTTCAAAAAGGAAGGCCTCAGCATCCCGACCACATGGACAGAACTGGCATCTGTATGCGAAGCATTCCGCAGTAAGGGTTACGCCAGTCCTATGATGGGTTACAGTCTCGAATCGTCCGCCTGCTTCATGAACACGGTCGCTTATCCGTTGCTTGTTGCCGCGCTTGCCGAGGATCCGGAAGCACTTGCGCTTGCCAATGCACTGGATCCTGCGGCCGGAGAATCCATGCGTCCGGCATTGGAGGCAGTAGAACAGTTGATTCAGAGCGGCTACATCGATCTTACGGAGTGCGACAAGATCGAGGACAACTATACCAAAGTGATCCTGCGCTTCTTTGAAGGCGATGTTCCAATGATGATCTGCACCGGGGATACCGTGTCCGGAACCAGGAAGCGGGAAAGCCAGTCCGAGGCGTTTACCAATGCGCCTTTCGATTACTCGTTTGCGCCGATCCCCTTGTCAGATGACGGCGGATATTTTATAGACAGTCCTTCGATACAGTTCTCCGTGAACAAAAGCTGCGATGATCTGGATATGACAAACGAATTCATGCGGTTTCTGATTACAAACGAAGAGCTCAATGCCATGGCTTCCGTGAAGCGCCTGGTGACGCCCACAAACGACCTCTCCTTCGATACGATTTACGCGCCCTTCGGTCAGGTGCCCTCAGAGCGTACCATCTCCCCGGAAGTGGTCGGCATTAAAGATCCTCTCACGGTTCAGATCAGGGTTGCAGCGTTCCGGGTGGGAAAAGGCGAAATCACCATAGATGAGGCTGTTGCAATGTACGGAAGTTTCGAGTGACCGCAAAGTGGGGATGCAGAGTTGTTGACTGCTCTGCATCCCACGGCTTTTTTCACGCGTACCATGGGTGCACTCTAACGGGTAAACGTTCCGAGAGCACGTAGACAACGACAGGGCACATTCGCTTGTTTTTCTGCGATTTTCCTGCCTCCCAGATTGTTATTATCGAGACTGCCAAGGCCTATACTTGAAGAGAATATCGCAATCGAGATCAAAAGTCAAGGGTATGAATGCAAAACATACACGGTAAATCCGAAAGGGACTGAAGCAGTGCTTCTGTTTGAGAGTCAGCGGAGGACAGAGGCGACAAGCTGTCCGGCATGCGGAAGCCCCGTATGCGAGCAGAGACGATCTGATCGCTCAAGGCTACCAGCCCTGTCAGAAGTGCAATCCGTAATGATACCGAGGAAAATTGTGCTATAAAAAAGCCGTATTCAAAGAAGAACACAGCATTGGAGGGAATAACATGAAAAACCACAGGATTTGCAGATTGCTGGCGATGATGCTGGTATTGATGCTGGCGACGCCGTGCCTGGCGATGGCGGAGGAGGAGATCGTCGCGGAACCGACGGCGCAGGCGGCGCTGCCCGAGGAGATCGGGGAAGGCATGCCGGAGCTGGCAGAGGAACCCGACGGTGCGCAGGAGGAGATCGTCGTCGAACAGGCGGAGACCCCCGCGGCCTGCGAGGCCGAGCTGGACCTTGAGGCGATCGAGGAGGTCCCCGCGGAGGTCTGCGAGGAACCCGCCGCCGCGGCGCAGGCCACCGACGATGCGGAGGAAGCCGTGGCCGTCGCGCAGGCCGCCGAAGATGCGGAGGAAACCCTGACCGAGGCGCAGGTCGACGATGCGGAGGAAGTCCTGGCCGAGGCCGTGCCGACGCCCGCCGAGACCGCGAGCGAAGCGCCCGCCGAAGCCCTGGCCGAGATGCCCATGGCCGAGGCGCCCGTGGCCGAGATGCCCGTGGCCGAGGCACCCATGACCGAATCGCTGCCCGTGGCCGAAGCCCCCGCGGGAGAGGCCGTCGTGGCGGACGGGGCCGTCGCGGAGCAGTCCGACAAGGCGGCCGCCGGGGGTCCCACCGCCGTCGCCATCAACGCGAGCCAGGGCAATGTGTTCTACCTCGGCATGGGTCCCAGCCAGCTGGGCGTCATACTCGACCCCGCCGACGCCCAGACCACGCTGAAGTGGAAGTCCTCGAAGAAGAAGATCGCCAAGGTGGACAAGAACGGCGTCCTCACCCCCCGCAAGGCGGGCAAGGCCAAGATCACCGTGACCACCGGCAACAAGAAGAAGTCCAGCATCAAGGTGACCGTGCGGAAGAACAAGGTGGACGGCATCAACGCCCGGCCCTCCAGGGCCCTGGTCCGCAGCATCGGACGCGACTGGACGTTCTATCCCAAGTCCGTGGAGCGCACCGCGGGCGGCAAGTACGTCTGCAAGTTCTACCTGCTCAACGGCCTGGGCCGATCCAAGCGGATCAACAATCTGGGCCTGCAGCTCTACGTGGGCGGCACCCTGGTGGCTCAGAAGTACATCAAGCGGCTCAAGGTCTCCTGCGGCAAGGGCAGCACCAAGGTGTTCAAGGTGACCTTCGGCGGGGCGGATATCGTCAATCCGACGCCCATGCTGTTGCCCCAGTACGGCGCGGGCAACATCAGCGTCCGGCTGACCACCCGGCCGTCGCTGCTGTATGTGGTCAGGAGATAAGCCCAAAACAAAGGACGGTTCTGTGTGTTGAAGGGTATCAACTCACAGAACCGTCTTCTGTGCTGGCCGGCATGATGCTGAGCGATTCTCTGCGCTTCAAGAGCGCCTTGATCCGGGCGACGAGGACCCGCGGTGAGAAGGGCTTGGTCACATAGTCGTCCGCGCCGATCTCCAAACCCCGGATCTTGTCCGCCTCGCCATCCCTGACGGAGAGCATGACGATGGGGGTCCGGGTGGTGGGGCTGTGCATCCTCAGCCTGCGACAGACCTCTTCACCCCGGATGTCCGGCAGAATCAGGTCGAGCAAAATCAGGGAGGGCTTTTGGGAGTAGGCCAGCGCCAGCGCGTCGTGGCCCGTTTGAGCAATTATCACTGAAAACCCTGCTTCTTCCAAAACGCTGGTGAGCAAATCAAGAAACTGTTCGTCGTCATCCACGCACAGTATAATGGTGTTCGCCATGCGATCACCTCCATAGGCATTGGCAGAAACACTGTGTGCCAGTCAAGGATCACGCAGAGGCGGTCATTCGGTAGCCGACGCCGCGCACGGTCTCGATCATGCCGGCATCGTCGCCGAGCTTCATCCGGATGTGTCGGATGTGGACATCCACCGTTCTCGTTTCCCCGTAGAATTCGTAGCCCCAGATGCGGTCCAGCAGGAAATCCCGGGTCAGCACCCGACCGGGGGTTTCGGCCAGCAGCTTCAGAAGCTCGTATTCCTTGAGGGTCAGCTGCAGCTTCTCGTTGTTTCGGTAGGCTTCGTAGTTCTCGGAATCAATGGTGATCGAGCCCACCCGGATCAGCTCGTCCACCGGGTAGTTGTCAAAGCGGCGAAGCACGGCCTTGACGCGGGCGAGCAGTTCGCGCACGGAAAAGGGCTTGAGGATGTAATCGACACATCCCAGCTCAAACGCCTGGACGATGGCATCCTCGTCGGCATTCTCCGAAAGAATGACGATGGGCGGCTTTTCGATTGAACTCAAAAGATCCCATCCGGAAATGTCGGGCAGCTGCGGGTCGAGCAATATCAGAGATGCGTCCGTGGAAAGCGCGCCCTGGCCCGTGGTGTTGGTCTCCACGATGTAGCCGGACGCCTCGAGATTAAAGGTCAGAAGGTCGAGTATGTTCTGGTTGGGGTCAATGCACAGTATCTTCCGCTCCTGCATTGATATCGCCTCCTTTGTCGTGGGCCATCTCCTTTCAGGGGGATTATAAGGGTAAAAAGTGATAATTTCTTATGTTAATTTTAACACACAAACCCGAACAATACAATAGATTTATGTAATAAAGTTAAAATATAACAGAATATGTTACTTGAGTAACAAATTAAGTAATAGCCCTGGGCTGGTATTTTAATATGGACATGGCCGCGTGTTTTACGGTATAATGGGTCCATGGAAAACGGAAGCGATTCGGAGATGACAGACCACATGAATAAGCATGAGGACGCGCGACGAAACGTGTCGATCAGGCGCATCATCATCATAATGGCGCTGGTGACGACGGTGATTTCCATACTGCTTTTGACGGCCACCTACTACACGGACGCCGGCTATACCCGCTTGAGCGAGAACATGGAGAACTACATCCAGTGGCAGAGGGACGCCAACGACCTGCAAACCGGCTCGGACTACCTGACGGAGCAGGTGCGCTGCTTCGTGGTGACGGGCGAACGGCAGTACCTGGACGATTACTTTGAGGAGGCCCAGATCACCCAGCGCCGGGACCGTGCCGTCAGCAACGTCCGGGCCCTCATGGGGGAGACCCAAGCGTATGATTCGCTGGTGAGCGCGCTGGAGGAATCCGTCGACCTGATGAACCGGGAGTATTACGCCATGCGGCTGGCCGTCAGCGCGTATGGTTACGACCTGTCCGAATACCCGCTGGAGATCCAGGAGGTGGCGCTGTCCGAAAAGGACGCCGCGGCCCCCGCGGAGGCCCAGCGCGAGACGGCGCGCACGATGGTGTTTGACGACGTCTACCACCAGAAGAAGGAGGCCATCTCCGGCAACATCCGGGAAAGCCTCACGGCCATGGACGCGGAGATGAGCGACCGGCAGGCCGTCGCGAAGGACAACATGCGCAGGATACTGGTCCAGCAGCGCGTCATGATCGTCATGACCATACTGATGATCATCTCCGCCCTGCTGATGTTCTTCATGCTGGTGGTCGGGCCGCTGCTCAAGGCGATCACCTACATCCAGAAGGACGAGCCGCTGCCCGTCGAGGGCGCGAAGGAGTTCCGCTTCCTCGCCCGGGAGTACAACATCATCCACGCCACCAACCTGGAGCAGAAGAAGGAGCTGGCCTACGAGGCGACCCACGACAACCTCACCGGCGTGTACAACCGAAACGGCTACGACTCCATACAGCGCAACGTGGATTGGCGGACCTGCGCGCTGGTGCTGTTCGACGTGGACAGCTTCAAGCCCGTCAACGACACCTACGGCCACAAGATGGGCGACCGCGTGCTGCAGCGCACCGCCAGGGTCATACAGAACGCCTTCCGCGCGCAGGACTACGTCTGCCGCATCGGCGGCGACGAGTTCGCCGTCATCATGAAGCAGGTGAACACCGACTTCGGGGAGCTCATCCGCGAAAAGGTCAGGAAGATCAACGACGAGCTGACCGTGCCGCAGGGCGATATGCCCGGCATCCACGTCAGCAGCGGCGTCGCCTACGGCGCGAAGATCTCCGATTTCGACCGCCTGTTCCACGAGGCCGACGCCGCCATGTACCGCGTCAAGCGCCGGGGCGGGTGCGATTGCGAGGTGTGTGAGTGATATTGTAACAATAAAGGCCCGCAGGGACGCGGCGGCGTCCCTGCGGGCCTTTGTTGTTCTCCGCTATTGCTCGGCCTCTGGCGCGGCGGCCATGCTCTCGATAATCTCCGTGATCATCTCCGGCGTGACCTCGACGA
This sequence comes from uncultured Eubacteriales bacterium, assembly GCA_902790525.1. GTDB lineage: Bacteria > Bacillota > Clostridia > Christensenellales > Aristaeellaceae > UBA2862. The sequence goes on from CADASI010000095.1 coordinate 6,283, forward strand.
TGCCCTCCCGGTCCGCGAGGGGCGCGACATCGGTCTTCTCCGCGGGCTCCAGCCTGGCCTCGAACAGCTTCGCGTCCTCATTGCCATAGGCGGTGACGGTGAAGGCGTCCTCCGCCACGGCGAACTCGATGCGCACATGGCTCTCGGGTGACCAGCGGTCGGTGGCGGTGGCGATGTCGACGCAGTAGGTATGGTCGTCTTTGAACGCGCCGGTGACGACGGTCGTGCTCTCCCCGGAGATCAGCCGGACGCCGTGGCCGTCGACGATGATCCCGGCGGAGGAGTACCGGCCGTCCGTCGCGAGGAACCTGAACGACGTGGGCAGGCCGTCGTCGTTCTGCGCCAGGGCGGCGTAGACGCGCATGTCCTCGCCGCTCAGGCTCAGCGTCTTGAGCGCCGGGCTGAACAGCAGGTTGCCGGTCCAGACGTCGTAGCTGTCGGTTCGTGTGAACTCGGCGGAGAAGGTGTCGCCGCCCCAGCGGGCGCTCAGCTCAAACAGGCCCGAGAAGCGCCCGTATTCGGAGCTGTCCAGGTGGAACCGCAGCAGCCCGTCGGTGACGATGCCCTGGTAGTCGAGGCGAATGTTTCCGGCGTCCTCGTTCCCATACCATCCGCGGAAGCCGCCGGTTTCCTTGTCGAACTCGAAGAAGAAGTCGTAGACATTCCTGAGTTTGCCGTCGTAGCGGGTGTCCGCGCTGACCGTGACGCGATAGCTGTAGATATCGTCGTTGGTCAGCCTGTCCAGCGTGAAGCGCCCCATGAGCCGTCCCCGCGCGCCGTACTCCAGCGTGCAGATCTGCTTCTCCGCCGTCAGCGTGCCCTTGCCGTCGCAGTAGTTGCCGCTGACGTCGTCGTAGCGCAGCGTGAACGCGCCGTTCTCCATGGCGTAGGCGAAGGTGGCGGTCATCACCGGGGCGTCGGTCGATTCGCCGGCGTAGGCCGCGAGCTCAAACCCGAGCAGCTCGTCGGTCGCGGTGCAGAGGGCTTCCACCGTGGCCACCACGGCGTCCTGCTGCTTCACGGTGAGCGCCAGGCGGTAGCCGGTGTCGGTCTTCTCGCCCGTCAGGTCGAAGACCAGCCCGCCCATCTCCTCGGGGCAGGCGAGGTTCGCGGCGAGGGCGCCGGACTCCAGGTCGACGTGCAGGCTGCCCTCGAGGGGCGCGCCGTCGTCGGAACCGCGGCAGGTCAGGCCGGCGTCAAAGGCGTCGGCGGTCAGGCTTGCGTCAAGGGCGAACAGCGTGGCCCCGTCCTGCGTGGCGGACAGGCGGAACGTCCACCCGTCGGCCGCGGGGGTGTAGAGCATTTCCACATCGGCGCCGCCGGCGGAGATGCGGCACTCGTAGCCGCCGTCGCGGCAGTCCAGCCGACCCGTCGCGACGAAGGCGTCGGCGGCGTTGAACTCAAACGCGGCCTCGTCCGCGGTCGCGGAGCCGTTCAGGCTGATCGGCAGACCCAGCAGCGTGCCCTCGGCCTCCAGCATCGCGCCCTCGTCGTTGGTGGTGACGTCCGCGCGCAGCGCGATGGGGAGCTGCCCGGCCTCCAGCATGTCGCGAAGCTGGGGCCAGATCTCGGCATAGTCGCCGATACCGAACTTCTCGAACAGCCCGGAGAGCTGCGGGTCCGCGGCGATGGCGTCCCCCATGGCGACGAGGCTCTCCGCCAGCCGCTCCTGGGTCAGGTCGAAGTGGATGTGCTCCCCGCCCTCGTCGGAATCCGTGCTGATGGAGGGGAGTATCGCGGAATTGAAGAAGTTCGTGAGCAGCGCCTGCACGGCCCCGGGATCGACGGAGGCGCCGCCGTTCTGCTGCGACAGCGAGGACCCGAGGGAGGACAAGGTCTTGTAAGGCAGCCTGTACACCTGATCCTGCCAGGCAAACAGTATGGCGTCGGCGGTGAACTGCGCCTGCACCGGCGCGCCCCCGACGGTGGCGTTCAGGTCGCACAGCCCGTCGGAGAGCTGCATGAGCCCGTCAAACAGGGCGGCGTCCCCCTGCTCGACCGACATATGCAGCGCTTTTTCACCCGGGTTGAGCCCGGAGGTCAGCGCCATCAGCTTGCCCAGGAACGCCATGGCGAGCGTCTGCTGATCGGGATCGGGAACGGGAACCTTCAACTCGGCCTGCGCGGCGCACAGTCCGAAGACCATGCACAGGCACAGCGCCAGACACAACAGCTTTTTCACGGTATACACCTCCAATGTAAACTCTGTGATAATAATATAACACATTATGGCGGAAACTGCAACATGAAAATGGTCGGACGGCGAGATTTGCGGTTGCCCGCGGGGAAGGGATATGGTAGAATGTGAGCAGGGAAGGGGTGAATGGTATGGCGACGGGACGCTTCGCGCCCAGTCCCAGCGGGTACATGCACCTGGGCAACGTGTCCGCGGCGCTGATGGCGTGGCTGTCGGCGAAGTCCCGCGGGGGCGAGATCGTGCTGCGCATCGAGGATTTGGACCCGGCCCGCAGCCGGCGGGAATACGCCGAGGCCATCATGGACGACCTGAAATGGCTGGGGCTTTCGTGGGACCGCCGGGCCGAGGACCAGAGCCGCCGCGGCACGGCCTACCGTGAGGCCCTCGAGAGGCTTGACACCTATCCCTGCTATTGCAGCCGGGACGAGCTGCACGCGGCCTCCGCGCCTCACGCCTCGGACGGGAGGATCATCTACGCCGGGACCTGCCGCGACCTGACGGAGGCTCAGCGCCGCGAAAAGACGAAGCCCCCCTGCCTGCGGGTCCGCGTGCCGGACCGGGAGGTGGCGTTCGTGGACGGCGTGCAGGGCCCTTGCGCCCTGTCGCTTCGGCGGGAGTGGGGGGATTTCATCGTCCAGCGGGCGGACGGCGTGGCGGCCTATCAGCTCGCGGTGGTGGTGGACGACGCGGCCAACGGCGTCACGGAGGTGGTGCGGGGGCGCGACCTGCTGTCCTCCACGCCCGTGCAGATCTGGCTCTACGAGGCGCTGGGACTGAAGGCCCCCGCCTTCTGCCACACCCCCATGCTGCTCGCGCCGGACGGCCGCCGGCTGAGCAAGCGGGACGGGGACTGCTATTTGAGGCACCTGCGGGGGATGTGGCCCCCCGAGAAGGTGATCGGCCTGGTCGCGTGGCTGTACGGCCTGACCGACCGGTGGGAGCGCGTGTCGGCCAAGGAGCTGGCGCGGGATTTTTCGTGGAACAGGGTCCGGCGCGGGGACATCCGGCTGGACTTAAAGACCCTTTTGAGAACGGAGGAGAGATGCTTATGAAGAAGCTGGGATTCGGGCTGATGCGCCTGCCGCTTTTGGACCCCAACAACGACGCCGCCGTGGATGTGGAAGAGGTCAAGCGGATGGTGGACCGGTTCATGGCGCAGGGCTTTACCTATTTCGACACGGCCATCATGTACAACGGCGGCGTCAGCCAGCGGGTCGCCAAGGCCGCGCTGGTGGACCGCTACCCCCGCGAGGCGTTCACGCTGGCCACCAAGCTGCACAGCGCGTACTTCAATTCCCCGGAGGAGCGGGACAAGGTGTTCAATGAGCAGCTTGAGCAGACCGGCGCGGGCTACTTCGACTACTACCTGATCCACGGCATCGAGGCCGGGAACTACCCCAAGTACGAGCAGTACGACTGCTTCAACTGGCTTATGGAAAAGAAGCGGCAGGGCCTGGTCAGGCACGCGGGCTTCTCCTTCCACGACACGCCGGAGCTGCTGGACAAAATACTGACCAAGTACCCGGAACTGGAGTTTGTGCAGCTCCAGATCAACTACCTGGACTGGGAGAGCGAGTGGATACAGTCCCGCAAGGTCTACGAGATGGCCGTGAAGCACGGCAAGCCCGTGGTGGTGATGGAGCCGGTCAAGGGCGGCACGCTGGCGAAGCTGCCCGCGGAGGCCGAGCGCCTGCTCAAGGCCGCCGACCCGGCGATGTCCGCGGCCTCCTGGGCCATACGCTACGCCGCCAGCCTGGACAACGTGATGATGGTGCTCTCCGGCATGAGCAACGTGGCGCAGATGGAGGACAACCTGGGCTACATGAAGGACTTCAAACCCCTGACGCCCGATGAAATGGCCATGATGGAGAAGGTGGCGGGCATCATCAACGCCAAAATCGCCATCCCCTGCACGGGCTGCTCCTACTGCACCGAGGGCTGTCCCCAGCAGATCCCGATCCCCCGCTACTTCTCGCTGTACAACGAGGACATGCGCGAGGACCTCAAGGAGAAGGGCTGGACCGTGAACTTCACCTACTACGACAACCTGTCCGGCAAATTCGGCAAGGCGTCGGACTGCGTCGCCTGCGGCCAGTGCGAGGGCGTCTGTCCCCAGCACCTGCCCATCATCGAGCGGCTGAAGGACGTCGCCGCGCACTACGAGAGGCATTGACCGACCACCATCAAAAAGGAGCTGCCCCGCAATCGGGACAGCTCCTTTTTGATGGTTCTTTATTCGCTTACGCCCTCCAGCGCCGCGCCGTTGACATAGAGGGTATAGCCGTTCGCGCGGACGTTGGCCGCGTCGCCGTTGAACCCGGTGATCCAGGTGTCGGCGGTGAGCGTCCAGGTGCTGGCGTCGTCCAGCGTGACGGTCACGCTGCCCACCTCGGCGGAGACCGTCTCGCCCTTCGCGTTGACGATCTCCCCGCCGATGCTCCCCTCGAAGGTCGAGCCCTCGGCCAGGTTCAGCGTCAGCGTGGAATCGTCGCCCACCAGGATGGTGCCGGTCAACACCTGCCCGACGGCGTTCAGCTCGGCGATGTTGTCCGCGCCGCTCCAGCCGTCGTCGCACACGGAGAGCAGCACGCCGTCCGCGTCCTCGTTGACCAGCTGAACGCCCGAGAGGGTGATCACCGCGTGGGTGTTGGTTACGTGGAACATGTGGCCGCTCAGGCTCGTCAGGCTGCCGCCGTTCATGGTGAAGTGGGACGTGCCGCTGTCGGCGTCGCCGGACATGGACTGGTAGATCATGATGGTGTCCAGGAAGGTGGCGTTGCTGTTGCGCTGGGTGTTGTTGGCGGTCATGTCGCAGTCGTTGAGGGTGATGGAGTTCAGGCCCTCGATGCACACGCCCTCGGACAGGTTGCTGGTCAGGGTGGCGTTACTGACGGTGATGTCCGCCGTGGAGTAGATGGCCGGGGAGCCCAGGCCGTTGGAGGTGTAGCTGCCGCCGTCCACCACCACGGTCCCGCCGCCGCGGTCGGTGCGGATGGCCGCGGAGGAGCGGCCGTTGGTCTCGACGGTCAGGTTGCTGGCGCAGGTCACGCCGCCGCCGGTGGTCATGATGCCGCCGGAGCCGTCGCCGGTGGTGGCGATGGTGGTGTCGGAGATATAGACCGTGGTGCCGTCGCCCGCGCCGCCGTTCTGCGCGCCGTTGCCGCCGTAGCAGAACACGCCGTTCGCGCCGTCCGCGTCGGAGGTGATCGTGCCGCCGGTGATGGTCACCGTGCCGCCGCCCATGGCCAGCACCGCGGCGTTCAGGCCGTAGAAGTTGCAGCTGTCGCCGCCGTTGGAATCGCCCGTCTTGGTGACGGTGGGATTGTCGAGGGTCACGTCCTCCGCGGTGTTCACGATCAGCGCGCTCTCGTCGGCGGTCGCGGAGGCGTAGACGCCGTCGCTCTCGTCGGCCGTGGCGATGATCTCCGTCGCGCCGGCGTACTCAAAGTCGGCAGAGCCGCCGCCGAAGCCGCCGCCGGGGCCACCGCCCGGGCCGCCGGGCATGCCGCCCTCGGGGGGCTCGCCGGGCATGCCGTCCGGGGGATTGCCCATGCCCTCCGGTGGCTCTCCCATGCCCTGCGGGGGCTCGCCCGGCATGCCGTCCGGGGGATTGCCGTTCGCGCCGGCGTCCTCCGCCAGCGCGCCCAGCGAGAATACCGTCGCCACGATCAGCGCCATGAGCGCTGCCAGTATGCGCTTTGTCATTTTCATTTTTATGACCTCCTCATTTCCTCGTCAGTCGAAGTCTGGGTTGTTTCCTGTTGACGGAAGCATCATAACACCCCATGCTTGAAACAACCTTAAAGGAAATGAGGTT
>CADASI010000096.1 GCA_902790525.1 uncultured Eubacteriales bacterium
CTGACGCTGCTGGCGGCGGTGCTGCTGATCACCAAGCGCAGGATCGACACATCGGAATAACCCGACCGACAGTCTGGCTTGCGCCGACTTTACACCTCCCCCGGGCCAATACAATCACCGGGGGAGACTGACACCCCCTCCTCGAAAAGGGCAAATGGGCCCGATATCGGGGAGGGGGCGAAGTGTTATTTTATATCTGTCTGCCGCACACGAATACCCGAGGGACCTGAGATCACAGAGGATGTGTCGCAATGAAAAACACCCTGCCCCCCGATAACAATCGGCTGTTGGAGGACAACCGGCAAGTCCGGAAAAAGGTCAAGCAGTACAACAAGAAGGGAAGGCTCAAGCGCGTCGTCGCGGTGTTGGGCGTCTTTGTGCTGCTCTTTACGCTGAATCAGTTGACCTTTGAAGCGGATACGCTGCAAAGAAAGGCCGCTTGCGGGTATACGGCGCACGTCCATACGCGGGCGTGCGAGGGAGAGGACGGCACGCTGGAGTGCGGGCTCGAGGAGCATCAGCACACGGACGCCTGCTATCAGCAGCGGCCGGCGGAGCCGGAGCCCACCGTGTTTGATGAATATGTGGATTTGGACGGCCAGGTCGTGCTGGCGAGCCCGATGGAGGACGCGGAAATCGCCTCCGATGCCGTGGAGGCAAGCGTGTCCGAAACCACGCTGGAGCTGGGGGACGCGACCTCCGCCGAGGGCGACGCCGACAACGGCCTCGAGGTGGAGTATGACCTCGACGCGCTGTATGACGGGGAGGCGGTCCCGGACGCGCCTGCGCAGGCCGATGATCCGGGCGTCTCCGGGGACGCGCCCGAGGGCGACGCCGAGGGGGAATACTCCGTGGCCGGGGAGACGCTGGTGTTCCTGAGCGACGTGCTCAAGGGGACGGGCATCTCCGCTGCCGACATCACCGCCGTGGGCGAGATCCGGGACAGCGCCTTTGTGGAGGATCATATCAGCATCGAGCCCGTCGAGGGCGTGAAGGACGAGTATGTGCTGAAAACGGTCCGGTCCTTCGACCGCATACAGCTCGGCATCGCGACAGAGGACGCGATAGAGACCGTCTGGCTGACCGACGGCGTGGCGATCGCGCCCGCCGACGATGCGCCGACGCCGGAGACGGACGAGACGGCGGACGAGACGGCGGAGGACGGTGCGACCGAGGACGGTGCGGAGGATGTGACCGCGGAGGGACAGCCGGATGAAGAAGATGCGACTGTTACCGACCAGATACCAAACAGTAATGAAACTGAAATAACTGAAACAGAACAGAAACAAACCGAAGTCGGGGATTTGCAGACCGAAGTCGATGCGCAGGACATCGGGGACGAACCTGCCGAAGATGATCAGGCTGAGGATGCACCCGCCGAAGGCGATCAGACTGAAGACGCGCCGGACGGGGACGCGCCGGAGGGCGACGAGGCGGCGAGCGCCGGGCAGAGTGCTGCCGTCATGCGCCGCGTCAGCCTCGATTTTACCGATTATATTGCTGCGGAGACGCATGCGGTCTATCTCTATGACGAGGCGATGCGCGCGGTGCTGGTCAATGTCTCCGAGATCGCCGAGGCCGACGGCGTGGCCGTGTCCTTTGCCGATGAGGCGCAGGCGGACGCGCCCGACGAAGCGGCGGAGGAGACCGGGGAAGCGCCCGACGGGCCCGCGGAAGCCGACGATGGCGCGGAGCCGTCGGCGGAGGTCGCCGGGGAGAGCATCGGCGTGCTCATCATCACGGGCGACGGCGAGTATGCGCTCAACGGCGCGGTGTACACCGTGTCGGGCCTTGCGCTGCCGTTGGAAAGCGCCTCCGACGGGGAGGGCGCGATCACCGGGGAGGAGACCGGGGACGGCGACGCGCAGGCGGACGCGCCCGAGGATGCGGACGCGCCGGAGCCTGAGAGTGTCAGCGAATCCATACTCGTGGGCTACAAGCTGGAGTACGACCTGGCGGGGGCGGAGCAGTATCCGCTGTCGCTGAGGGCGCTGATGGACCGGGCCGAGCCCATCTATGAGGAAAGGGAAGTGACTGCGGAGGCCGGGCCCGCCGAGGGCGGCGGGGAGATCGCGGAGACCTCCGCTGACGACGGCAATGCCGCTGATGACGGCAATGCCGCTGACGACGGCAATGCCGCTGATGACGGCGACGCCGCTGACGACGGCAATGCCGCTGATGACGGCGACGCCGCCGACGAGGGCGCGGAGGAGGCCGCTGTGGATACTCCCGCGGAGGAAACCGCGGAGAGCGGCGAGGAGGCTTCGGAAGAGGCCGTCCAGGCGGAAGTCGAGGGCGGGGACGAGGCCGGGTCGGTCGAGTACGACGCGGCGGTCCTCGCGGTCGAAGCGGTCGACGGGGACTGGCTGATCACGCCCGCGGCGGACTTCGAGCGGACCGTCATCACCGTCGGAATGTATGAGATCGCGCTGCTCAACGGCAGGGCGGCGGAGACGTACCCGGCGCAGACCTTCGACGGCGTGACGGAATACGTGACCGTGCACGTCGAAGCGCCCGAGGGGGCGTTCCCGGTCGGCGTCACCATGCGCCTGGAGGACGTCGTGGACGAGGCGACCCTGGACAAGCTGGGCGAGCCCGTGGCCGAGGGCTTCAACGAGGTGCAGCGCGTCCACGCGGTGGATATCACGTTCTTCGACAGAGACGGCGTCGAGATCGAGCCGCTGCTGCCCATCTCCGTCGCCATGGGCGTCCGGGAGACGGCGGAGGACGAGCAGACCACCGTCGTCCACATGGACAGTGCGGGGAACGCCGAGGTGGTAGAGGCTGCCTCCATGACCGACGCGGCCATGACTTCTCCGACGGCGGACGCACCGCAGGCCGACGATACGCCGGACGAAGCAGAAGCCGCCGTGGAGACGGCCCCGGAAACCGCCGTATCCTTCACCGCGGACGCCTTCTCGATCTACGCCGTGGTCGTCAGCAAGACCCTGGAGACGAAATACCTGACGTCCGCCGGGGAATCCTATAAAATCACTATGACCTATACCGAGGAGGCGCAGATCCCCGACGGGGCGACCCTCGCCGTGCGGGAGCTGGCAGGGGAGGAGGCGCAGGCGTACCTGGAGAAGACGGAGGCGTCGCTCTCCGGGAACAGGATGGTGACCTCCGCCCAATTCTTCGACATCAAGATCATGGATGGCGAGGAAGAAGTGCAGCCCGCCGCGCCGGTGGAGGTGAAGGTCGAGCAGATCGCGCAGGCCGCCGGGGCGTCCGATGCTGCCGAGAATGCGGAGGAGGCCGCCGGGGAAGCCGACGGGCAGGCCGATGAGCAGGCCGCCGGGGAAGCCGATGCCGCTGAGGAGGCCGCCGGGGAAGCCGATGGGCAGGCCGATGAGCAGGCCGCCGGGGAAGCCGATGCCGCTGAGGAGGCCGCTGAGGAAGCCGGGGAGGATGCCGACGGGCAGGACGGCCACCTGATCGTGGACGGCGACCCGGTGGTCGGGGCCGTGCACTTCGCGGAGGATGGCGGCGATCCCCAGCCCGTGAAGGCCCGTGAAACGGAGGATTCGGTGATCTTCACCGCCAACAGCTTCTCCGTGTACGGCGTGGTCTACACGGTGGACTTCTACTACGGCAACTATGAGTGGCACATACCGGGCGAGGGGCATATCACACTGTCGGAACTGTTCAGCGCCCTCCACATCGACGCCGACGCGGCGCAGGCCGCGGAGGTCGCGTTTACTTCGCCCGAATTGGTGGCGGTGGAAAGGATCGAAGCGGACTGGCTGCTCACCAGCCTGGAGCCCTTCACGACGCACGAAACCCTGTCTGTGACCATGATGGATAATACGGTTTATCAGATCAGGGTGGAGGACGACGCTTATCACTATATGGCGAGGTTCAGCGATAAGCAATATGGTTACTTCACAAATATAAACTATAATGGCGCGCTGTTCTGGACCTATACCGGCACTGAAAACTATATATTGGTGTATGATGTTAAAAAGACAGGCGATCGTATCGTCAGCTTCAAGACAAAATTGGACGGCCGAAATGTACTGGACTATGATGTTCGGGCAAATTCGGTTGATGGCGGACATTTTGCCATGTGGGTGAAGGTTCAGCCGGATGGTACGATTACCAGAATCAACGGTGACGTATTGTCAAAAGCCAATCGTGGCGCTGTTCCCGATACGACCTTTGTGGCCTATACGGTTCAGAATGGTGTAAAAATCGTTGTGGTGGAGCCGTATAATGGCGGTATGGGCACTGTTACCAAAGGAAAAACGATCAGCGACGACGGTAGCGGCGAATACCCGACGTTCTATTACACCACTGACAAGAAGACTGTCAGCAACGGTGAAACGCGCGATGCCTTTTTCAGGGCTACAGCGAACAGCGGTTATTATTTCAAAGGATGGTACGATGATCAGGACAATCTGATAGAGACAGCGTCGGACTATGTCGTATCGAAGGCGAACACGGATTTGCTGCTGCATGCGGTATTTGAAGTGTTGCCCAAGTATACGCTTGTACCGAACAAAATTACATATAACGGACAATACGTCGATGCCGGTTATTTTACCAAGGAATGGTCAAAGGAACCTGAATTGATCGAATCCAATGTAGCCCATGACGGGGACAAGGTGAATGATCACGCGCAGGTAAGCAATAACATGGATATTACGCCCCATGCGACTTACTCTGATTACGTGTTCTGTTGCTGGCTGCGGGATGACGGCGTATCTCCTGAAACAAGAAGCGTGACAAAACTGAATAAAAACAACGTGCTCGAACGCGATACGTCGTATATCGGCTTCTTCAAGCCTTCGGGAGAGTACCTGATTCGCGTCAATTATCCTGCTGAAGGAGGCGGAACAAGCGAAAGCGATGAACCTTCCCTATGGAAGATCAGGTCTGTGAGCGTAGGAGCGCCCAACCCAAGGACATTCTACTACTATTTTACGAGCGATACACAACACGATAATGGCAGCGATGTCGCCATCATTGCCAATCCGTCGGAAGGCTGGGAGTTTGACGGATGGTATCATAACGGCAAGGAACTGATCTCAACGAATCGGGTACAAAACATAGCGGAATTGAAAGAAAAGGGACGCGACCTGAACCTCACGCCCGTGTTTATCCCCAAAAGAGACAACTTCCGCGTCTGGTTTGACGGGTCCGACGGCGTGGGCGGCGGCAGCCACAGCAAGGGCAACAACACGTTCTATACACGTATCGACGGCAGCAATAATCTGCACGGTGCGAACTCGATCTACACGAGCGTGACGAAAACCGATCCCAATGGGAGCGCGCCGTATGCGCAGATCACGCTGCCCTCCGCTTCGGACAGAAGGCTCCAGGCGCTGCAAAGCGTCGGCGACAACAAATACGAGCTGAAGGGCTGGTACGACGTATACACGGGGCAATACTACCAGCCCGGCGAGACGGTGACGATCACTGCGGATTCCGTGTTCTACGCGGACTGGTTCCCGAGCAGCTACGACATTGGGCAGAACAGCAATGTCGCCTATGACAACGACACCAGCAGCTTCATCACGACCAGGGTGTTCGACTACAACAACCTGTTCAACATGGACAGCATCCATATGGACAAGGGCCAGTCGGTCATCCCCGCGCCCGCGGATGAAAACAGCTACGGCTGGGGCGAGTACAACAGGGAATACTGGTATATGAACGGCGACAGCAACGACTTCATCTTCATGTCGACCGTCTCCGACCAGGGCCGCAGCCTGAATCCCTATGGCCGCGACGAAAAAAACCGAAATCAGGAAAAGGGCACGAACGGCAACTACTATACCGCCATCGTGCAGCCCCGTTTGCTCAAGTCTGCCCTGAAGGATAAGCTGTTCAGCCCCGAAAACGGGCTTGGCAAGCGCTATGTGGGCACGGGCAACTGCCTGTACACCTATGACGATGCCACGGGCTACTACTTCTATAACAGCGACAGGAACGCCGCCTCCTACAACAAGTCGGCGGGCAGGTTCTACGTCTACGACTATACCAACAAAACCAACAAGTCCAACGGCGGCGACAACACCGACTTTTTGCCGTTCAACTACGGGGCGGCGACGTTTTCCGAGAGCCTTGGCGCGCCCAACTACTGGTTCGGCATGTCGTCCGAGATCAAGTTCTACCTGCCGAACACTATTGGCGCGTCCGGTGGTAACCATTCCACAAAGGGCGATGAGATGATCTACAAGTTCGCGGGCGACGACGACGTCTGGGTGTATGTGGATGACAAATTAGTCCTGGACATGGGCGGCATCCACGGCAAGGTCTACGGCGAGATCAACTTCTCCACCGGCGATTGGAAGGTCGTCGGCGAGGGCATGGAGAAAACGTCGACGGGCGACATTGAGATCATCGGCTATACCGGCAGCGAAGGGAGCATCATTGCCTCCGGGACTTTGCAGGATAATGGGATCACCGCAGCAGGCGATCACACCCTCACGCTGTACTATCTGGAGCGCGGCGCGTCCCAGTCCAACTGCGCGATCTACTTCAACCTTGCCCCGAAGTATGGCCTAAAGATCGAGAAGAAGGACAAGGAAAGCAGCGACAGGCTGAGCGGCGCTGAGTTTACCGTGTACACGGATGCGCAATGCAAAAACAAGGACACGCGCATCCGCGACACCGTCAGCGGCGAAGCGGGCAAGCTCGTCACTGACGAGAACGGCTACGCCAACTGCACCGGCCTGGAGGCGGGAAATACCTATTATATCAAGGAGACGGCGGCCCCCGTGGGCTATGCCCTGTCCTCGGATGTGATTGCGCTGACATTGACAAATAACGGTGGAAATGTCACTGTGAGCGCGACATGCACAAAGAAAGACGGCGGGTCGGGGACCCTCCTGTCGGGCAGCCCTACCATCTCGGAGCCCAGCAGAGGCGAGTATCTGATCAGGATTGCCGCCAAGAACGAAAAGCTCTCCCTGAAGCTGAGAAAGCAGGAGACCGGGACCAACACAAAGGTGGCGGGCGCGAAGTTCCAAATCTATACCTTGTCTGCTTATAGCAGCAACGGCGCGGCGCTTGACAGGGGGTATTTGGGCCCGTATATGACCACCGACACGTTCGACGGCACGGGCAACCAGTCAACTGACAGTGTTTTGGTTTCCAACGGGAACGGCAATTTCTATCTGGGACGTCTGCCGGACGGAGAGTATGTCCTCGTGGAGATCGAAGCGCCCATCGGGTACTACATTCCCGCGGGTCAGGACGCGCACAGGATCAAGGTAGAGCATGGCGAGCTGTACCGCTGGACGGGGAGCGCCTATGAAAGACAGAATACGGACAGTTCGCACCAGTTCTACAATTTCTACATTGATAATCCCCGGGAGACGCTCAGCCACACCGTGACGAAGACCTGGTCCGGGTTCGCCATCCCCGAAGGCTATAATGTTCGCGTGACCTACGTCCTGCACAGGAAAACCGCAGGCGCCGTTGAGGAGATCGTGACCGGTCAGACCAAGGCCGTGGTCTATACCAGCACGGATGGCACGACGCCCGCCGTCTGGACGGACCTGCCAAAGTATTCCGCGGCGAACGCGGCGTATACCTACTGGGCGACAGAGCAAAAGGTGGAGCTGCTCCCCATCAGTGTGGCGAATGATGCCGCAGCCGATACGGAGGGTATCGTCGTGCTGGGCAATGAATTATTTGCAGTGAGCGGCGACAAGGCGGAGGATTCAAATGCCAGCGCTAACGGATTTACGCAGACGCTGACGAACACGGTGCCTAATGCCACCTACACAGCCGGAAAGGACTGGCTGACTTACCTTGCCAACGGGACGAAGAGTGCTCTGACGCCCCCGGCGGGGACGACGGTCGTGTTCCAACTGAAGCAGTATAAGCAGGGGACGAACACACCGGAGGAAACTGAACTTTCCAGCATAACGCTTAACGGCTTGAAGGATGTGACCGATACGCCAGGAACCGGTGAAGAACTCCTGAGCGATACAAGCAACACCCCCGAGGCCAAGGAGGGCGCAGCGTGGAACGCCAACTGGTCCAACCTGCGCAAGTACTACTGGAATTCCGCAACGCACAGCTTCCAGGAGTATAACTATGATGTGGAGGAAGCGCAGTTCACCTACGGCAATATTACTTATACGGTTGAGAAACAACAGGATGGATCGTATAAGATATTAACAGGAACTCCTGGTGTCGAGACGGACCTGTGGACCGCCTCAAAGGGAGATCATGCCTTCACCAACACGCTGGAGCTGACGGATTTCGAGTTTACAAAGCAGTGGTGGGACAACATTGACACCATACATGACGGCTGGCCGACGTATGACAATGTCAGCGGGCAGAGGGTCGACGCCACGATCACGGTCCGCCTGAGCCGGCATCTCGTCTACAATAACAACGAGCTCTCCTCCGAGGCGGATGACGAAACGCTGGTTTTGTCGGGACTGAATCACGGTACAGATACGACGGTGACGGGTTTCGGCAGCAGCGCGATAACCGTGAAGGCCGTGGAGGAAAGCGTTGAGATCCGCGGCAGCTCAGTCACCGTCTGCAAGTTCGTGATCAGCGGCCTGCCGAAGAAGGGGTCCATGCAGATCAATGGGGAAACGAAGACCGGAAAGTGGCGGTACTTTGTTTCCGAAATTGCCTGCGAGGCTGGCCCCGGAGCGCTGTATTCAAAGACGTATCTCCCCGGGACCGTTTCGAACGCCCCAAGGGATCATGACACGGACAGCACCGGCGTGATCAAGAACACGAAGGAGCAGACGTTTGAGCTGCCCTCCACGGGCGGCCCCGGCACGACCCGGCTCTACCTCCTCGGTTCCGCGCTGGCCGTGCTGGCCGCGGTGCTGCTCATAATCAAAAGGCGGAAAGGCGACGCCGAATAAGCCGCGCATACGATAATGACGAAGAAAGTGGGAAAGGCCGATGAAAAAGTACTTCAACCTGCTGTGTGGAATTGTCGCGCTTCTTTGCTTTGTTACGCTGTACATGCCGGTCATGCTGCCCCGCTTCCCCGCCGGCGATTACATCTATAACGCCACGGCGGCGAGGGAATACGTGTTCTCCGGCGACTACTACTGGGCGCGGGAGTACTGGTCCGTCTCGAGATTCCTGTTTTCGATGGGCTCGCCCCTGCCGCGGGTGGTGCTCTCCCTCACCCAGGTGCTGCTGATCTACTGGGCGTGGCTGGCCTCCCGGGGCGAGGCGGGAAAGCTGGGCGTGGTTGTGGCGGTGCTGAACCTGGTCGTGGTCGGCATCGCCGTGGTGCTGATGTTCCGCGTGCAGGGCGCCTGCCGCTGGGCGGTGCTGATCATGATGGTGGTGGACTGCGTGGCCGCGGTGGTGCTCTCCGTGCTCCACAGCCGCATGAAGGACCCGCCGAAGTATATCTCCGTCCCGGCATCCCCGAAATAATAACCGCTGCCCCCGGTCGCCGCGCCGCGCGCGCCGACCGTGAGTATACCCCTAACGACTGGCGCGATTTACCAGCTGAAAACCGCGCATGGAAAGCTGCCCCCGCCCGGGTTCGCAAGGGAACGCTTCCCCGTCCGCCCGCGCCGCTGTGCATGGCGGCCTCGAGGTCGGGAAACCATGACCTTTGTGTTAATTCTAAGGTCACATGGAAAATTTTCGCATCTGCGGCCTTGCCTGAAAGATGCGTATCCGTCCGTGTAACCCAAGGATGTTATAATGTTCCCGAAAGTTGGGGCAGGCTGACCCCGCGACCGCGCGCCGCCGTCGCCCGCACCGTTCAGAGGCAACGATGTGGGGGTCGAAACGGACGGCATGAGCGCCGGACGCGGTATGAGCCAAACCGACACGGTACTTCTGGAAGTCCCTCGCACACCCCGGCTCAGGGGCGCGCAGGGGCGGGTACCACAAGGCTGACCGCGGGTTGACGGTCCCCGGCGGTTCTCCTCCTTACCAGAAGGAGGCGGACGGGCCGGAGACGTGCACCCACTGCCACTCAACAGTCGTTAGTCACACTCTCTTCCCCGGCAACGGGGAACGCCGCAAAGGAGTTGATGTGAACACACCGACGTGTTGCACCCCACCGACCGGCCCCATCCCCCCGGCTTCACAGCCCGGGAGGCGGACGCGCAGGACGGCGGGCGGATCGACTGGCAAGGACGTGCTTGGCCTGAGAGACCAAGTGGCCCGCGAGGGCCCCTGCGTTTGTAAGGGAGGTTTTACCGTGTTAGCGCGGTAAAGCACAGGCACATAACCACAACCCTGGCGACGGGCAACCGTCTCCGCCAGGGAGAAGGACGAAGGTTTTTCCTCTGGTGGGAGGGTCCGCCGGACGCCGCAAGGCAAATCGGCACCCGCACGGGACGTGGATAGACAAACCATGCACGGGCATGGACGTCCCCACTTACCCCGCCCCGCGGGGAAGCATAACGACCATGGACGGGCAGTTCCCGGCATGGAATAATAATGGAAGGAAGTATGAACTCTATGAAGAAGAATTTCAAACTGGTTCTGGCGCTGGTACTGGTTGCTCTGCTGACCATGACCTCTGCGCTGGCTGCGACCATCAAGGTCAATGATACCACGACGATCTCGACCAATTCCGATCCCACCGGCCACCACGCCAATCACGAATATACTGTGTATCAGGTGTTTACCGGTACTATCGAGGATGGTAAGCTCGTTAATGTAAAGTACGGTGCCGATTACGTTGGCAAGACTGCTGGGACTGATGTTCCCAAGGCTGATCTTGATGCCATCGTCGACGCGAAGGCATTCGCTAATCAGTTCCTTGCGTTGAATCTCACAGGAAAAGGTCAGAAACTGAACTCGAGTAACGATTTCCAGATCACGGGACAGGCTGACGGCTACTATATCATCGTCGACTCTTCCAACCCCATGGCGACTGGTGATGCGTTGTCCGCGACTATGGTTCAGGTGCTTGGCGATACCGTCATCACTCCCAAGAAAGATACCGTTACTGACAATAAGACGATTGATACCGATGGCTTGGGCAAGAATGTGACTAATCACGATCCTGCCGATCCGGATAACAAGATCGATGATGTCAGCATTGGCGACGTCGTCAACTACAAGATTCAGGCGACAATTCCTCCGCATGCCAGCGACTACAACTACTTCTACTTCGTCATCACTGACTTGATGGAGCCTGGCCTGACTCTGGTGGATAATTCCATCGTTGTCAATAATGGCGATAAGGATCTGGTGGAAGGTGCCGATAAGGACTATCAGATCAGGAAGGGTGCTTACACTGCGCCTGTTTCCCCGAATCTGATCGGTCGCACTGGCAAGACCACTGATGGCTACACCTTCGAGATCGGCTTGAACGATGCCCGCTCGATGGCTGGCAAGACCATCACTGTGACTTTCCAGGCCATCCTGAATGAGGATGCGGAGCTTGGCGAACAACATAATGACAATACTTCTACTGTGAAGTATTCCAACAATCCTGACCACACCTATGACGGTACGAACAATCCCGCTTTCCCGGCACAGAGCGACAAGAATGCGATTGGCGAAACTCCCCAATCCGTCACCGAGACCTATACCACTGGCCTGAAGATCATCAAGGTCGACGAGGAAGGCAATCCCTTGAAGGGTGCAAAGTTCTCCATCTCTGGCGATATCCTTGAGAAAGTTGTTAACAAGAAGGATACCTTCGTAGCGGCTACCGGTAGTGAAGCTATATACTACAAGCTGAAGAATGGCACTTATACGCTTGTAGCACCTGATGCTAATGAACACATGGAGTTGAAGGGTATCGCCGATGCCAGCACGACTGCTGGTTATGTCGAGGATCCCAGCTACACCGGAAGTGACAAGAAGGTAATTGGTGGTAAGACCTATCGTCCTTACGCTCCGGCGACTGATGTTGGCAAGGCCTACTATGTGCTTCAGACCGGTAATGCTTATCTGTATGAGGGCACTGAGCCTGGTTACAAGAAGACCACTGTTACGGAAGTAACCGATGCCACCACTAACTCCTACAAGGTTGAAAAAACCGTTAATGAAGACGGTATCATCGAATTCGACGGTCTGGGTGAAGGTCAGTTTACTGTCCACGAAACCGCGCCGACTGGCTACAACGCCATCCCCGATTTCACGGTGGATATCAAGTTCACCTACAATCCCGCAAGCGGCGATGCGCATTGGGCCAAGCAGGGCACAACTCCTGCAAATGTGTCCTACGATTCGGCTACTGGCGTGTTCACTGTGACCGTTGAGAACAAGAAGGGTTCCACCCTGCCCAGCACCGGCGGCATCGGCACCACGATCTTCTACATTGCCGGCTCCATCCTGGTTCTGGCCGCGGCGATCCTGCTGATCACCAAGCGTCGCATGAGCTCCAACGACTAATCAACCCCAGAAGCTAATAGGCTTCACCCTTTCCTCACTCCCTTCGGGGAGTGGGGAATTTATTATCATATCATGGCACCTGTCCCCAC
>CADASI010000097.1 GCA_902790525.1 uncultured Eubacteriales bacterium
ACGCGCCGCGGCAGACGCCGCCCTCACACACCGCGAACCCCTGCGCCAGCGTCTCCAGGCGGTCCGGCGCGGGGGTGTGGCAGATGTTGCCCTTCAATATAAAGCTCGTATTCAATGCGGGTGATCCTTTCCTTTGGTGATGGGAACGCGCTTTAATCATATTATAACAAATGTGGAGGAGATAAGCAACCACAATCGGCGTTTTTGTGGGGAATGACATAAAAAAGCATCAGGCACCCGGTTCATCGCCGGATGCCCTTTGCAAATGAGGCAGCGCCAAAGATGGGCTGGATGGAGAGGGATCCCCATCACGCCCATTGTACCGCCAAAGCGCCCCGGGGTCAATGGCCCGGGGCGCAATATCAAACTATCTTCGTCGCGCTGTCACGATTACCACAGATTTACCGCGCCGGAGGCCTCGCCCTTGACCCAGTAGGCCGCGTTCTGGTCCACGCGCACGTAGACACGGTCCACGTCGCCCACCTTCGCGAGGATGTCGGTCAGCGTGATCTCGCCGCCCAGCGGGGACTGGATGATGATGTCCGTTTCCTTCTTCGCGCGGCTGCGGACGGGCTTCTTGGGCGCGGCGGCCTTCGCGGGCTTCTCGGCCTTCGCGGCCTTCTCTGCCTTCGCGGGCTTGGCGGCCTTCTTCGCGGGGGCGGCCTTGGCTTCCGCCTTGGGGGCGGCCTTCCTGGCGGCCTTCTTCGCGGGGGCGGCCTCGGGGGCGTTCAGGTCCACGCCGTAGACCTCCCTGATCTTGTCGAGCACCTTCTGGCTGGGGTTGATCTTGCCGGTTTCATAGCCGCCGACGGTGGAAACGCCGATGCCGAGCGCCTTGGCGAGCTTCGGCTGGGACAGGCCCTGGGACTGACGGAATTCTTTGATGGTCATGTGATTCTTCTCCTTACCTTTTTTTGTATATTATAGCGTGGATGGGGGGAGGCGTCAAGGCGAGAGTGGAGAGTGCAGAGTGCAGAGTGCAGTTTTGGTAGAAATCCTGACGGATTTCTTTGATTATAAGGTTACGGCAAGACGCACTTTCGATGTAATTATCCGTTAGAATCAGAACAAATCCCGTAGGGATTTGAACAGCAACTGTACTCTGAACTCTGAACTCTGCACTCTCTCATTCCCCCTCCTCGATCGTCGCGTAGATCGCGCGAATGGCCTCCTCATACCGCTCCTCGGGGACGCCGATGAGCAGGTTGAGCTTGCCCGCGCCCTGGTTGATGGTATTGATGGGCATGCCCACCCGGGCGAGGGCCTGGAGCACGCGCACGTTGGCGTCGCAGGACTCGGTGCCGCGCTCGCCGATGACGGCGATCATCGAGAGGTTCTCGGTGAGGCCCAGGTAGTCGGGGTTGAGGGTCTGGCGGATCTCGGCGAACAGGTCCTGCTTGCAGGGGGCGAGCACGTCGCTTCGTATGACAACGGTGACGGTGTCGATGCCGGTGAGGCACTGTTCAAAGGGGATGCGCCGCTTCTTGAGGATGTCCAGCATGACGGCGGTGAAGCCGGACTCGTCGGACACCATGACCTTCTCCACCTGTATGACCGACATGCCCACCCGGCCCGCCACGCCGATGATGGGGTACTTGGTCTCGCCCTTGGGCAGCTTGCGCACGATGGTGGTGCCCGCGTCGTCGGGGCGGTCGGTGTTTCTTATGTTGATGGGGATGCTCATGTCGGCCACGGGCAGCACGGCGTCGGTGTGCAGCACCGACGCGCCCATGTAGGACAGCGTGCGCAGCTCGCGGTAGCTGACGTATTTCACGGTCTTGGGGGCCTCGACGATGTGGGGATCGGCGGCCAGCAGGCCGGAGACGTCGGTCCAGTTCTCGTAGAGGTCCGCGCCGATGGCGGCGGCCACCAGGCTGCCGGTCACGTCGGAGCCGCCTCGGGAGAAGGTGTGGATCTGGCCGGTCATGTCCGCGCCGTAGAACCCGGCCACCACCGCGTTTTTGAGGGGGCGGAGGGCGGCGTGGATGGTGCGGCGGGTGGCGGGGGCGTCCAGCCTGCCGTCGTCGTCAAAGCAGACGCACCACTCCGGGTCCACGAAGGTGAAGCCCAGGTAGTCGGCCAGTATGCGGGAATTCAGGTATTCCCCGCGGCTCAGGACGTAGCTTAGCCGCGGTATGCCGGAAAGATGCTCCCGCAGCGCGTCGATCTCCCGGTCCAGGGGGAAGGGAAGGCCCAGCGCGGCGACGATCTCGCCGAAGCGGTCCCGCACGCGCGCGAGGGTCGGCTCGAAGGGACGCCCGCAGATGGCCGCGTCGTAGCACTGCTGCAAAAGGTCGGTGACCTTTTCGTCCTCCGGGAAGCGCTTTCCCGGCGCGGAGGCCACCACGAACCGGCGGGCCGGGTCGCTCTCGACGATGGCCTTGACCTTTTCAAACTGGCGCGCGCTGGCCAGGGAGGTTCCTCCGAATTTCACAACGACGGTCTTCGTGTCAATCACCTCATGGGATGGCATTGGTCAGTCCGGGAGGGTGCGCGTGAGCACGGCCCCGGGGAGGGCTTCGGCGGCGCGGCGGGCGGCCTCGATATCGTCGAACGCGCCCACCACGGTGGAGCCGCTGCCGGTCATGAAGGCGGCGCGGGCCCCCAGGCGGCGCATGTCCTCAATGAGCCCGCCGATCTCCGGCATCAGCTCAACGGCGGGGGTGGTGAGGGCGTTGGCGCACAGCCGGTCGACGGCGTCCAGGCGGCGGTCGGCCACGGCGTCGATGAGCGCGGGGGCGTCCAGCGCCACGGCGGGAAAGCGCCCGCGGTCCCACAGCGTGAACACCTCCGCCGTGGACAGCCCGCCGCCGGGGGTGACCAGCACCAGTGGGATCTCCGGGGCGGCGGGGGCGCGGTCGATGTGTTCGCCGATGCCGCGCACCCGGCACAGCCCGCTCGTCAGGCAGAAGGGCACGTCCGCGCCCAGCGTCGCGCCGAGGTCCATGAGGGTCGCGTCCGAAAGATGAAGCCCCCACAGCGCGTTCAGCGCCCGCAGGGTCGCGGCGCAGTCGGCGCTGCCGCCGCCCAGCCCCGCCCGGGCGGGGATGCGCTTTGTAAGCGTGATGCGCGCGCCGCGGGACGTGCCCGCGCGGGCGTTCAGCGCCCGGGCCGCGCGCACGGCCAGGTTTTTGTCCGCGTCGCCGGGGATTATGCCGTCCACGGACAGCGTGATGTCCTGAGCGTCCTCGAAGGTCATGTCGTCGTGAAGATCGAGGGTCTGCATCACCATGTCCAGCAGGTGATAGCCGTCCGATCGGCGGCCCGTGATGTTCAGCGCCCAGTTGATCTTGGCGTGGGCCTTGACTTGAAGCATGGTCATATCATCCCTGCAATACGGGGTAATCGCTGCCGAGGACCTCGGTGATCTCCTGATAGCTCTGCACGAGGCGGTCGTGGGCCTCCTCGGTCATGCCCACGGGGCCCTCCTTGAGGTATTTGCCGGAGGGCAGCACGCGCACGTCGCCCTCGGTGGGCTGCCAGCAGTAGGTGGGGATGTAGCCGATGTCGCCGCAGGAGAAGGTGCCGTCGCTGTTCTCGCTGATGGTGAACTCCAGTATGACGCCGCAGTCGGTGTACTGCAGCACGTGGTCGCTCAGGAAGTTGCCCAGCGAGAAGATCACGAAGCATTCGCGGGTGCGGCCGTCGGCGTCGGTGAAGGTCTTGGACAGCATGGGCTGCACCATGTGGGAGTGGCTGCCGAGTATGATGTCGGCCCCGGCGGCGGCCAGCTTCTTGGCGTACTTCATCTGGCTGCTCCCGGGCTCGCGCACGTACTCCTCGCCCCAGTGGGGGAAGGCGATGACCACCTCGGCCCCGGCCTCGCGCAGGCGCTTGATGTCCCCGGCGATGTCGGCCTTCTGGATGTAGGGCACGCCGTACTCGGTGGCCCCGGGGTCCAGCCCCTTGGCCAGGCGCTCGATGCTGTTGGTGGAGTGGGTGTAGGCCACGAAGCCGATCTTGATGCCGTTGACCTCGTACACCTTGGGGGTCTGGCGCTCCTTCTTGGTGCGGTACGCGCCCACGAAGTCGAAGCCGGCCTTCTCCACCCAGGTGACGGTGTTCTTTAGGCCGTCGAAGAAGCGGTCCAGCATGTGGTTGTTGGCCAGGGTCAAAAAGTCCACGCCGCTGTCCTTGAGGGCGGTCAGTATGGTCTCCGGGCAGTTGAACTGGGGGTAGCCCGAGTAGGGGGACTTGTTGTACTTGCCCACCGTGCCCTCCATGTTGGCCATGGTGTAGTCGGCGTTGGACAGGGCGTCCTTGATGTAATCGAACTCCGGGTGGAAGTCGTAGCCGGAGGCCTTGTAGGCCTTGAGCTGGCTCTCGCAGACCATCACGTCCCCGATCACCCGCATGCGGGCCGACCGGAGCCCCCCCGGCCGGGGCGTGGGCACGGCGGTCACCGTGGGCAGGGGCGTCTCGACGGCGGCGGCGGGCTCGGCAGACGTGCCGTCCGCATCGCCCGTGCCGCTCCCGTCGCGGGGGTCCTCCAGGTTGACCCCACCCGGCTGGGCCGTGGCGACGGCCTGCGGCGCGGCGGTGACGGCGGCGGCGGTCTGCACGGCGGCGTCCTTGCCGTGTTTGGGCTTCAGGATCAGCACCACCGCGACGATCAGCACCACCGCGAAGGCGGCCAGCATGGCCAGGTATTTGATGTTCTGCTGCCGCCGCTGCCGCCGGAGCATCTCGTATTCCCGGGGCGTCATGGGACGCCGCCGGGGCTGCGCGGGCTGTCGGCGCCCGGCGCCCGGCCGGGGCGCTGTGTTGCGGGGCGGATTGGGTCGCTGCTGCATGGGTCGTCCTCCGATGCTTTAGTATTGAGAGTTCAGAGTACAGAGTACAGAGTGCAGAGTACAGAGTACAGAGTACAGAGTACAGAGTACAGAGTTCAGAGTGCAGAGTACAGATCAGGAGGAAATCCTTCGGATTTCTTTTGATTGAGGGTTACGACGGGATGCAGTTATGTCTGGTGTTCCCTTTAATCAAACAAATCCCGAAGGGATTTGCACCAAAACTGCACTCTGTACTCTGCACTCTGTACTCTGAGGCTCATTCTCCGATATAGTCTTCCGGTTCCTCGTCATTGATCTCGACGGGCTCGGCGGGCTCTACGGGCGGGGCGTCGGGGGCGTCGGCGGCGGGCTCGAAGGACTTGCCGCAGACGCTGCAGAACTTTTCGCCCGCGTTGCGCTGCGCGCCGCAGTCGGGGCAGTACTCCTGGTCGGCGGGGCCGTTGTCCTCGGGGCGGGGGGCGTCCTCGGGCATGCGGCGTCCGCAGGCGGAGCAGAACCGGGCGTCCCGGGGCATCACCGCGCCGCAGCCGGGGCAGCGCCGCACATCGCGTATGACGTCGCGCTGAGCGGTGAGCTCGTCGATGCGGGCGCGGACGTGCTGTATGCGTCCGGCGAGCTGCTCGGCCCGGTCAGCGTCGCCCTCGCCCATGCGGATGTCGTAGCACACGCGGCCCAGCTCGGTGTAGAGCTGCTCCAGCGCGCTCTTCTGGGCGCGCAGGTCCCCGGCGATGCGGGTGACCTCCACGCTGTCCTTGGTCTTCTCGGTGACGGACTTCGCCACGTTGGAAAAGCGCTTGCCCATTTCATTGAAAAATTCCATGCTCAAACCTCCTCTGATGATACCATGATACCCCCATTTTGACGATAAATCAAGGGCATTTCTTCGACATTATGGCGTATGCGCATAAAAACGCGGCGAAAAGGGGATGCTTTTCGCGAAAAGGGGGGCGCGATGGATGTTTACGCTGTTTTTCCGCGGCGCGCTATTGTACGTGTTGATGATACTGGTGATGCGGGGGCTGGGGAAGCGGCAGCTGGGGGAGTTTCAGCCCTTCGAGCTGGCGATGACGATACTGCTGGCGGACGTGATCTCCGCGCCGATGGAGAGCGTGTCGGTGCCGCTTCTGAACGGGCTTTTGCCGGTGGCGGCGATGTTCGCGGTGCACTCGGCGATCTCGGCGCTGTCGGTGAAGTTCGACGGCGTGCGGGCGGTGGTGTCGGGGCGGCCGCAGGTGGTGATCAACCGCGGGGTGATCGACCGCACGGCGCTGGACAAGCTGTGCCTGAGCCTGTCGGACCTGCTGGAGGGCCTGCGCACGGCGGGGTTTCTGGATCCCTCCGAGGTGGGCACGGCCATCGTGGAGGCCAACGGGGGCATATCGGCCTTCGCCGACGCCGCGCACCGGGGGCCGGGCACGGCGGAATTGAACGTCAAGACCGGCTACGAGGGCATGCCGCTGATGCTGATACTGGACGGGCGCGTGCAGCGAGCGAATCTGCAGCGCTCCGGGCAGGACGAGGGCTGGCTGGAGCGGCTGTTGCAGGACCGGGGATTGAAGCCCGCCCAGGTGTACCTGGGGGTGCTGGACACCGCCGGGCGGCTGATGCTCCAGTTGAAGAAGGGCGGCACGCTGAACATCAGCGCGCTGGCCCCGGAAAGGGTGGCGTGGTAGCATGCGCAGGACCATCGTGGCGGCGGTCGCGGTGCTGGCGCTGGCGCTGGGCCTGTGCACGGCGGGGCACGTCGCCGTGAACCGCGCCGTGGCCGAGGCCGGGGCGCTGATCGACAGCGCCCGCCGCGCCGCGCGGCTGGGGGACGTGGACACCGCCCGCGACCGCCTGCGCGCCCTCAGTGAACGCTGGGAAAAGCGCTGGGGCGTGCTGGAGCTCATCACCTCCCACGACGCGCTGTTCGATGCCAAGGGCGGCATGCGCGACGCCCTGACGTGCCTCGAGCAGGGCGACAAGGGCGAGTTCTACCGCGCCGCGGCCGGCTTGGAGGTGCGGCTCGAGCGCCTGCGGGATTCCGAGGCGCTGAGGTGGGCGAATCTGTACTAAGGGATTAGGGATTAGGGACTAGGGATTAGGGATTAGGGACTAGGGACTAGGGATTAGGAAATGCCGCTGCCGCCATTTCTGTTGAAATCCCTGGATCAAAAAGCGCGGCAGCCACTATTTCTAATCCCTAATTCCTAGTCCCTAATCCCTCTCCGTTACCCCGACAACTTCCAATCCGTCCCGTCATATCGCAATGACGAGGTTAAGTTCATATTACGCCCTTGACAGGGCGATGGTTTACCGCTATAATGTGGTAAACCGATGCGAAAGAGGAGTAATCTCCATCCCGCCATCAAAGCGAGCCGCGGCAGGTGAAAGCGCGGCATGGACAGTGGGGACGAATGGACTTTCAAGGGCAATCCGAAAGGAGACTATCCCGAGTAGGTGCGACGGAGTTCCCTCCGTGATCAAAGGGTGCCGTATGATGGTACGGCAGCGAGCGGGCGCGGTCAGCGTCAAGCCGGGTGGCACCGCAGGGTTGTTGGATTCCCTGTCCCAGCGAACAATACTGGGACAGGTTTTTTATGGCCGTCCCGCAATCGGAAAGGAGTATGAACCATGAGCGAAGCGAAGAACATCCCCTACAAGATCTACCTTGAAGAGAGCGAGCTGCCGAAGTATTGGTACAACGTCCGGGCGGACATGAAGAACAAGCCCGCGCCGCTTCTGCATCCGGGCACGCTCAAGCCCATGACCGCCGAGGACCTGGCCCCGGTGTTCTGCGAGGAGCTGATCAAGCAGGAGCTGGATGACGACACCCGGGAGTACCCGATTCCCCAGCCCATACTGGACTTCTACAAGATGTACCGGCCCTCGCCGCTGGTGCGGGCCTACTGCCTGGAGAAGAAGCTCCAGACCCCGGCGAAGATCTACTACAAGTTCGAGGGCAACAATACCTCCGGCAGCCACAAGCTGAACTCCGCCATCGCCCAGGCCTACTACGCCAAGCAGCAGGGCCTCAAGGGCGTGACCACCGAGACCGGCGCGGGCCAGTGGGGCACGGCGCTGTCCATGGCCTGCTCCTACTTCGGGCTGGACTGCAAGGTCTACATGGTGAAGGTCTCCTATGAACAGAAGCCCTTCCGCCGCGAGGTCATGCGCACCTACGGCGCGTCGGTGGTGCCCTCGCCCTCCGAGACCACCAACGTGGGCCGCGCGATCCTCGAGCGCTTCCCCGGCACTACCGGCAGCCTGGGCTGCGCCATCTCCGAGGCCGTCGAGGTGGCTACCTCCACCCCCGGCTACCGCTACGTGCTGGGCAGCGTGCTCAACCAGGTGCTGCTGCACCAGTCCGTGATCGGCATGGAGACCAAGATCGCCATGGACAAGTACGGCATCGTGCCGGACATCATCATCGGCTGCGCCGGCGGCGGCTCCAACCTGGGCGGCCTGATCAGCCCGTTCATGGGCCAGAAGCTGCGCGGCGAGGCGGATTACAAAATCATCGCGGTGGAGCCCGCCTCCTGCCCGTCCTTCACCCGCGGCAGGTTTGCCTACGACTTCTGCGACACCGGCAAGGTGTGCCCCATGGCCAAGATGTACACCCTGGGCAGCGGGTTCATTCCCGCGCCGAACCACGCCGGCGGCCTGCGCTACCACGGCATGAGCTCGATACTCTCCCAGCTCTATCACGACGGCTACATGGAGGCCCGCACGGCAGAGCAGACCAGCGTGTTCCGGGCGGCGGAGGAGTTCGCCCGCGTCGAGGGCATACTGCCCGCGCCGGAGAGCAGCCACGCCATCAAGGTGGCCATCGACGAGGCTTTGAAGTGCAAGGAGACCGGCGAGGCAAAGACCATACTCTTCGGCCTGACCGGCACCGGCTACTTCGATCTGGTGGCCTATGAGAAGTTCCACAACGGCGAGATGACCGACTACATCCCCACCGATGAGGACCTGGCCAGGGGCTTCGCGGGGATACCGGATATCGGCATCGAGTAAGCGAATCCGACGAAAAACCACCGGCGCCGCCGGTGGTTTTTTGGCGGGTTTCGGCGGCAAAAAGCGACAATTTGCGCAAAAGGGATTGAGCTTCGGGCGACCGGCGTGGTATATTAGGGGTGTTCCGAAGCACTTTTGAGACACGAAGGACTGGAGGGAGACCGATGAAGCTGTTGAAGGTACTGAAAAAAGGGGTGCTCGTCGCGGCGCTGCTGATCGTCATCGCCGCGGTGGTGCTGAACAACGTCACCATCATCCCCACGGGCTACACCGGCGTGCGGGTGAAGTTCGGCCAGGTACAGCAGGAGCCGGTGCGCAGCGGGCGCGTGATCATGACGCTGCCGTTCGTGGAGCACGTCTACAGGGTAAACAACAAGCAGCAGGACTACCGCATCGGCAATCAGATCTGGGGCGAGACCGACGACAAGACCCCCGTGTACGCCGCCGACGTGACCATCACCTATCAGATCACGCCGGAGCGGTCCGCCTGGATCTACGCGAACGTGTCCAACTACGCCAGCGCGCTGGTCAGCGAGCCCCTGGTGGCCTCCGCGGTGAAGTCGGCTATGGTGGAGCTCTCCCCCGGCGACGTGACCAACCGCGCGCGCATCGAGCCGCTGATCCAGGAAAAGCTGACGGAGGCCCTCGCCGCCAAGTACGAAGAGGGCACCGTGTACATCAACAAGGTCGTGGTGGGCAACATGGACTTTGAGCCGGCCTACAACGATGCCATACAGGCCAAGTCCATCGCGGCGCAGGAGCAGGCGCGGGCGTCGATCGAGAACCAGACCGCCATCGCCAGGGCCGAGGCCGACAAGAAGGTGGCGCTGCTGCGGGCCGAGGCCGACGCGGAAAAGGTGCGCATCGCCGCGCAGGCGCAGGCGGAGGCCAACCGGCTGATCCAGCAGAGCCTGACCCAGGAGCTCATCGAGATGAAGAAGGTCGAGGCCTGGGACGGCAAGCTGCCCACCGTGATGGGGAGCGATACCCTGCTGGGGCTGGGGTCGCTGGCGGATCAATAAAACAGATACGTGACGGGAGGTGCCGGGGATGTACACCCGCGAGCAGATCATCGACATGGCCCTGGAACTGCCGGGCAGCGCGGCCGACGCGCCCTTCGAGGGGGACGACTATTCCACCGTGCTGCGCCACGGGGACACGGGCAAGTGGTTCGGACTGGTGTTCAGAGCGCCCCGGGAACGGGTGGGCCTCGAGGGGCCGGGCCAGGCGGTGATACTGAACCTCAAGTGCGACCCGATGCTGGGCTACGCGCTGCGGCAGGAGTACCCCGACATCCTCCCGGCATACCACATGAACAAGCAGCTCTGGATCAGCGTCCGGCTGGAGGGCAGCCTGCCCCGGGAGACGCTGGAGACGCTCATGCGGATGAGCTTCGACCTCACGGCCAAAAAGGGCAGGTCGCGCCCTCCCCGCAGGGCTCACGCATGAGCGAAAAAACATAGCAAAAAAGTGGCCTTCGCTCGTAGGGACGCGCCATGGCGCGTCCGCCCCTTGCATGTCTGGACGTCCGGATGCGTGAGCCGTGGCCCTCCCCGGGACAATGCTTGACAAGCGCGCGGCAAAGGTATATAATGTGAGCATGTAAAAATGGGTGTTGATGCCCGCTTTTCATGTCATCGAATAAAATGAAGCATTGACCGGAAATGGAGCGTTTGTTATGAAACGATGGATCGCGACGCTCGCGGCGCTCATGCTGTTGATCGGCTGCGCGGCGTGCGCCATGGCGGAGGACGCCGCGTGCGAGGGCTGGGCGGTGGCCATACGGGACACCGAGGTCCGCGAGACCCCCGACCCCGAGGGGGAGGTGCTGGCGGAGGTCGCCCGGGATGCCGAGTTGGAATACAGCGGCTTTACCCGGTACGACGAGGACCACAGGCCCTGGTACGGCGTGGCCTGGGAGGAGATCTCCGGCTGGATTCCCGGCGCGGACGCCGAGCTGAAATGGTCGACACTCTATTGAACAGAGTGCAGAGTACAGAGTGCAGAGTGCAGAGGATACAGTGAAAAATCCCGCATCATCGCGATGCGGGATTTTTGTGCGCTGGTATTACACGTGCAGCGAGTAGTTGGGGGCTTCCTTGGTGATGTTGATGTCGTGGGGATGGCTCTCGACGAGGCCGGCGGAGGTGATGCGGATGAACTCGCCGCGCTCCCGGAGGGCCTGTATGTTCTCGGTGCCGCAGTAGCCCATGGAGGAGCGGAGGCCGCCGATCAACTGGAACACGGTGTCGGCGAGGGGGCCCTTGTAGGGCACGCGGCCCTCGACGCCCTCGGGCACCAGCTTCTTCTGGCCCTCCTGGAAGTAGCGGTCCTTGCTGCCCTCGGCCATGGCGGCGAGGGAGCCCATGCCGCGGTAGACCTTGTAGGAACGGCCCTGGTAGATCTCGGTCGCGCCGGGGGATTCCTCGGTGCCGGCGAAGAGGCTGCCCATCATGACCGCCGTCGCGCCCGCGGCGATGGCCTTGGGGATGTCGCCGGAGTACTTGATGCCGCCGTCGGCGATGATGGTCTTGCCGTACTTGTCGGCGACCTCGGCGCAGTCCATGATGGCGGTGATCTGCGGCACGCCGATGCCGGCGACCACGCGGGTGGTGCAGATGGAGCCGGGGCCGATGCCGACCTTTACGACGTCCGCGCCGGCCTTGATGAGGTCCTCGGTGGCGGGGCCGGTGGCGACGTTGCCGGCGATGATGTCCAGCCCGGGGTACGTCTCGCGGATCTTTTCGACCGCCTTGAGCACGCCCGCGGAGTGGCCGTGGGCGGTGTCCAGGCCGATGACGTCCACGTTGGCGGCGACCAGCGCGGCGACGCGCTCCATGGTGTCGGCGGTGACGCCCACCGCCGCGCCGCACAGCAGGCGGCCGCGGGAATCGCGGGCGGAGTTGGGGTACTTCTGGCTCTTCTGGATGTCCTTGATGGTGATGAGGCCGCGGAGCATGTAGTCGCCGTCCACGATGGGCAGCTTCTCGATGCGGTGCTTGGCCAGTATGGCCTTCGCGCCCTCCAGCGTGGTGCCCTCCGGCGCGGTGATGAGGTTTTCGTGGGTCATTACGTTGCGGATGGGCTGGTCGTAGTTGGTTTCGAACCGCAGATCGCGGTTGGTCAGTATGCCCACCAGTTTGCCGTCCTCGGTGATGGGCACGCCGGAGATGCGGAACTTGCTCATCAGCGCCTGGGCGTCGGCGACGGTGTTTTCCGGGGAGAGGAAGAAGGGGTCGATGATGACGCCGTTTTCGGAGCGCTTCACCTTGTCCACCTGGCTGGCCTGCTCCTCGATCGTCATGTTCTTATGAATGATGCCCAGGCCGCCTTCGCGCGCCATCGCAATCGCCATGTTGTAGTCGGTCACGGTGTCCATCGCGGCGCTGAGCATCGGGATGTTGAGCTTGATCTTCGGGGTCAGTTGGACGCGCAGGTCCACCTCGCGGGGCAGCACGCAGCTCTTCTGCGGGACGAGCAGCACGTCGTCAAAAGTCAATCCTTCACGAATGATCGCCATTTACCTCACCCTCCTCATGGTATTTTTTTAAGTATATCAGTCTCATAAAAAGACTGTTAGGGGGTTGGCGTTAAATTTAGGGGTGATTAGGGAGTAGGGGTTACAGAGTGCAGAGTGCAGAGTACAGAGTGCAGAGTGCAGAGTACAGAGTGCAGAGTGCAGAGTACAGAGTGCAGAGTACAGAGTGCAGAGTGCAGAGTGCAGAGTGCAGGCTACGACCTCTTCCGTCACGCTTCGCGTGCCACCGTTCCGTGGGCCTGCCGGCCCGCGCTCACTGAAAACAGCACACTGTGCTGTTTTCCGGGCGTTCGCGCCCCCTGAAGGGGACCTCGAAAAACCTTACTTTGCCGCATACATTACTTCGGAAAACCCTGTAAAACAAGGTTTCTTTACAAGGCAATGCATGCGAAAACAGGGTTTTTCGAAGTTGCCTGAAGGGGAAGGCAGGACGGGGGGTGTGGCACGGCTCACGCATGAATGAAGAGATCATTTCAAAAAGGTGACATTCGTTCGTAGGGACGCGCCACGGCGCGTCCGCGGACGCCCCATGGGGCGTCCGGGGGGTGTGGCGATCGTCTGGACCTGTTTTGTTAGATAATCGTCACAATTTCCGGGGCGTGCGCTCTTTTTTACCCACTCTTTTTGTTGTATAATTGAAGCATACCGTTGACAGGAATTGTCAATATGGCGCGTTGCGCGAATCGTTTCATGTGAACCCCGCAAATATGAAAAGGAGGTAAGCAAGATGAGAAAGCTGTTAACCGCGGCGGTGGCGCTTTTGATCGTCGCGTCACTGGTGATGTCGGCGGCGGCGTACACCCTCTATGTCAACAGCGACCCCGGCAAGGTGCACAAGCACAACAGCAAGGACTCGGACGTCATCAGCCGGCTGCCCTACGCCGGGGCGGTGGACGTGTTTGAGGACGACGGCAACGGCTGGGCGCATATCAGCTACGTCAACAAGAAAGGGCACGTCAAGACCGGCTGGATACAGTTTAAGCACCTGACGGCCACACAGCCCCACAAGCACTCCTGGGGCCCCTGGCGCGTGACCGTGCAGCCCAGCTGCAACCACAAGGGCACGAAGGTGCGCACCTGCACCACCTGCGGCAAGACGCAGAGCAAGGAGCTGGGCAAGACCAAGCACCAGTTCGGGCCCTGGCAGGTGACCGTGGCGGCCACTTGCGTGAAGAAGGGCGAGCGGGCCCGCACCTGCCAGGTCTGCGGGCTGCGCGAGAAGAAGAGCTTCCTGGCCGACCACGAGTTCACGCCGTGGACGATCACCCGGGAGCCGAGCTGCACCCAGACCGGCGAGCGCGTGCGCTCCTGCCAGGTGTGCGGCAAGCAGGAGACCCAGACCCTGGACAAGCTGGCCCACAGCTACGAGTGGCGCGTGCTGGAGGAGCCCACCGACCACACCTGCGGCACCCGCGCGAAGATCTGCACCGTGTGCGGCTTTGACGGCGGCGAGGAGAGCTTCGATCCCGAGGGCACCCTGCGGCGCAAGGCTCGGGGCGACGCTGTGTACAGCATGCAGCAGCGGCTGGTGGAGCTGGGCTATCTGAACGCCGGCGGCGCGGATGGCGCGTTCGGCGGCGGCACCGAGAAGGCGCTCAAGCAGTTCCAGGCAGACCAGGGCCTGACCCCCGACGGCGTCGCGTGGCCGCAGACGCTGCAGCGGCTGAACCACGACTTCGGCCCATGGGAGACGGTCAGGGAGATGACCCGCACCGAGCCCGGCGAGCGCAGGCGCGTGTGCAAGGACTGCGGCTACGAGCAGCACGAGATCGTGGAATCCAGCGACGGCTACGAGATCAAGAGCCGTGGCGAGGAGATCCGCGCCATGCAGCAGATCCTGGGCGCGCTGGGCTACGACGTGGGCAGCTTCGACGGCATCTACGGCGGCAAGCTGGACAATGCCATGGCGAAGTTCGCCGGGGACCACGGCGTGCACTTTGTGGCGGGCGTGATCCGTCCCGCCGAGGTGGACTCCCTGATGAACGCCTGGTTCGACACCATGGACGACGACACCTGGAAGGGCGAGGGCAACGAGTCAACGCCCGTCAACCTGGCGCTGACGCTGGACGTGATCGGCGCGGACGACGATAACTGCATCCGGAATTACGGCTGGACGCTGACCAACCTGGGCAGCGAGAAGGCCCACTTCCTGGCGCTGCTTTTGACCTTCGGCGACAGGCCCGACTTCAAGCGCAACAACCTGGTGATGGTGCTGGACGGCGAGGAGCTCAAGCCCAACGCCGGCAACAGCGTGTCCGGCACCTTCAGCGCGGACGACGACTGGGGCGATGGCCCGCTGAACTTCGCGGCGCTGGCGGTGTCCGACCAGAGCGGCGCAAAGTGGCTGAGCAACGAGATCTCCTTCGCCAACAGCAACACCCCCGCGCCGAAGACCGTGTACCCGCTGGCCGGGACGGTGGACGTGAACAACCTGGGCAGCGCGGTGCTGCCCGTGTCCTTCAACCAGGGCGACATCGCCAGCCTGGCCTCGGGCGCGTTCATCAACGCGGTGCACATCTACGCGCTGGACACCTACGACATCGCCCAGATCGAGGCCCTGCGCCCCGGCGACACGCTGATGGTCGGCGGTGAGGCCGTGGCGGTGACGTCCGCGGTGCCCATGCCGGTCGATCCCGAGACGCCCGACGTGCGGGAGATGGAGATCAACGGCGGCAATGACGGCGACGGATTCATGATGGCGGCCACGCCCGACTCCGACGGCTACGTGGTGCGCATGCTGAGCGACGTGCCCACCTTCACCGAGCAGGGCGTGACCTCGCTCATGCTGGACCCCGAATGCGTGTACGTCGACAGCTCCGACCTCGACGCGGGGTCCGTGACCGTCAGCTATGACGGCATCGTGGACGCCATCCGCGGCGACGCGACCGGCTTCTTCGTGCCGTACAACACCACCATCACCGTGGCGGACAACAAGATCACTGTGATCAACCGGGAGTACGTGCCGTAAGGCATTTACACGACGCCAGCGGCCCTGCCGCTGGCGTATTTTCGTGGAAAGGACAGAGTTATTATGGACTACAAACAGAAGGTGACGATGGATTCCTCGGGCTTCGTGCTGCTGGCGGACTACATTCCGGGGATCATACAGGAGATACGCTACTACTCCACCTACAACTTCGTGGGCGAGCGCGTGGACGGCTACGAGGAACCGGTGGCGCTTCTGACCGTGGAGGCGGCGCGGGCGCTCAAGCGCGTGGCCAACGAGGTCAACGTGCAGGGCTACCGGCTGAAGATCTACGACGCCTACCGCCCCGCCAACGCCGTGCGGCACTTCGTGATGTGGGGCATCGACGACCTGGACCTGCGCATGAAGCCCTTCTTCTACCCCGACCTGGAGAAGCAGGAGCTGTTCAAGCGGGGCTACATCGCCAGCCAGTCCTCCCACAGCCGGGGCAGCGCCGTGGACCTGACGCTTCTGGACATGCGCACCGGCCGGGAGGTGGACATGGGAAGCCCCTTCGACCTGTTCAGCGAGGTCTCGCACCCCGACAGCAATGCCGTCACCGGGGCGCAGTATGAAAACCGCATGTTCCTGCAAAGCGCCATGGTGCGCAACGGGTTTCAGCCCATCGACTGCGAGTGGTGGCACTTTTCGCTCCGGAACGAGCCGTACCCGGAGACATACTTTGAGTTTCCGGTGTCGGGGAAATATCTGGGGAGGGGATAAATAATAAGAAAACATTATTACACATACATTTAACCCATACTGTGCGTCATCTGTATTGACAGTCGGGGGAAAAGATGGTTTAATATTATTCATCTGAGAGTTGAGTATTCTTAAACTTTCCGAACGTTCGGGAGGCGGGAAAATGGAGATAGGCGATAAACTGCGCAGGCTGCGGCTCCAGCGGGGACTGACCCAGGAGGAGCTGGCGAACCGGGTGGAGCTGTCGAAGAGCTTCATATCGCTGCTGGAGCGGGACCTGACCAGCCCGTCGCTGGACACGCTGTCGGACCTGCTGGAGACCCTGGGCAGCGACCTGCCGACGTTCTTCGCCAAGGACGACGAGAAGCTGGTGTTTGGCGACCAGGACATATTCGTCAAGGAGGACCCGGAGGGCCTGAAGGGGCAGATCAAATGGCTGATCCCGTCGGCCCAGAAGAACCGCATGGAGCCGATCCTCGTGGAGATGGCCCCCGGCGGCGAGACCGACGAGGACGACCCCCACGAGGGCGAGGAGTTCGGCTACGTGCTGTCCGGGACGCTGCGGATCGTGCTGGGGGACCGCACCGAGCGCGTGCGGCGCGACGAGAGCTTCTACTTCCGGCCTAACGCGCCGCATAAGCTCCAGAACGCCGGAAAGACCCCCTGCCGCGTGCTGTGGGTGTCCACGCCGCCCTCGTTTTAGAGTACAGAGTGCAGAGTGCAGAGTGCAGAGTGCAGAGTGCAGAGTACAGAGTGGAGAGTGCAGAGTGCAGAGTACAGAGTGGAGAGTGCAGAGTACAGAGTACAGAGTGGAGAGTGGAGAGTGCAGAGTACAGAGTAGGGGCGATGCCCCCATCGCCCGGAACCCCGCCAGGCAGTACGAAGCGCCATGTGACAGGCGGGCGCCGCATCGGCGCCCCTACGATCTGTCGTAGCCCTATATCAAAGAAATCCGCAGGATTTCCACCAAAACTGCACTCTGCACTCTGAACTCTCCACTCTCTCCCCGAGCCCACATCCCGTGGTTGTACTGACCAAACAGGCCGATCATACGATAAACAGGAGCTGTAACCATGATTGACGAAACCCGCCTCATTGAAATCAAGGGCGTATCGAAGAGCTTCGGCGACACGCAGGTGCTGCACGACATCGACCTCTACATCCGCAAGCGGGAGTTTGTGACGCTGCTGGGGCCCTCGGGCTGCGGCAAGACGACGCTTCTGCGCATACTGGGCGGGTTTGAGATGCCGTCCACGGGCGAGGTGCTGTTTGAGGGGAAGGACATGACGGGCATACCGCCCTACAAGCGCCGCATCAACACGGTGTTCCAGAAGTACGCGCTGTTCAATCACTTAAACGTGTTCGACAACATCGCCTTCGGCCTGAATCTCAAGACGCCGGAGCAGCTGGGATGCAAGAGCCGCGCCGAGATGAAGCAGGAGGTCGCCCGCCGGGTGAACCGCATGCTCAGGCTGGTGAAGATGGAGGGCTACGAGAAGCGCTCCACCAACGCGCTGTCCGGCGGCCAGCAGCAGCGCATCGCCATCGCGCGGGCGCTGGTGAACGAGCCGGAGGTGCTGCTGCTGGACGAGCCGCTGGGCGCGCTGGACCTCAAGCTGCGCAAGGAGATGCAGCTTGAATTGAAGGCCATGCAGCAGCAGCTGGGCATCACGTTCATCTACGTCACCCACGATCAGGAAGAGGCGCTGACCATGTCGGACACCATCGTGGTGATGAACCACGGCCGCATCCAGCAGATCGGCGACCCCAAGGGCATCTACGACGAGCCCCGGAACGCCTTCGTGGCGGACTTCATCGGCGAGAGCAACATCATCGACGGCACCATGCTCCAGGACGACCTGGTCCGCTTCTCCGACACCGAGTTCCAGTGCGTGGACGAGGGCTTCGCAAAGAACGAGCCGGTGGACGTGGTCATCCGCCCCGAGGACATCATGCTGGTGGGCGAGGATGTGGGCATGCTCAGGGGCGTGGTGGAGAGCGTGATCTTCAAGGGCGTCCACTACGAGATGATCATAGAGTCCAACGACTGCAAGTGGAAGGTGCAGTCCACCACCATGCAGCCGGTGGGCACCCGGGTGGGCATGACCATCGTGCCCTACAACATCCACATCATGCACAAGATGCCCGTGCTCAAGGAGGCGTAGCCCATGAAGCGTTCCTGGTATGCCGCGCCCTACGGGCTGTGGATGGTGCTGTTCACCGTGGTGCCGCTGCTGTTCGTGCTGTACTACGCCTTTACCGATTCAAGCGGCGCGTTCACGGTGAACAACTTCGTCAAGATCGCCTCGCCGATGTACGGGCTGGTGCTGTGGGACAGCCTGCGGCTGGCGTTCTTCTGCACCCTTCTGTGCCTGCTGATCGGCTACCCCACGGCCTACTTCCTGGCCAGCCGGGATTTCTCCAACGCCCAGACGCTGGTGGTGCTGATATTGGTGCCCATGTGGATGAACTTCCTGCTGCGCACCTACGCCATGATGACGCTGTTTGAAAACAACGGCGTGATCAACACGCTGCTGGAGTCGCTGGGGCTTGGGCGCATACAGATGATCGGCACCGAGGGCGCCGTGCTGGTGGGCATGGTGTACAACTTCCTGCCCTTCATGGTGCTGCCGGTGTACACGGTGTTGAAGAAGATGGACTATTCCGTCATCGAGGCCGCCGAGGACCTGGGGGCCAGCCCCATCCGCGTGGTTAGCCGCGTGGTGCTGCCCATGTCCATCCCCGGCGTGGTGTCCGGCATCACCATGGTGTTCATGCCCGCCGTGACCACCTTCGCCATCTCCCGCATGCTCTCAAGCGGCATGATCTACCTGGTCGGCGACATGATTGAGGACTACTTCATCGCCATGAACAACCGCAACGTCGGCTCCACCATATCGCTGGTGATGCTGGTGCTGATCATACTGTCCATCGGGCTTTTGCGGAAGGTCGATCCTGACAATTCGGGCGGAGGCTTGTGGTGAGAGACAGGAATTAGGAATGAGGAATTAGGAATTAGAGAGTGCCGGAACGGACCTGCCTGTCAGGCCCCGCTGCCGGGCAACGATTCGATCTGTCGTACCCGGCGGGCGGCGCATCGCCGCCCCTACAGCCGCGGTTTGTTCTGTTGCCAATACTCTTATAACTCATGCGTGCCTTGCGCCGTAATCCCAATTCCTAACTCCTAATTCCTGATTACCCAAGGAAGGGGATTGTTTGATATGAAGGTTCGCAGCCATCGCGCCGGGAAGCTGCTCAAGGGACTGTGGCTGGCGCTGGTACTGGCGTTTCTGTATATCCCGATCATCGTGATGATCGCGCTGTCCTTCAACGCTTCGGTGTCCCGCGCGGCGTGGACGGGCTTCACGCTGGACTGGTACGTCAAGCTGTTCAAGTCGAAGCAGATCATGGCGGCGCTGAACGTGACCATCACGGTGGCGGTGATCGCCACGGTGGTGTCCACCGTGCTGGGCACGCTGGGGGCCATCGGCATGCACGCCATGTCCACGGGCATGGCCAACCTGCTGATCAACGTGTCCTACCTGCCCATGACCACCCCGGACATCGTCACCGGCGTGTCGCTGATGCTGATGTTCATATTCGTGAAGGTGCCGCTGGGCAAGTGGACGATGATCATGGCGCACATCGCCTTTGACACGCCGTATGTGCTGTTCTCGGTGATGCCGAAGCTTCGGCAGATGAACCCGAACCTGTACGAGGCGGCGCTGGACCTGGGCTGCCACCCGGCGAAGGCGCTCTACAAGGTGATCATCCCGGAGATCATGCCCGGCATCGTCACCGGCGCGCTGCTGGCGTTCACGATGTCGCTTGACGACTTCGTGATCTCCTACTTCACCTCCAACACCGACCAGAACCTGGCCATGATCGTCTACTCCGCCGCCCGCCGCGGCGTCGAGCCCACGATGTACGCGCTGTCCACGCTGATGTTCATCGTGGTGCTGGGACTGTTGCTGATCGTCAACCGGCGCAACGGGCTGGAGGATATCGCGTAAAACAGAGAGCAGAGTGCAGAGTACAGAGTGCAGTTGCGGTTCAAATCCCTTCGGGATTTGTTCTGATTTGAAGGATAATTACAGTGATCGTTCGTCCTGCCGTAGCCTTATTATCAAAGAAATCCGCAAGGATTTCTACCAAAACTGTACTCTGAACTCTGAACTCTGAACTCTGTACTCTGAACTCTCTCCCGGCAATAAGCCCTCGGGCTTTGCATACAACCCCTGAAACACGAAAGGATGATAGATATGAAGAAGATCGCCGTCATACTGTTGGTCGCCCTGCTGGCGGGCCTGTTCGCGCTTCCGGCCCTGGCGGAGGACAAGCCCTTCGCGGGTACGGAGCTGGTGGTGTACAACTGGTACGACTACATCGACCCCTCCGTGCTGGACCTGTTCCAGGAGGAGACGGGCATCGAGGTCACCTATGTCAACTTCACCCAGAACGAGGACATGTACGCCCGCCTCGAGGCCGGCGCGGGCGCGTATGACGTGGTCTTCCCGTCGGAATACATGATCGAGCGGCTGATCAAGGAGGATCGTCTGGAGGCGCTGAACCTCGACAACATCCCGAACCTTGAAAACATCCTCGACAACCTGCGCGACCCGAGCTACGATCCGGGCAACGCCTACTCCGTGCCCTACATGTGGGGCACCCTGGGCATACTCTACAACGAGGACATGGTGTCCGCCCCGATCACCAGCTGGACGAGCCTGTTCGACGGCGAGTACAAGGGCTCCATCTTCATGATGAACTCCCTGCGCGACACCATCGGCTTGGCCCTCAAGACGCTGGGCTACTCCATGAACACCCGCGACGAGGCCCAGCTGCGCGAGGCCGGCGACATGCTGGTCAAGCAGCGCCAGGACAAGCTGATCTCCGGCAACTTCGTCGATGAGACCAAGGACAAGATGGTCGCCAACGAGGCCGCGCTGGCCGTGATCTACTCCGGCGACGCGCTCTACGCCATGGAGAAGAACGACCGCCTGCGCTACGTGGTGCCCGACGAGGGCTCCAACATCTGGGTGGACGGCATGTGCATCCCCAAGGGCTCCGCCCACAAGGAGGCCGCCGAGTGCTTCATCAACTTCATGTGCCGCCCCGACATCGCGCAGATGAACATGGATTATATCTATTATTCCTCCCCCGTGAAGCAGGTCGTGGAGAACCTCGACGAGGAGCAGACCGCCAACGTCGCCATGAATCCCCCCGAGGAATGGGTGGACCGCTGCGAATACTATCACGATATCTCCGATGCCATGAACCTCTACGAGGGCATCTGGATGGAGGTGCAGATGGCGCGGTAAGCGCATAATACTAATTTCAGTCTAAAAGTTAGACAGACTGCGAGGGGATTTTTTGTCATGGCAAGGCGGAGGTCCGCAGGCTTGCTGGCGGCAAGTCAAGGGCGCGCAGGAGGCAGTCGGTGAGGATGTCGATGAAGCGCGTCCGATCGACCTTGAGCAGCACGAGGGCGTTTTTGAAGGGGAACTGCTTATCGCTGTACAGGTCGGTGACGGACTTCCCGGCGGTGAGCTCGGCGCGGGTCTCCACGGCGACCCCGGCCATCTCGCCCTCAAACAGCTCGGGATGGGCGAGGAACATCATGGGGCAGGAGTCGTGCATGCAGAAGCCGGGCTGGCCGATCTTGTGAAGCGCCTTCCACGCCCGCTGGTTGCAGTCATGGGCGAAGCGCCCGGCGCGGGAGCCCGAGGCGGCCAGCGCGTCCAGCTGCTCCGGGGTGAAGTAGGCCTGCAGGGTCACGTCGAGGCCGCACATCGTGAGCTTCGCGCCGCTCTTGAGCACCAGCTCGGCGGCGTGGGGATCGGTGTAGAAGTTGAACTCGGCGGCGGGGGTGACGTTGCCCGGCCCGGCGGAGCCGCCCATGAAGGTGACCGAGTGCAGAAGCGAGGGCAGGTCGGGGTGCTTGATGAAGGCGATGGCTATGTTGGTCAGCGGGCCGGTGGGCACCAGCCGCAGCTGGCCCGGCATGGACTTCGCGCAGGCGTACAGGGCGTCCCAGGCGGGCTCGGGGGGCGTGACGAGGTCCTCGGGCAGTGGCAGGTCCACGTCGCCCAGGCCGTTTTCGCCGTGGACCTCGGCGGCGGTGCGCAGGGGCTTCATCAGCGGCTGCTCCGCGCCCCGGTACACGGGGTAGCGCCCGCCCATCAGATTGCAGATGCGGCGGGTGTTCAGCCAGGCGTTTTGCTGGGTGGTGTTGCCGCAGACGGCGGAGATGGCCTTGAGGTCGATGCCCTCCAGCGCATGGGCCAGCATGATGGCCACGGCGTCGTCGGTGCCGGTGTCGCAGTCCATCCACACGGGGATCGGTTTCATGGGCGCACCTCCTTGTAGCGGGCGATCAGTTCGACGAGCCGGTCCGCGAAGGCGTCGCGGTCCACGTCCATCAGGCAGGTGGCGTTGGGGGCATGGCCCGTGCTACCGTGCCAGTCCGGGACGGTGGCGCCCTTGCAGTAGTCGCCGAGGGTCTCGATCTGCACGTAGCAGTCCTTCATGGTGAAGAGCTCCGGGTACAGAAGCGCCATCACCGCGCAGGGGTCGTGCATCGGCGCGCCGGCGTAGCCGAGGTTCCGGTGGAACTTATAGAAGAACTCCAGCCACTGCCACACCACGTCGCTGACGGCGCTGCCCTGCTCGCGGATGCGCGCGAAATCCTCCGGCAGGATCAGGGCCTTCTCGGTGACGTCCAGCCCGGCCATCAGTATCGGCAGGCCGGACTCGAACACGATCTTCGCGGCCTCCGGGTCCACGAGGATGTTGAACTCCGCCGCGGGGGTCCAGTTGCCGTGCAAAAGCCCGCCGCCCATCAGGCTGATCCGGGCGATTTTGGGCTTCAATTCCGGGTGGGCGAGCAGCAGCGCGGCGGTGTTGGTCATGGGGCCGGTGGACACGATGGTCACCGGCTCCCTGCTTTCGCGCAGGACGCGGGCCATCAGCTCGACGGCGCCGAAGGGCTGCGGCTCGAAGGCGGGCTCCGGCAGCGCGGGGCCGTCCAGGCCCGATTCGCCGTGCACCGAGGGGGCGTTCATGGGCGGGGTTAGCAGCGGATGCGGGCAGCCCCGGGCCACCGGGACGTCCAGCCCGATCAGCGCGCACACCCGAAGCGCGTTGTAGGTGGTCTTCTCGATGGTCTGGTTCCCCGCGCAGGTGGTCACCCCGCGGATGTCGAACCGCCCGCTGGCGTGGGCCAGGGTCCAGGCGATGGCGTCGTCGTGCCCGGGGTCGCCGTCGAGGAGGAGGGGGATTTTTGAGAGGTTTGTCATGGCGTGTCTCCTTTGGATAATTAGGAATTAGGAGTTAGGAATTAGGAATTGAGCAATCCCTCCGGCCCTTCGGGCCACCTCCCTTTACACAAGGGAGGCTGATCTGCCGCGCGGCAACCCGTAGGGACGCCATTATTGGCGTCCGTTCAGGACGAAATGGGTTACGCGGACGCCAAGAATGGCGTCCCTACGACGGTCTTCCGGCATACCATAATTCCTAATTCCTAATTCCTAATTCCTCATTCCTAACTATGTTGCGTCAGCGCCCCGCGGCCTTCTCCAGCGCAGCAGCAGAGTGCTGTTTCTTGACGCGGCGATTGCGCACCACGGCGAACACCACGAGGCCGATGATGGTGACGGCGTAGGGGATGGGGGAGGCGAGGTTGGAATCGAGGCCCACGGCGGAGAACTTGATGCCCAGCGCCTGGGCGAAGCCGAACACCAGCGCGGACAGCATGCCGCCCAGGCACTCGCCGCCGCCCATGGCCTGCGCCGCCAGGGCGATGAAGCCGCGGCCGGACACCATGTCCAGCGACCAGCCCTGCGCGTAGGCCATCGACATGAACGCCCCGCCGAAGCCGCTCATCAGCCCGGAAAAGGCCATGGCGATGTACTTGATGCGCATCACCGACACGCCCACGGAGGAGGCCGCGTTGGGGTTCTCGCCCACGGCGCGGATGTTGAGGCCCAGGGCGGTGCGGTAGAGCATCACCGAGGTCAGGAATACGAACAGGAAGGCCAGGTAGGTCAGCAGGTTGTGCCCGGAGAGCACCTTGCCCAGGAAGGGGATCTTGTTGAGCAGCGGGATGGTGATGTCCGGGATGCACAGCTTCTTGGTGATCAGGCCTGTGGTGGAGGCCATGGCCTTGCCCTGGGTCAGGTTGGTGATCACCTTGCACAGAAACAGCGTGCCGCCGGAGCCCATCATGTTCACGGCGATGCCGACGAGTATGATGTCCGTCTTTAATTGGAAGGCGAAGAAGCCCATCATCAGCGACATCAGCACGCCCGTGGCCAACGCAGCCAGGAAGCCCCAGAACCAGCTCCCGGCGTAGTAGCTGACCAGCGAGCCGGCCAGCGCGGAGAACATCATCAGGCCCTCCAGGCCGATGTTGGCAAAGCCCGCCTTTTCCACCACGATGGCCGCCAGCGTGGCGAACAGTATCGGCGCGGAGATGCGGATGATGGAGAAGAAGAACTCCGGCGTGGCCAGTATTTTCAGGAAATTAAGCATTCTGACGCCCTCCTTCCGCACGCGCGCGCTCGAGCTCCGCGCGCTTGATCTCCTCCTGCGCGGACTTGACCACCAGCTTCTGCCGGTAGCCGGACAGGAACTGCTCCGCCGCGAAGAACAGGAAGATCACGCCCTGTACGATGTCGATCAACTGGGCGGGCACCTTGGCGTAGGTGGCCATCAGGTCGCAGCCCTTGGACAGGTAGGCCATGAAGAAGGCCGCCAGCGGGACCATGTAGGGGTTGTTGCCCGCCAGGATGGCGATGGTGATGCCGGTCCAGCCGTAGCCGGGCAGCGCCGACCAGGAGAAGCTGGTGTAGCGGCCCAGCATCTCGATGCCGCCGCCCGCGCCCGCCAGGAAGCCGCCCAGCACCTGGGAGAGCACGATCACCGCGCCTACCTTCATGCCGGAGTACTTGGCGAAGTCCTGGTTGATGCCGATCATGCGGATGGCGTAGCCCCAGCGGGAGCGGTACATGAAAAGCCCGCAGAGGATCACCGCCGCGATGGCCACGACGAAGCCCCAGCTGAGCTTCGCGCCGGAGAACACGGCGTTGTTGATGATCGGCGATATGGCCGAGGACTCCCGGAAGGGGTAGGACATGATCTGCCCGCGGCTCTTGTCGGCCAGGTGGGTGTTCATCAGGTACTTGATGACGTACATGATGATGTAGTTGAGCATCAGCGAGCACACCATCTCGCTGACGTTGAGCTTTGTCTTGAGAAGCGCCGGCAAAAGCATCACCAGCGCCACCGCCGCGCCGCCGATGAGCACCGCCACGACGGGGTGCAGCCCCGCGGGCAGCGGCAGGTAGATGGCGGCCATGGCCGTGATGAACGCGCCCAGCATGATGCCGCCCTCCGCGCCCAGGTTGAACTGGTTGGCGGAGAACATCACGCACACCGACAGGCCCGTGAAGATGGTGGGGATCATGGCGGCCAGTATGTCCGCCAGGCGCTTGGCCTCGAAGACGGTGCCGTTCTTCTTGCTGAAGCGGAACACCGGGCCGGCCAGCATCTGCTTCAGGGCCTCCCGGGTGGCGCTGAGCTTGTCGTGGAACGTCGCGCCCGAGGCGCTGATGAAGATCAGCAGCGTGGCCACCAGCAGCGCGATCAGTATGGCCACGAGGCTGCGGATGATGGTAAACCGCAGTTGACGTTGTTTAGTCATGACAGGCCCTCCTTATCTCCTGATCACTCTGCTGCTTGAGCCCCAGCATGTATTCGCCCATGATCTCGTCGGTCAGGCCGGCGGTGTCGTCGAAGTAGGCGGCGATCTGGCCGTTGTGCATCACGATCAGGCTGTCCGAGAGCTCCATGACCTCGTTTAAGTCCGCGGACACCAGCAATACCGCGATGCCCGAGCGGGACAGCTCCACCAGCTTCTTGCGGATGAACTCCGTCGCGCCCACGTCGATGCCGCGGGTGGGCTGGTCGGCCAGTATCAGCACGGGGTCGTTGGAGAACTCCCGGGCCACCACCACCTTCTGGATGTTGCCGCCGGAGAGCATGCCCACGTGCTGGTTGCGGTTCTTGCACAGCACCGTGAACTCCCTGATCAGACGGTCCGCCTCCCGGTGGATGGCCTTCATGTTGAACAGCGGGCCGGAGTTGTAGCGCTTGTCGGAGGCGCGGTCGGAGATGACGTTTTCCTCGATGGACGCCGAGGCGGCGATGCCGTAGAGCATGCGGTCCTCGGGCACCAGCGACACGCCCAGCTCGCGGATGCG
The DNA here is from genome assembly GCA_902790525.1 of uncultured Eubacteriales bacterium. Taxonomy (GTDB): domain Bacteria; phylum Bacillota; class Clostridia; order Christensenellales; family Aristaeellaceae; genus UBA2862. Next base: position 26,260 of record CADASI010000097.1, read on the forward strand.
CTGCTGGGGCAGGCCCAGTATGCTGGTGCCGTTCACGGTGGCGGTGCCGGAGTTGGGCACGTTGAAGCTGAACAGCATGTCGATCAGCTCCTTCTGGCCGTTGCCCTCCACGCCCGCGATGCCGAGGATCTCGCCCTTGCGCACGTCGAAGGATACCTTGTCCAGCATCTTCTTGTGCCACTCGTTGACGTATTCGAGGTCCCGCACCCGAAGCACCGTGTCCCCGGGGACGGCCCTGTCCTTCTGCACGCTCAGCACCACGTCGCGGCCCACCATCAGGCGGGAGATCTCCTCCTTGGTGACGTCGCAGGTGTTGTACACGCCCATGCTGCGGCCGTTGCGCATGATGGTCAGCCGGTCGGTGATCTCCATGATCTCGTTGAGCTTGTGGGAGATGAACACGATGGTGTAGCCCTGGTTTTTCAGGTTCTTGAGCTCCACGAACAGCTCCGCGGTCTCCTGGGAGGTCAAAACGGCGGTGGGCTCGTCCATGATGAGTATCTTCGCGCCGCGCACCAGCGCCTTCAGGATCTCCACCTTCTGCTTCATGCCCACGGGGATGTCCATCACCTTGGCTTCGGGCTCCACGTGCAGGTTGAATTTTTCGGAGTACTCCCGCGTGATCTCGATGGCCTTGGCGCGGTCGATGAACAGGCCGGACTTCTTCGGGGCCATGCCCAGCACCATGTTCTCCGCCACCGACAGGCTCGGCACCAGCATGAAGTGCTGGTGGACCATGCCGATGCCGTGGGCGATGGCCACCGAG
>CADASI010000098.1 GCA_902790525.1 uncultured Eubacteriales bacterium
TCGATGTTCTCCGGGTCGATGACGCCGCAGCCGTGCAGCGCCACGCGCCGCTGCTTCTTGTAGAAGTTGATCTCGTCCTGCTTCTTGACCTTCTCGCCGGAAGCGGGGTCCTCGTAGAGCAGGCGCTCCACCACGGTATTGTTGAGGATGTCGGACTCGACGATCTCCTCCACGTCGTCGATGCTCACCAGGCGGTAGAGGGTGTCCTCGGGGTAGATCTTCACGAACGGCCCCTGGGAACAGAAACCGAAGCAGCCCACCTGGTTGACGGTGGCGCGGTCGTTCGCGCCCTTCTCCTTAAGGACCTCCTCGAATTTGTGGCGGATCTCCGCGGAGTTGTTGGACAGACAGCCGGTGCCGCCGCACAGCACGATGTGGCGCCTGGAATCCGCGCCGGCGATCTTGTCGTCCAGGCGCTTGGTGCACTCGGAGATGCGCGCGTTCAGTTCTTCAACGGTACGGATCATGCTTGATCGCCTCCCATCGCTTCCTTCTCTTTCTCGACGATCAGATACTGCTGCGCGATGACCTCGCGCACCTGGCTGACGGTCATCTTCGGGTAAACCTTGCCGTTGATGCTCACCGCCGGGGCGATGCCGCAGGCGCCGATGCACCTCAAGGCGTCCAGCGTGAACATGCCGTCCTCGGTGGTCTCGCCGGGCTTGATCTTGAGCTCCTCAGAGAACTTGTCGATCACCTGCTGCGCGCCCTTCACGTAGCACGCCGTGCCCAGACAGCAGCCGATCACGAAGCGGCCCTTGGGCGTCAGCGAGAAGAACGAGTAGAACGTCACCACGCCGTAGATCTCCGCCACGGAGATGCCCGTCTCCTCGGAGACGATCTCCTGCACCTCCAGGGGGATGTAGCCGTATTCGTTCTGGATGTCGCTGAGGATCATCATCAGCGGCGTGTTCTCGTCCTTGTACCTGCCGCAGATCTCGCGAATCTTCTCCACGGCTTCAGTTTTCAGGTGTCCCATGCGGTAATCCTCCTCCTTGTATCGTAGTCAGCATTGTTTTACAGAAATCGCCTATCATAAATAGACAGCTATCTATTAAAGTATAGCATACAATACCACAAAAGAAAAGATTTTTTTAAGTTAATTCATGGCTTTTCGCGGGATTGAACGAAGAGCGCGGATATGTCGCGTTTTCCGGGCCGCGCGCGCGCGCGTTAGGCTTGTCTAACCCGTTTGCGTTATGTTATAATTCCATTATAACAGTCTACGAATGCAGGGAGGGATGCCCATGACGCCGCTGTTCGACACCGATGTCCAGGAACTGAAATACAAGGTGCTCCGGGAGGTCGCGTCGCTGACGCTTGAAGACCGGCTCACGCCGCAGAACACCATGACCATCGCCGAGCGGATCATACCGGACGACGCGAAGCCCACCATGCGCTGCTGCATCTACAAGGAGCGGGCCATCATCAACCAGCGGGTGAAGCTGGCGCTGGGCGGCGACGCCCGCAACCCCAACGTGGTGGAGGTGCTGCCCGTCGCCTGCGACGAGTGCCCGGTGGACGGCATCACCGTCACCCAGGCCTGCCGCGGCTGCATCGCCCACCACTGCATGAACGCCTGCCCGAAGGACGCCATACGCATCGTCAACCGCCACGCCACCATCGACAAGGACAAGTGCGTGGAGTGCGGCCGCTGCGCCCAGGCCTGCCCCTACGGCGCGATACTGCGGCTGGAGCGGCCCTGCATCAAGGCGTGCAAGACCAAGGCCATCTCCATCGATCCCGACACCCAGAAGGCCAAGATCAAGCTTCAAAAGTGCGTGTCCTGCGGCGCGTGCGTGTACCAGTGCCCCTTCGGCGCGATCTCGGACAAGTCCTTCATCACCAAGGCCATAGAGATCGTCAAAAACTCCTTTGACAACAAGGTCTACCACACCTACGCGGTGGTCGCGCCCTCCATCGGCGCGCAGTACGCGAACATCACCGCCGAGCAGGTCTATGAGGGCATACTGAAGCTGGGCTTCTACCGGGTGGAGGAGGCCGCCTGGGGCGCGGACGCCGTGGCGTACCACGAGGCGCAGGAGCTGGTGGAGAAGGGCTTTTTGACCTCCTCCTGCTGCCCCGCCTTCGTCAGCCTCGCCCAGAAGAACTACCCCGCCGTGGCGGAGCACGTCTCCCACAACCCCTCCCCCATGGCCATGATGGCCCAGGCCATCCGCAAGAAGGACCCCACCGCCGAGATCGTGTTCATTGGGCCCTGCATCGCCAAGAAGTTCGAGACCCTCTACACCCAGACCAAGAACGTGGTGGACTGCGCCATCACCTTCCTGGAGATGCAGGCGTGGTTCGACGCTGCCGGCGTGGACCTGCACGCGCTCCAGGGCGTGAAGCTGACCAGCTCCTCCTCCTACGGCCGGGGCTTTGCCCGCTGCGGCGGCCTGGGCGACGCGGTGGCCGAGGCCATCAAGGAGATGGGCAACACCGAGTTCGAGTTGAAGGCCGTCTCCTGCAACGGCCTTTCGGAGTGCAATGCCGCGCTGCTCAAGGCGTCCAAGGGCGTCTTGAAGGAGAACTTCATCGAGGGCATGGCCTGCGACGGCGGCTGCATCGGCGGCCCCGCGTGTCTGAGCCACAGTCAGAAGAACAAGCTGCAATTTGCCAAGTACGAGAAGATGGATGCGGCGCGCACCATCACCGACGCCATCGGACAGTTTGACATGCCCGACAACGGCTGACCGCCTGCGATCATCACAAAGGAGGCAATCCCCATGCGCAAGACCAAGATCATCTGCACCATCGGCCCGGCCAGCGGAGCGCCCGAGACCCTCTCGGCGATGATGGAGGCGGGCATGAACGTGGCCCGCATCAACTTCTCCCACGGCACCCACGAGGAGCACGCGGTCAAGATCGCCAACATCAAGAAGGTTCGGGAGCGCCTGGACAGGCCCATCGCCATCATGCTGGACACCAAGGGCCCGGAATACCGCATCAAGACCTTCAAAAACGGCAAAATCACGCTGGAGGAGGGCCAGATGTTCACGCTGTGCGTGGACGACGTGCCCGGCGACGAGACCCGCGTGTCCGTCAACTACGCAGGCCTGGCCGACGACCTGGAGCCCGGCAACCGCGTGCTGCTGGCCAACGGCCTGCTGGCGCTGGACGTGGTGGAGATCAAAGACGGCGAGATCCGCTGCCGCGTGGCGGTGGGCGGCGAGCTGTCCGACCGGAAGAGCATGTCCTTCCCCGGCAAGGTTCTAAACCAGATCTACCTGTCGGAGCTGGACAAGTCCGACCTGCTGTTCGGCATTGAGCACGGCGTGGACTACGTGGCCTGCTCCTTCGTGTCCCGCAAGCAGGACCTCATAGACGTGCGGGAGTTCCTGAACGCCCACGGCGGCCAGAGCATCAGCCTCATCGCCAAGATCGAGAACCAGTCCGGCATCGACAACATCGAGGACATCTGCCAGGCCTGCGAGGGCATCATGATCGGCCGCGGCGACATGGGCGTGGAGATCCCCTACGAGGAGCTGCCCGCCGTGCAGAAGCACCTGATCGACAAGTGCCGCATCATCGGCAAGCGGGTCATCACCGCCACGGAGATGCTGGAGTCCATGATCCACAACGCTCGCCCCACCCGCGCCGAGATCTCCGACGTGGCCAACGCCGTGTACGACGGCACCAGCGCCGTGATGCTCTCCGGCGAGACCGCCGCGGGCGAGCACCCCGTGGAGGCCGTGGCGGTCATGGCGAAGATCGCCGAGGCCACCGAGCGCAAGATCGACTACACCCAGCGCTTCCACCAGGCCGAGTTCATCACCCACGACACCGTGGACGCCATCTCCCACGCCGTGTGCGGCATGGCCATCGACATCGGGGCCAAGGCCATCGTGGTCTGCTCCCTGTCCGGCCGCACCGCCCGCATGATCTCCCGCTTCCGCGCGCCCGTGGACATCCTCGCCTCCACCACCAGCGCGCGCACCATGCGCCAGCTCGCCCTGTCCTGGGGCGTCGTGCCCGCGCTGTCCGTGGAGTATACCTCCACCGACGTGCTGTTCTACGTCGCCACGCAGCTCGCCCGCGAAAAGCTCGGCCTGAAGCCCGGCGACAAGATCGTCATCACCGGCGGCGTCACCAACGGCAAGTCCGGCAACACCAACCTCATCAAGGTTGAAGTGATTTAGACACCGTCCCGACCACCACCCGCGCGCGATACACCACCGGCGTCTGCCTTCCCCCGACGATGCGCTTCGGCACGCGCAGGAGGTGTTGCGCGGGTCGTGCGGGCAACATGTTCTTGACCATGTTGCCGCCGATGTGGCCGGCGTCCTTGGAGGACAGGTTGCCGTTGTAGCCGTCGTTCAGGGAGATGCCCAGCTCGTTGGCGACCTCGTGCTTCATGTCGTACATGGCCTGACGCGCCTCGGGAACGTTGATCTGGTTGTTGTTGGAGTTGTTGTTAGCCATTTTCAATGACCCCTTTCTGTTTTTTGTCGGCGAATCGACGCGGTGTCGTTCAGCCTGACACTATTTTGACCGGGGCCATGGTTTTTACGCTGGTAATAATCGGATTGAAAACGCGATGAAAATGCAGCTGTCCCAAACGGGGCAGCTGCTTTCAAGCGCACCCAAAGGGATGGCGACGCGCAAGCGCGCCGCGGCTACGCCGAACTCCAAGTCCGCTTCGCGTACTGGGATTCGATTATCCCGTTTGGATGCGCTGACAACAAAACCGCCCCTGTGAAGGGCGGTTCTGTTGTCAGCGCACCCAAAGGGATTCGAACCCCTGACCTACCGCTTAGGAGGCGGTCGCTCTATCCTGCTGAGCTATGGGTGCATATCCTGTTTTCCGCCCGTCTATTATCGCACGAATGGCGGGGGTTGTCAAGGGTGGAAATGTTGCGAATTTGGTCGGCAGGGGAGCGCCTTCCGGCGAGGGCGGCGGGACGCTGCGCATTGCGTTAAAAGTATTTAACATGTCGATTCTTTACCGTAGCATGCGTGCTTGAGGGTGTGAAAAAGTGGTATAATCAATATAAGAAGAAAAAATTTGTTCCCCGCCCCCGGGGGACCGCGAAAGGCTTCATTCATGCTAAGAGAAAATCATTACGACGAAAGTCAGATACAGGTGCTTGAAGGGCTGGAGGCCGTGCGCCGCAGGCCGGGCATGTATATCGGTTCCACGGACGAGCGGGGCCTGCACCACCTGGTCTACGAGATCGTGGACAACGCTATCGACGAGGCCCTGGCGGGCTTCTGCGACCACATCGAGGTCACCCTGCAGAGGGACGGCTCCGTGACGGTGCAGGACAACGGCCGCGGCTTCCCGGTGGGCATCCATCCCAAGATGGGCCGCCCCGCGGTGGAGGTGTGCCTGACGGTTTTGCACGCCGGCGGCAAGTTCGGCGGCGAGGGCTACAAGGTCTCCGGCGGCCTGCACGGCGTGGGCGCGTCGGTGGTCAACGCGCTGTCGAGCCACCTGCAGGTGAACGTCCACCAGGACGGCAAGATCTATCAGCAGGAGTACGAGCGCGGCAAGATCCTCTACGATCTGAAGGTGGTGGGGGAGACGGAGCGCACCGGCACCACCATACGCTTCTGGCCCGACGTCAAGACCGGCGAGGACCCGGAGCCCGGCATCTTCGAGACCGGGCACTTCGACTTCGACACCTTAAAGACCCGCTTCCGCGAGATGGCCTTTTTGAACGCCGGCATCCGCATCACCCTGCGGGACGAGCGGGCCGAGCCCGTCAACGAGAAGGTGTTCCACTACGAGGGCGGCATCGTGTCCTTCGTGGAGTACCTGAACCGCCACAAGACGCCGCTGTTCGCGCCGCCGGTGTACATCTCCGGTGTGAAGAACGGCTCCACCGTCGAGGTGGCGCTCCAGTGGAACGACAGCTTCAACGAGTCGGTGTTCTCCTTCGCCAACAACATTCACACCCCCGAGGGCGGCACCCACCTGGCGGGCTTCCGCAACGCGCTGACCAAGGTCATCAACGACTACGGCCGCAAGACCAATATGATCAAACAAAGCGACGCCAACCTCACCGGCGATGACGTGCGCGAGGGCCTGACCGCCATCGTGTCCGTCAAGCTGATGGAGCCGCAGTTCGAGGGCCAGACCAAGACCAAGCTGGGCAACTCCGAGATCCGCCCGCTGGTGGACGCCATGGTGTCCGACAAGCTCTCCACCTTCCTGGAGGAGAGCCCCACCGCCGCCCGCGCCGTGATGGACAAGTGCCTCTCCGCCGCCCGCGCCCGCGAGGCCGCCCGCAAGGCCCGCGACCTGACCCGGCGCAAGACCGCGCTGGAGTCGGCCTCGCTGCCTGGCAAGCTGGCGGACTGCTCTGAGCGCGACCCGGCCAAGTGCGAGATATTTATCGTCGAGGGCGATTCCGCCGGCGGCAGCGCCAAGCAGGGCCGCGACAGGCACTTCCAGGCCATACTGCCCCTGCGCGGAAAGATTTTGAACGTCGAAAAGACCCGCATGGACAAGGCCCTGGGCAACGCCGAGATCAAGGCCATGATCACCGCCTTCGGCGCGGGCTTCGGCAACGACTTCGACCCCGCCAAGCTGCGCTACCACCGCATCGTGTGCATGACCGACGCCGACGTGGACGGAAGCCACATCCGCATACTGCTTCTGACGTTCTTCTACCGCTTCATGCCCAAGCTCATCGAGGACGGCTACGTCTACGCCGCCCAGCCGCCGCTGTACAAGGTGACCCGCGGCAAGACCGAGCAGTACGTCTACTCCGACGACCAGCTCCAGAAGCTGCTCGACGAGATGGGCCGCGACGCCAAGCCCGAGATCCAGCGCTATAAGGGCCTGGGCGAGATGAGCTACCAGCAGCTCTGGGATACCACCATGAACCCCGAGACCCGGCAGATGTACCGCGTCGAAATGAAGGACGCCATCGCCGCCGACGAGCTGTTCACCCTCCTCATGGGCGATCAGGTCGAGCCCCGGCGGGAGTTTATCGAGCAGAATGCGAAGTTGGTGGCGGATTTGGATATTTGACGGGGTACGGAGAGGGATTAGGGATTAGGGACTAGGGATTAGAAACAGCAGAGGGTTTTGAATATGGCGAATGCCAAAAATTACAGGGAACTTGTCGTATGGAAAAGAGCGATGGAATTGGTCGTTGAGACATACGGACTTGTTAAACATCTGCCGAAGGAAGAGACCTATGCCCTGTCCGATCAGATTCGGCGTGCGGTGGTGTCCATACCCTCCAACATCGCGGAGGGAAACGGGCGTACCTCGGTAAAGGACTATGCACGCTTTCTCTCAATGGCCCGAGGGTCCAAATACGAGCTTGAAACGCAGTTGCTGATATGCGTTGAGCTGCGCTATCTTACCAAAGAACAGATATCAAAAGCTATGATACTCAGCGACGAAATCGGCCGTATGCTCAATGTACTCATAGCAAAACTGGGAGAATGAAGGTCCAAGGATAAAGGAGTGGGAATTGAAATATAGCCTGTTCAGCTATTTCTAATCCCTAATCCCTAATCCCTAATCCCTCTTTTCCGAGTAACCTCTAACAGAAATGGAGGAGACTACTCTTGGCAGACGAATACAACATCGGCAAACTCACCCCCCTCAACATCGAGGACGAGTTAAAGAAATCATTCATCAGCTACGCCATGGCGGTCATCGTGACGCGGGCTCTGCCCGACGTGCGGGACGGCTTAAAGCCCGTGCACCGGCGCATACTGTACTCGATGAACGAGATGGGCATCACGCCGGACAAGCCGTTCCGAAAGTCGGCGCGCATCGTGGGCGACGTGCTGGGCAAGTACCACCCGCACGGCGACAGCTCGGTGTACGATGCCATGGTGCGCCTGGCGCAGGACTTCTCCACCCGCGCGCTGCTGGTGGAGGGCCAGGGCAACTTCGGCTCGGTGGACGGCGACGGCGCGGCAGCCATGCGTTACACGGAAGCGCGGCTTTCAAAGCTGGCGCTCGAGCTGGTGCGCGACATCGACAAGGAGACGGTGGACTTCTACCCGAACTTTGACGAGACGCTGATGCAGCCCGCCGTGATGCCCAGCCGCTTCCCGAACCTGCTGGTCAACGGCTCCGCGGGCATCGCCGTGGGCATGGCGACGAACATACCGCCCCACAACCTGGGCGAGGTCATCGACGGCGTGGTGTGCATGATCGACAACCCCGATTGCACCACCGACGATTTGATGCAGCACATCAAGGGCCCGGACTTCCCCACCGGCGGCGTGATCCTGGGCCGGCGCGGCATCTACGACGCCTACCACGAGGGCCGCGGCCGCATCGTGGTGCGGGCGAAGTCCGAGATCGAGGAGATGCCCCAGAACCGCCAGCGCATCGTCGTGACCGAGATCCCCTACATGGTCAACAAGGCCAAGCTGATCGAGAAGATCGCCGAGATGGTCCACGAGAAGGCCATCGAGGGCATCTCCGACATCCGCGACGAGTCCGACCGGCAGGGCATGCGCATCGTCATTGAGTTGAAGCGCGATGTCAACGCCAACGTGGTGCTGAACACCCTCTACAAGCACACCCAGTTGCAGGACACCTTCGGGGCCATCATGCTGGCGCTGGTGGACGGCGAGCCGAAGATACTGTCGCTGCACCAGATCATCCGCCACTACCTGGACCACCAGGAGGACGTCATCCGCCGCAGGACGCAGTACGACCTGAACAAGGCCGAGGCCCGCAGCCACATACTGGAGGGCCTGCTGATCGCGCTGGACAACATCGACGAGGTCATCGCCCTCATCCGCGCCTCCCGCACCGCCCAGGACGCCCGCGACGGCCTGATGCAGCGCTTCGGGCTCACCGAGCGGCAGGCCCAGGCCATACTGGACATGCGTTTGCAGCGCCTGACCGGCCTGGAGCGGGACAAGATCGAGGCCGAGTACGCCGAGCTCGAGAAGCTGATCGCCTACTACAAGGACGTGCTGGCCAACGAGCAGATGGTGCTCAATATCATCAAGGACGAGATCCTCGAGATCAAGCGCAAGTACGCCGACCCCCGCCGCACGGAGATCTCCATGCTGGACGGCGAGATCGACATGCTGGACCTGATCCAGGAGGAGGACATGGTGGTCACGCTGACCCACTACGGCTACGTGAAGCGCCTGCCCAAGACCACCTACCGCGCCCAGAAGCGCGGCGGCAAGGGCGTCGTGGGCGCGACCACCCGCGAGGAGGACTTCGTGGAGCAGATGGTGGTGGTGTCCACCCACGACCCGCTGATGTTCTTCACCAACCGCGGCCGCGTGTACCAGCTCAACTGCTACCAGATCCCCGAGGCCGGGCGCACCGCCCGCGGCACCGCCATCGTGAACCTGCTGCAGCTGGACGGCGGGGAAAAGGTCACCGCCATGCTGCCGGTGCCGGCGGAAAAGGTGGCCGGGCACTTCCTGGTGATGGCCACCAAGAAGGGCGTCATCAAGCGCACGGAGCTTTCGGAGTTCACCAACCTGCGCAAGGCCGGGCTGATCGCGCTGGTGCTCAAGGAGGACGACGAGCTCATCCGCGTGGCCCTCACCGACGGCTCCTACGAGCTGTTGCTGGGCACCCGGAACGGCATGGCCATACGCTTCCCCGAGACGGACATGCGCCCCATCGGCCGCGCCGCCATGGGCGTGAAGTCCATCGAGCTGACCGGCGACGACGAGGTCGTGGACATGTGCCCGGTGTTCGACGATATGAAGGTGCTGTCCATCACCGAGCTGGGCTACGGCAAGCTGACCGAGGCCGACGAGTACCGCGTGCAGGGCCGCGGCGGCAAGGGCATCAAGGCCATGAACCTGACCGACAAGACCGGCCGCCTGACCTGCCAGCTGCTAGCCCACGAGGCCGAGGACATACTGCTGATCACCGACGACGGCACCGTCATACGCATGCCGGTGAGCTCCATCTCCACGCTGGGCCGCAACACCCAGGGCGTGCGGCTGATGCGCGTCAGCGGCGGCAGCAAGGTGGTCGGCGTGGCGCGGGCTGACGCCGAGGAGGAGGCGTCCGACGAGGATATCGACGATATCGACGCCCTCGATACCGACGAGCCTGTCTACGACGAGATCCCCGCCGACGACATCGCAGACGGCGTCAGGGACGATATCGACGACATCGATAACCTCGATAACGCCGATCCCGCCGGGGCGGAGGACGAGGAGATCTGATGGGTATAAACAGGGCCCATGACTTTGACACCGAAAGGTGAAAGTCATGGGCCCTGTTTTTTGATCAGCAGTAATACCGGATATCCTCATACTAATTTCAGTCTAAAAATCAACCATCCTGCGGTGGCTTTTCCGCCATGGCTTCGTTGTCGGCCCTTGACTTGCCGCCAGCAAGCCTGCGGA
>CADASI010000099.1 GCA_902790525.1 uncultured Eubacteriales bacterium
CGTTTCAAACAGCGTCTCTTCCATGGGAGGAGGCGCTGTTCGTTTTTCCTGTCAGAGTATAATCAGCATTACCATGGTTCCCTACCGTCTCTGGGTTTGATCATGGCTGTGAGTGAGATGCTCACAGTCTTTTTTTGGCTCATCACGGAAACCTGTGGGATATCTTTAAGGATTCTCCCGAATCGTGCCAGAGTAATGTGCTTCACGGTTCAAATCTCCCTGACGGTCGCGATGTACTCGACGCCAGCCGGGACGGCCAGCCCGGGGTCTGAGGCGATCATTTCCGCCTTCCTCCCCTGCTCCTCCAGGCCCATCATGAAATGACAGAGCGCGATTCCGACGTCGATCTTTTGCAGGTCGCCCGTCTTTTCGCCGACATAGCCCCTGTCCCGCTTTTCATAGAAGTGGAAATCCCGACCCGATACGACGACCCGCCAGGGCTGTTTGTTGACGGCGGACGGCGCCCAGCGCACCATTTCGATCAGCTCCGAGAGCGTCTCCTGCTGCTCAGCGGACGGGCTGACGTCCCATGCGCCGTCAAAGAAGAGCCTGTCGGCGGGCAGGCGCGAATCGGCGCCGACGCCCTTGCGCATCAGCGTTTCCCTGATGGAGCGCTTCCCGGCGGGGTATCCGACGGGACTGACGCAGGGCATCCTCTCGCCCGCCGCAAGCCCCGCGGCGCGCTCAAACGCCTCCCGCTTCATCGTGCCCCCGATCCAGGTGGTCCCGATGCCCAGCGACCAGGCGTACAGCACCAGCTTTTCAAAGGAGTAGCCGAAGGCCACGTCCGAATACGGGACCCTGTCGACGATCCCGGCGACGTACAGCGTTTCGCCCGACAGCACGGGACTGGACAGCCCGTGTTCCTTCGCGTCCAGCCAGACGAACCGGACCGGAATGTCAAAGGGATTCGCGATCGTCTGAACGTATTGTTCAAGCTTCTCCCTGTCTTCAGCACTGACGGGCCTGCCGTCAAAGGTGTGGACACTCTTCCTGCCCCTGATGATCGTCAGCAGATCATTCATCGTCATCCCTCCATGTCACGCCTGCCCGGCGCAGCTTCTCATGCGTTTTGGCGACCTTCGCCGCGGGCAGCACGGTCGCGGTGCCCTTTTTCAGGATCTCCGCTTTGAATCCCCTCTTCACCGCGCCCAGCGCCGTGGCGGCGACGCATCCGCACTCGTCCAGGCCGCAGAGATGCACGACCTCGACGCCCTGCTCCCGAAGCAGCTTTCCCAGCGCCCGGTTCGTGAACGCATCGCCGAAGTATTTGTCAAAGCAGTAATCGGACACGATATCCAGCCCGCCGTACAGGTCCGCGCCCGCCGTCCCCGCAATCGAATACCCGAACAGCAACCGATTTGTCGGCAGGTTCTGTATGATGTGCCGGATGTAGATCACGAGCCCATACCGGCGAACCAGCGCGTTGACGGACGCGGTCAGCCGCGCGGTATCATAGGAAAACATCTTTTTCCTGTTTTCCCGCAGATAGTCGTTTTGCATATCGATCACAAGCAGCGCTGTTCTCATAATGGATCCCTTCACGTTTTTTCGGCTTTCCGCCGCACGCGCGCAAAGGAGACGCAGGCAAAGACATGCCGGTTGGAAAACGTGATCTGCGTCTTCTGCACGCGCTTGTTCACCACGGGGAACGCAGCAAAGAGGCGCTCCTCAAACGCCTGATACAGCGAAAGCGCCTCCGGATGCGCGTCAAAGAACATCAGGGTGTCCGGATCGGGTTTCCCGCCTGTATTCGTAGATCCGTTTGTCATATGTCCTGCCTCCCACCGCAAGGCCGTCCTTTTCCGCGCACACCATCTTCATCCCGGCCTTTTCGAGCACGCGCCCCGACGCGGCGTTGTCCGCGGCGCACCAGGCGGTCACGCAGGAAATACCTTCGTTTTCCGTCAGGTATTCCAGCACCTTCCTCAGGGCTTCCGTCGCGTAACCGCGCCCCTGCCAGCCTGGCACGACGCTGAAGCCGACCTCGATACGGCCGTCCTGATGATCGTAGGCCCCGATCGTCCCGATCACGACATCGTCGACATCCATCACCCACGAGTAGACATGCGCATCTTTATACCCGTCGATGAAGCGGCGCACGGTGTCCTCGGCCATTTCCAGGGTCGCGTAGGGATTCCACCCCGAGTATTGTGCCATCGCCGGGTCTTTTCCCAAACGTCGATACAGCGGTTCGGCGTCTTCCGGGCGGTATCTGCGCAGGACCATCCGTTCCGTCCACAGCTCCACGGTCCCGTGCACTTCGATTTCTTCTATTGAAGCGATCTGGGAACGGTAAATGAGGACGTCCTCAATGAAAACGCCCTCCTCGTCTCCGCCGTACTCGTGCATCAGAAACTCGCGCATGCCGTAGCTCGCCATGCCCGTGAAGGTTTCCCCGTATATGTCCGTTATGCGGACGTGCTTTCCCTCGCATTTTAACAGATCCATAACATCAACAGGAAATGTCCTGGAGGGTGTCGCCCTGGACCATGGCCATCGTAATGAAGAACGCGATCACGCCGCTGATGACGAGGCCCGCCAGGTAACACGCCACCGAGGGCAGCGCGCCCCTGGGCCCTTCCGTCATGACGAACGCGCCCAGCACGCCGGAGGGCCCCCATGTGGTCGAGGCCACCTCCATCAGCATGACGAACGCGCCGCCGAAGCCCGCGCCCAGCCCTGCCGTGACAAAGGGTCGGCCCAGGGGCAGCGTCACGCCGTAGATCAGCGGTTCCCCCACGCCGAGTATGGCCGCGGGCATCGCGCCGTTGATGACGCCGCACAGCCGGTGATTGCCCACGCGCCGGGCCTTTACGGCAATGGCCAGCGCCGCGCCGATCTGCCCCGCCCCCGCCATGGCAAGCGCCGGGTACAGGGTCACATAGCCGAAGGTCTCCAGTTGAACCGCGTAGAGGGCAATCAGCCCGTGGTGCATGCCCATGGCCACCATCGGCAGAAACAGCGACGCGCCCAGAAAGCCGGCCAGCATGCGCACCAGGGGGCTCCGGTTCAGCGCCACCGCGCCCACCAGCCTGCAAAGCCCGGTGGAGATGATCCCGGTGAACGGCATGATGATCAGCACATAGGGCACAAGGGTAAAAATCACGGTCAAAAGCGGCGTGAAAACCGTGTCCAGCGCCTCGGGCATGCGCTTTCGTATCGCGGTCTCCAGCTTGCACATGATCCACACCCCGATCAGCGCGGCGATCAATCCTCCGCGCCCGGCCCGCAGGATGGCGTTCAGGGGCTGGGCGTCGTTGTACCACCCCACGGTTTTGGAGATGGCGTTCACGTTTTCAAGGGTGGTGAACATGCCGATCATGCCGCCCAGCACTGGCGTGCCCCCGAAGGCCTCCGCGGCCCGGTAGCCCGCCCAGGCGGACAGGTAGGTCATGAAGGCCGCGTTGATGCCCGTCAGCAGTTGGTACGTCACCGACAGGGTGGGATTGTCCGCATAGCCCGGCGCGAGCTGCGCGATCATCGCCGCGACGCCCGCGCACAGCCCGGAGACGATGATCCCGGGGATCAGGGGCGCAAAGATCTGCCCGAACAGCCGCATCGCGCGCTTGATTCGGCCGTCGGAGGCGTCCGGGACCGCCGCCGCGTTCGCGCCTGCGTTCGCGCCGCTCTGTATGCCCATTTTCCTGAGCACGTCCATGCACCTGCGGCTCTTCCCGGGCCCGACCACGACCTCCACGTAATTCGCCTGCCTGTGAATCACGGCCAGCACGCCCGGCAGCGCTTTGAGCCCGTCTGCGCGGATGGCCGCGTCGTCCCGCACGGTGATGCGCAGGCGCGTCATGCAGTTGACGGCGGAGGCGATGTTCCCCGCCCCGCCCACCTGTTCCACAATGCTCTTCGACAGTTCCTCGACAGTCATATCCCTCATTCTCACCTTCCGTTGTGTTGATCCTGTTGATCACCTTCGCCGGCAGGCCGCCTACTCCAGTATGATTTCCCTGACCACATTGCGAAGGATGGTGTTCACGCCGCCGATCTCCTGGAGGGAGCGAATGCTCCGGGGATATCTGCGCAGCTCGATATCGACGTCCGCGAGATAGAGGTTTTCCGTCACCTTCCGGCACGCGGCGTCGAGGAATGAATCGGTGCAGTGGGCGAAGGCTCCCAGCAGCACGATATAGTCCGGATCGATGGCCAGGTAGACGTTGCGGATGATGATTCCGAACATGTCCGCCATGTAGCGCGTCAGCACCCCGGCGTCCGGATTTCCCCGTTCGCTCTGCTTCATGATGTGGATGCGGATATCCTCCGCCCCGTCATAGCCGGTCAACAGGGCCGCCCGCCGCCCGGGCGGCAGCGCCTCGATCTTCTGCTGCAATCGCCGCTCGCTCAACTGCATCTCCGCGCACCCGTAGCCGCCGCAGCCACAGCGCTCCCTGTCCGAGGGGTCGATCACCATATGCCCCCACTCGTGGGCGATCTTGTGGGGCGTCTGGCGGATGCCGCCCTCCTCAATGAAGGTGATCCCCATGCCGTAGTCGCAGTAGAACACGGCCACATTCTTCTGGTTGATATTGTCATGAGAGATCATCGTGCGGGCACAGATCTTGCAGACGTTGTCGATGCTCAGCCGCGTCCTGAAAGGCAGCGCGCCCTCGATCATGCGCTTGATTTCGATGTTCCGGCCCCATTCCGGCACGGTGGCCGCGTAGCGGATCAGCCCCGACTCCTCGTCCACGATGCCCCCCATGCAGTAGGAGATTCCCAGCAGGTCGCTCAACGCGATGCCGTTATGCTGTATCAGCGTCCGGCACGCCTCGGCGCTCTCGGCGATGAAGCGCTCCGGGCTGTAGTCCGCCAGGAAGCGCAGCGTCACCGAATCGATCCGCTGGTAATCCAGGGTCATCAGCGAGAAGCAGGTCCGGTGCTCGCCCGCGCTCATGCAGACCACATAGGCCTTGTCGTTGAGCGCGTACTGCACCGGCTTCTTCCCGCCCACGTTGGTGGAGCTGGCCTTGCCGTTGGGCACGACGATGCCCTTCTCCATCAGCGCCGTCAGCGCCTTGGCGATGGTGTGGCGGCTCATCCGCGTAGTCTCCGCGATATCCGTGATGGTGAACTGCTTCTTGCGGCAGATCGTGTTCAGGATGTAGCCGAA
Organism: uncultured Eubacteriales bacterium; assembly: GCA_902790525.1. Taxonomy (GTDB): domain Bacteria; phylum Bacillota; class Clostridia; order Christensenellales; family Aristaeellaceae; genus UBA2862. The sequence continues at coordinate 5,123 of CADASI010000099.1, forward strand.
GTTCCGGCTCCGCAGGTCCGAGGGCATCGCCACGACATTCCTTTGCTCCATCCGTCACGCCTCCCTCCTTGGCAATTGAAAGCTCACACACTCGCCTTTTTCGCCATGACGTTCCTGAAGAAGGCGCACTGCTCGTCGTTGCAGCGCCGCCCTTCCTCGGAGCGCATGTTGCAGTGGAACACGTGTCCCAGCGCGTGCCCGGCGTCGCCGTAGAACCGCATCACGTGGGGCACCTGCCGCTCGCGCAGGGTCAACTGCAGGGCGTCGGCCTGCTCCTGCAGGAAGTCGCCGGTGCAGGTGAAGAAGAAGGTCTCCGGGAAGGCGGGGGTGATCCAGCGCCGCACGTCCACCAGCCGCAGGTTTTCCGGGGTGGGTCCGCCGGGCAACAGATCCTCCATCAGCTTCAGGTCCTGATCCCAGTTGCCGCCCACGTCGCCGCCGATGGTGTACGCGCCGCAGGCCAGGCCGACGGCGCTTGGCGCCGGGCCGAAAGGGGCGTCGAAGTCGTAGAGGGCGGCGTACTCGGGGTTCGTGCAGGCGTCGCAGTACAGGCCCAGCAGGTGCGCGCCTGCGCTGTCGCCCACGGCGAACAGATTGCCCGTGTCCAGTCCGTATTCATCCGCGTGGGCGTGCGCCCAGTCGAACACCGCCTTGATGTCCGCCATCTGGGCGGGGTACTGCGTCTCCGGCGCCAGACGGTAGGAGAAGTTGACCACCGCGAAGCCCCGCTGTGCCAGGTTCATGGTGTAATACTGGTAGAGCTCCTTGTCGCCGTACACCCAGCCGCCGCCGTGCACGCTGACGATCACCGGCAGCTTCCCTGCCTCGTCGACGGGGCGGTACACATCCAGCCGCTGCTGGGGGTGGGGGCCGTAGGCGATGTCGTCAAATCGCCGCACATCCTTCGGGGACGTCAGGCCGGCGTCTCGGATCGCGTCCTGCGCGCCGAACTCCGCGCGCAGCTTGTCACTCGTAACAGACATGTCAGCCCCTCCTTCAGTCGTTCCTGCCGTACTTGCGCACATCGATGGCGATGGCGGTGATGATGATGATGCCCTTGACCACGTACTGCCAGTAGCTGGACAGCCCGATAAAGGTCAGGCCGTAGTTGATGACGTTGAAGATCACCACGCCCAGGAACACGCCGGGCACGCCGCCCACGCCGCCGCCGGCGGAGCAGCCGCCCACGATGCAGCTTGCGATGGCGTCCAGCTCATAGCTCAGGCCGTAGGCGCTGGTGGCGGAGCCGGTGCGGGCGCACTCCAGGCAGCCCGCCAGGCCGTAGAAGCCGCCGGCGATGGCGTAGGTCACCAGGGTGATCATGAACACGTTGATGCCGTTCACGCGGGCCGCCTCGGGGTTGCCGCCCACGGCGAAGATCTGCTTGCCCAGCGTGGTCTTGGTTTGCAGTATGTGCACGGCGATGGCCGCCGCCACGGCGATGATGATGATGTAGGTCACGCCGAACACGCTGCCGGAGCCCAGCTCCTTGAAGCTGGACAGTATGCCGCCGAGGGGCTGGCTGTTGTTGGGGGCCTTGTTGATGTAGAGGGAGTTTGCGCCGAACAGTATCATCTGCATGCCCAGCGTCGCCAGGAAGGCGGGCACCTTCAGCTTGCTGACCACCCAGCCGTTGACCATGCCCACGCACACGCCCAGCGCGATGGACACCACCACCGGCACGATGGGCGGCAGCTCCGGCAGCCCGGGCCAGAACTTGATGGCGTAGGTGGCCTGCTGGGCCAGCGTGCCCGAGACCACCGCCGCCAGGCCCACCATGCGGCCGCCGGAGAGGTCCGCCTGGCCGGTCAGTATGACGAACATACAGCCCAGGGCGACCAACACGCGCACGGAGCTCTGGTTGAGGATGTCGCGCATCACGCGCATGGAGAAGAACTTGCCGCCGCTGATCACCGCGATGGCCGCGATGATGACCAGCATGATGACGTACAGCACGTTGTTCATCAGGAACTTTTTGAGATCAAAGCGTCTGGTTTCCATAACCGCACCCCTTTACACTGCTTTCGATTCGTACCGGCTGGCGAGGAGCATGACCTGCTCGTCCGTCGCCGTGGCGCCGTCGATGATGCCGCTCAAATGGCCCTCGCACATGACCAGTATGCGGTCGCTCATGCCCAGCAGCTCCGGCATCTCGGAGCTGATCATGATGACACACTTGCCCTGCCGCACCATTTCTTCCATCAGGCTGTAGATTTCATACTTCGCGCCCACGTCGATGCCGCGGGTGGGCTCGTCCAGTATCAGTATGTCCGGCTCCGTCAGCATCCAGCGCCCCAGCAGCACCTTCTGCTGGTTGCCGCCGGAGAGGTTGCGGATGGCGGTCTTCAGGTCCGGTGTCTTGATTTGCAGCTGGTCCACGTACTTCTGCGTCTCCTCGGCGCGCTTGCGGTTGTTTAAAAGCCCCATTCCCGTGTGGAAGCGCTTCGCCTCCTTGGTCTCGTCGGCCACCACGGTGTTCTCGACGATGTCCAGCATGGGGATGATGCCGCTGGCGCGGCGCTCCTCGGTCAAAAGCGCGATGCCGTTGGCGATGGCGTCGTGGGCGTTTTCGATCTTCACTTCCCTGCCGTTGATCACCAGCCTGCCCGACGCCAGGGGACGAAGCCCGAACACGGACTCCATCAGCTCCGTGCGCTGCGCGCCCACCAGCCCGCCGATGCCCAGGATCTCGCCCCGGTGCACGGAGAAGCTGATATCCTTGAAGGACTTGGGGTTGGCGCTGGTGAACTGCTCCACCCGCAGGTATTCCCCGCCGATCCGATGGTCCTTGGGCGGGAAGCGGCTGGTCATCTCGCGGCCCACCATGCGGCTGACGATCAGGTCGGTGTTCAGCTCGGAGGCGGGCCAGGTGCCCACCAGCCTGCCGTCGCGCATGATGGTGACCTCGTCGGCGATGCGCAGGATCTCGTCGATCTTGTGGGAGATGTAGATGATGGCCACGCCCTGGCGGGTGAGCTGCTCGATGATCTTGAACAGCAGCTCCGTCTCCACCTCGGTCAGCGAGGAGGTGGGCTCGTCCATGATGATGACCTTCGCGCCGTAGGAGACCGCGCGGGCGATCTCCAGAAGCTGACAGTGGGATACCGACAGCTCGCCCACGGTGCGTCGGGGATCGATATCGTGGATGCCCAGGCCGTCCAGCAGGCTCTTGGTGTCGGCGTACATCTTTTTTTCGTCCACCCACGGGATCAGGCCGACCTTTTTGTAGGGATAGCGGCCGATCCAGATGTTCTCCATCACGTTCTGGGTGCGGATGGGCTGGAGCTCCTGGTGGATCATGGAGACGCCCTTGTCCATGGCGGCCCTGGGATTCTGAAGCGTCACCGGGACGCCGTCGATCTGAATCTCACCCTCGTCCGGGTGATAGAGCCCGAAGGCGCACTTCATCAGCGTGGACTTGCCCGCGCCGTTTTCGCCCATCAACGCGTGCACCGTGCCCGCCCGGACGGTCAGCGACACGTCGTCCAGCGCCTTCACGCCGGGAAAGCTCTTGGATATGTGACTCATTTGCAGGATTACCTTGGAATCCGCCATGAAATCCTCTCCTTTGAATGAAAGCCTGGTTTTGAAAAGGCAGCCAGCTTGTTCACAGCCGGCTGCCAAACCGTTCAGGGGTATGGGTCAGGGGGATCAGTAGGTGGTGGTGTTCACGTCGTAGGCAGCCTCTTCCAGGTTGTCCTTGGTGATGCCGATGTAGCTGATCCACACCTTCGCGCCCTCGACGGTCACGCCGTCGATGCCAACGGTCTCGGTGTTGACGTCCTCGCCCGCGTCCATCAGCTTAAGCACCTTGTAGGTGGCCTGGGCCAGCTTCACGGGGTTGTTCAGCGCGGTGACCAGCATGGTGCCGTCGGCCACGGCCTCCTGGCCGGCCACGGTGGCGTCAACGCCGCACACGGGGATGTAGGTGCCGTCGCCGAAGAAGCCGCCGGCCTTCAGGGCCTCGATGGCGCCCAGGGCCATGTCGTCGTTGCAGGCGATGACGGCGTCGATGTCGTCGCTGAAGTTGGCCAGCAGGGCTGCCACGGTGTCCTGGGCCTTGGCGCGCTGATAATCGCACACCAGGTCGCCGCCGATGTTGTTGACCTCGATGCCGGCAGCCTCCAGGGCCTCCACGGAGTACTGGGCGCGCACGATGGTGTCATAGTGGGTCTGGATGCCCAGCAGCATGATGTAGTCCAGCTTGCCGTTGCCGTTGCGGTCGGCTTCCGGATGGGCCAGCCAGTACTCGGCCAGCTTCTCGCCCATGATGGTGCCGGACTGGGTGGCGCGGCTGGTGACCAGATACACGCTGCCGGCGTTCTTCTCGTAGGTCTCGTCGCTGGCGGCGGAGCAGTTCGCCATGACCACCTTGCAGCCCTCGTCGATGATGCCCTGGATGACATTGTCGACGTCGTTGTCGTTGATGTTGTTGATGACGATGTAATCCTTGCCCTGGGTGAGCATGTTGTTCAGGTTGTTGGTCTGGGTGGGCACGTCGTTCATGCTGTCCGCGTCGGTCAGGTCAAAGAAATCCTCGGCCTTGGTGATGTTGTTCAGGCACTGACGGGCGGTGGCGATGAAGGTGTCGCCAAAGTTGTACCACAGCACGCCGACGGCGGGCTTGGCATCGGCAACCGCGCCGACCATGCCGGCGCACAGAATCAAGGTAAGAACGAGAGCCAACAGCTTCTTCATGGGAGTACCTCCTTATATTATATATGCGTTTGCGCATATATTTTGTCTCAATGAGATTGCCGATTATTCAATTACTTCGTTCATGTATGTTATTCATTAACTAAATACATTATATCACCCCGGGTTTGTCTTGTCAATAGTTTTTTTCGGATATTCGCGAATTAAGACAGGTTGCCGAAGTGATCCCGCATGCGCGAACAGCGCTTCCTGACCGCCGCCGTCCAGAACATCAGGAGGCTGGGGGGCTCGTTGCTCTCATTCCTTTGCATGTATAAAGGGGCTGTCTCAAAACGCATATAAATTCATGAAACATGCGTAGGGGCGCCGATTCGGCGCCCGCCCGGGTACGATATATAGGTTCATCACGGAAAGTTGTGGGATTGACAGAAAAATGCGATAGACAAAAGGAGCATATGCTGTTTTTGCCACGCTGACGGGCTATAAGGATGTTGACAACATAGCCAAATCTTAAATTGTAAATCTTCAAATCCCAAATGGCGCGCAGCGCCATAATCCGGGATGGGCGAAAGCATCATAATCCGCCATGCAATGGACAGGATATGCTGGATTCTGGGTGTGGTCTTCTGGAAGTGTTCACAAACGGACCGGGCGATCATGAGACCGGCGCCATCCGCCATATCGCCTTCGAGGTGGAAGATGCTACGGATTGCGCGGAAACGGTGTGGAAAGCGGGATATGAAGTCTTCGTCGGACCAAAGGAGATCATGGAACCGAGCCACGCCGTTATTGCCTTCTGATATGGTTCGTTAAGGGAACAGGTGGAGTTCTTTCAGCCATTTTGATAAGAAAATAAGAGGGACAAGACCATTGTTGATAAGGTGAGAAGCTTTTGAAAGCATGGAAGCTTTTGAAAGCATGGAAGGAGTTCAAAATGTATATTTATACAGCGTTATGCATCACACGAACAGGTATATTGTTAATCTCTTAACTTCTATTCAATATTTCAACTAAGACAAAAACGAGCACAAATTTCTCGACCTCGTTTTTTGTATCATTATTATCCATCAATGCCACCCTTGGACGCTAATTTTGATACATAGTTAGCGTCCTTGATTTCTGACTAAAAAGCCACTTGAAAATGCAAATATAAGTTCGATACAGGCCAAAGAAAGTCGAATTTAGTCTAATAATGAAGGAATCAGAGTTTAAACCTGCAATTTTAGGAATAATAGCTACTGCCCCGAGCTTTTTGTTTTACGGTGGGGAGAGGGTTTGAAGGCTATATTTGCGCTCGTTTTCGTCTGAAAACCCTGGTCAATAACAGGGGCCATGTAGACGACTGGATTTGTAGGCATAGAAGAGAGATCGCCCGCCATAAAAAAGTCATAATTTGATTAGTGACGCATAAGGC
>CADASI010000100.1 GCA_902790525.1 uncultured Eubacteriales bacterium
GGACAAGGTGTACATGGAGCCGCTGACGCTGGAGTACATCGCCAAGATCCTGCGCTACGAGCGCCCGGACGCCATCGTGCCGGGCATCGGCGGGCAGACGGGACTCAACCTGGCGATGCAGCTCGAGAAGAAGGGCGTGTTGAAGGAGTGCCGGGTGGAGCTGCTGGGCACGCCGTTTACCTCCATCGAGCGGGCCGAGGACCGGGAGCTGTTCAAGGAGATGTGCGAGTCCATCGGCGAGCCGGTCATCCCCTCCGAGATCACCTACGACATCGAGGAGGCCAAGGCCGCCGCGGCGCGCATCGGCTACCCGGTGGTGCTGAGGCCCGCGTTCACGCTGGGCGGCACCGGCGGCGGGTTTGCCAACAACGAGGAGGAGCTCATCGAGGTCGGCTTGAACGGCTTTAAGCTCTCCCCGGTGCACCAGGTGCTGGTGGAGAAGTCCGTCAAGGGCTACAAGGAGATCGAGTTCGAGGTCATGCGCGACTCCAACGACCACGCCATCACCATCTGCGGCATGGAGAACGTGGACCCCGTGGGCGTGCACACCGGCGACAGCATCGTGGTCGCCCCGATCCTCTCCCTGAACGACCACGATTTGAAGATGCTCAACGACTCCGCCATAAAGATCATCCGCGAATTAAAGATCGAGGGCGGCTGCAACGTGCAGTTCGCGCTGCATCCGCACACCAGCGAATACTACCTGATCGAGGTCAACCCCCGGGTCAGCCGGTCGTCGGCGCTGGCGTCGAAGGCGTCGGGCTACCCGATCGCCTCCGTCACCGCGAAGATCGCGCTGGGCATGGCGCTGGAGGACATCCCCGTGGCCGGCGGTACCGCGGCCATCGAGCCGAGCCTCGACTACGTGGTGGCCAAGTTCCCCCGCTTCCCCTTTGACAAGTTCGCCACTGCGCCCAACCTGCTGGGCACCCAGATGAAGGCCACCGGCGAGGTGATGGGCATCGGCGCGTCGTTGGAGGAGTGCATGCTCAAGTCCGTGCGCTCGCTGGAGAACGGCGCGCACCACCTGAGCCTGCCCAAGTTCACGCAGATGGACGACGACGGCCTGTGGCGCTACGTCAAGGACTTCCGCGCCGACGGCATATTCGCCGTCACCGAGCTCATCCGCCGGGGCGCGCCGCTGGACAAATTAAGCGAGATCACCATGATCACCCCGCTGTTTTTGGAGTCCATCGCCCGGATCGTTGAGATGGAGGGCATACTGCGTAACAAGAAGGGCGACGTTAAGGCGCTGCACGCCGCGAAGCTGATGGGCTTTGCGGACAGGACCGTCGCGGAACTGTGGGGCACCGACGAGCTGACCGTCTGGCGGCAGCGCCGGGCGGAGGGCATCGCGCCCGCCTTCCCGATGGTGGACACGCTGCACACCGGGACCTACATCCCGTACCTGTATTCCTCCTACAACCTGCCCAATGCCTCCGTTCGCACCGACAAGAAGAAGATCGTGGTGCTGGGCGCGGGGCCGATACGCATCGGGCAGGGCGTGGAGTTCGACTACTCCACCGTGCACGCGGTGCAGACCATCCGCCGCAACGGCTACGAGGCCATCATCATCAACAACAACCCGGAGACGGTGTCCACCGACTACAAGACCTCCGACAAGCTCTACTTCGAGCCGCTGACGCCGGAGGACGTGATGAACGTGATCGACTTCGAGCAGCCCGAGGGCGTGATCACCTCGCTGGGCGGGCAGACGGCCATCAACCTGGCCCAGCCGCTGATGGCGCGGGGCGTGAAGCTGATCGGCACCGACTGCGCCGCCATCGACCGCGCCGAGGACCGGGGCAGCTTCGAGAAGATCCTCCAGGACCTGAACATCCCCCAGCCCCAGGGCCGGGCGGTGACCGACATCGAGGCCGGCGTGGCCGCCGCCTCGGAGATCGGCTACCCGGTGCTGGTGCGCCCCTCCTTCGTGCTGGGCGGGCGGGCCATGCAGATTGTGGCCAACGAGGTCCAACTGCGCCGCTACCTCAGGGAGGCTGTGGAGATCGACGCCGACAAGCCCGTGCTGGTGGACCACTACATCCAGGGCAAGGAGGTCGAGGTGGACGCCATCTGCGACGGCCGGGACGTGTTCGTGCCCGGCATCATGGAGCTGGTGGAGCGCACCGGCATCCACTCCGGCGACTCCATCTCCGTCTATCCCGCCTTCTCCATCTCCAATAAGGTCAAGGGGATCATCCTCCAGTACGCCAAGAAGCTGGGGCTGGGCATCGGCATCGTGGGGCTCTACAACATACAGTTCATCGTCGACAAGGACGAGAACGTGTACATCATCGAGGTGAACCCGCGCTCCTCCCGCACCGTGCCGTTCCTGTCGAAGGCCACGGGCTGGTCGCTTGCCGACATCGCCACGGAGGCCATACTCGGCAAGACCCTGAAGGAGCAGGGCATTTTCGACCTCTACCCCGAGGAGAAGAAGCGCCACTACGTGAAGGTGCCCGTGTTCTCGTTCAACAAGATCAAGGGGCTGGACGCCTACCTGTCTCCCGAGATGAAGTCCACCGGCGAGGCCATCGGCTACGACGACAAATTGAACCGCGCCCTCTACAAGGCCCTGCAGGCCGCCGGCATGCACCTCCAGAACTACGGCACGGTGTTCGCCACCATCGCCGACGAGGACAAGGCCGAGGCCGAGCCGCTGATCCGCCGCTTCTACAACCTGGGCTTCAACATCGAGGCCACCCGCGGTACCGCCGCCTACCTCAAGGAGCGGGGCATACGCACCCACGTGCTCAAGAAGATCGGCGAGAGCGACGAAATACTCGACGCCATGCGGCAGGGACACATCGCCTATGTCATCAACACCCGCAACATCAACTCCATGGACGCCCTGTCCGACGGCGTCAGGATTCGCCGCGCCGCCACCGAGAACAACGTGACCATGTTCACCTCCCTCGACACCGTGCGCGTGCTGCTGGACGTGCTGGAGGAGACCACGCTGACGATATCGACCATCGACGCATGATCCCCCGGGGGGCTCCCGGGGGGGCGCCGCCCCCCGGACCCCCCGCCCGGGGGCGCTGCCCCCGGGACCCCCGCCAAAGGGGCAGTGCCCCTTTGGAAACCCCAATCGCGGGGGCGCTGCCCCCGCACCCCTGCCAGGGGGCATTGCCCCCTGGACCCCCAGTCGCGGGGGCTCCGCCCCCGCACCCCCGAAAGGATTAAATATGGATTATACGATCATTGATGGGGCGGATCACATGACCCCGGAAGAGGTGATGCGTCTGTTGAAGCAAACCTACTGGGCAAACCAGCGCACCCTTGCGCAGATCGAAAAGTCCATGCGCCACTCGGCTTGCTACGGCATACGCCACAAGGAGTCAGGCGCGCTGGTCGGCTTCGCCCGGGTCATCACCGATTGGGCCACCACCTACTACCTGTGCGACGTGATCATCGACGCGGCGCACCGGGGCAGAGGTCTGGGAAAGGCGCTGGTGGCGCACATCGAATCGCTGAGCGAATACGAGGGGCTCCGGGGCATGCTGCTCACCCGGGACGCTCACGGCCTGTACGAGCGCTTTGGCTACGCGGTGATCAACGGCAGGGCCATGGTGAAGGCATTGAACTGCTGAACGGCACGAGGAGACAGTATGCGACAAGTCATCTATACCATCGTTGAAAACACCCCCCTGACCGCCAATGTATACCGCATGCGCCTGCGGGGCGACACGTCGGCCATCGTCGCGCCGGGGCAGTTCATCAACCTGCAGATCGGCGGGCTGTATCTGCGGCGGCCGATCTCGGTGTGCGACTGGGACGGCGACGGCCTGACGATCATCTACAAGGTGGTCGGGAAGGGCACGGAGGCGCTGTCGGGGATGGCCCCCGGCGAGGCGCTCGACAGCCTGTCCGGGCTGGGCAACGGCTACGACCTGACCTGCGCCGGGGAGAGCCCCGTATTGATCGGCGGCGGCGTGGGCGTGCCCCCGCTGTACGGCCTGGCGAAGCGGCTGATGAGGCAGGGCAGGGCGGTGACGGTCTGCCTGGGGTTCAACACCGCCTCCGAGGTCTTTTATGAGGATGCGTTCCGGGCGCTGGGGTGCGAGGTCCGGGTGTCCACGGTGGACGGCAGCCATGGCGCGAAGGGGTTCGTCACGGCGATCCTGCCGGAGCATCCCACCCACTACTACGCCTGCGGCTCGGAGCCGATGCTCAGGGCGGTGTTCAAGGCGCTGCCCTGTTCGGGGCAGTTGAGCTTCGAGGCGCGCATGGGCTGCGGCTTCGGGGCGTGCATGGGCTGCACCTGCGAGACGATCGCCGGTTACAAGCGCATCTGCAGGGACGGCCCGGTGATGCGAAAGGAAGAACTTATATGGAACGCTTGAAGGTCAACCTCCTGGGCATCGAACTGTCCAACCCGGTGATCCCGGCCTCGGGCACCTTCGGCTACGGGCGGGAGTTTGCGGAGCTTTACGACATCAACATTCTCGGCACGTTCTCCTTCAAGGGGACCACGCTGCACCCCCGGCTGGGCAACCCACTGCCCCGCATCGCGGAGGCGCCGGCGGGCATGCTGAATGCGGTAGGGCTTCAAAACCCCGGGGTGGACCGAGTGATTGCGGAGGAGCTGCCCGCGCTTGCGAGGATCTTTCACAAGCCGGTGATGGCGAATGTGTCGGGGTTTTCCGTCGACGAGTACGCCGAGACCTGCCGCCGCCTGGACGCCTGCGTGCAGGTGGGCTGGCTGGAGGTCAACATCTCCTGCCCCAACGTGCACGGCGGGGGGATGAGCTTCGGTACGGACCCGGCCATGGCCGCGGCGGTCACCCGGGCGGTGAAGGCCGTGACCACCAAGCCGGTCATCATGAAGCTGTCGCCGAACGTGACGGACATCGCCGCCATCGCCAGGGCCTGCGCCGACGCGGGCGCGGACGGCCTGAGCCTCATCAACACGTTGATGGGCATGCGGATTGACCTTCGGACCCGGCGGCCCGTCATCGCCAACGTGACCGGCGGACTGTCCGGCCCGGCGGTGTTCCCGGTGGCGCTCAGGATGGTGTACCAGGTGGCGCGGGCCGTGGACATCCCCGTGATCGGCATGGGCGGCGTGGCCTCGGCGGAGGACGTGATCGAGATGATGCTGGCCGGGGCCACGGCGGTGGAGGTCGGCGCGGCGAACCTCGTCGACCCCTTCGCGTGCAAGAAGATCATAGAGGACCTGCCCGGGGTTATGGACCGGTACGGGATCGAGAGATTGGATAAATGGAGGTAATTTGCATGGGCAAGGACGTCATCGTGGCCTGCGACTTCGCTTCGGCGGCGCAGACGCTTCAGTTTCTGGACAAATTCAAGGGACGCAAGCCCTTTGTGAAGATCGGCATGGAGCTGTACTACGCCGAGGGGCCGGAGATCGTCAGGCAGATCAAGGCCCGGGGGCACAAAATCTTCCTTGATTTGAAGCTGCACGACATCCCGAACACGGTCAAAAAGGCCATGGCGGTGCTGTCGCGGCTGGACGTGGACATCGTGAACCTGCACGCGGCGGGCACGACGGCGATGATGGAGGCCGCGCTTCAGGGCCTGACCCGCCCGGATGGCACCCGGCCGCTGCTGATCGCCGTGACGCAGTTGACCTCCACCGACCAGGAGAGCATGGAGCGCGACCTGCTGATCCGCGAGCCCATCGCCGACGTGGTGATGCACTACGCCCGGACCGCCAAGGCCGCGGGCCTCGACGGCGTGGTGTGCTCCCCGCTGGAGGCCGCGAAGGTCCACGACGCCTGCGGAGTGGACTTTTTGACCGTCACCCCCGGCGTGCGCTTCGCCGACGGCGACGTGGGCGACCAGAAGCGCGTCATGACCCCCGCACAGGCCAAGGCCGTGGGCTCCGACTACATCGTCGTCGGCCGCCCCATCACCGCGGCAAGCGATCCGGTGGGGGCGTATGAGAGGTGCATAGAAGAATTTGTGGGATAAGCTCTCGGAATAATTAGGAATTAGGAATGAGGAATTAGGAATGAAACAGTTCCGATGACACGCGGCAGCGGCTGACTAAAATTCCTAATTCCTAAGTAGTCACTGATCAACTCAAGTTCGGGAGGTGAATCAAGGTAGAAAGCGAGTAAAAACGAGGCAAAAGTGGGAGGAATTCCTCGAAATCCACCCAATTTCCGGGGCCATTTCCCTAAAAAGGGCGAGATTACCCCTGAAATTGAGCCTCGAAGAGTAAAGCCGTTTGAGATTTCTGATTCTTTTCGGCTTTCCTTGCCGAGGCGAGCATGAAGAAGTTGGCACTGGCACAGAGGACATCCAATTGGGTTTTCAGTTTGGCCAAACCACGGTATCGGGTCTTGCGGAATCCAAAGATGCCCTTGATGACATGGAAGACGTACTCGACCTTGCTTCGGATGCGGGACTTCTGGTATTCCAGCTTCCTGAGCCAATAGGTGCCGGGACCTTCAACCCAGGCATACTTGCGGTAGGGCTTCTGCTTGTTGGTTCGGAAATCCACTTGGGACAGATGGGGATCCTGCTTCACTTCAGGGTGATCGTCGACAGCGCAATAAGCCGAATCGCCGTAGACGACATGGTCGTCTTCGCGTATCAACTCGTGCGCCACCTTCCCGTCGTGGACATTAGCCGCCGTGACAAGCGTCGTGTGGATGTAGCCGCTTCCCGCGTCTACCCCCACATGCAGCTTCGCACCGAAGAACCACTGGTTTCCCTTCTTCGTCTGGTGCATCTCCGGGTCGCGCTTGCCCTCCGCGTTCTTCGTGGAACTCGGCGCGTCGATGATCGTCGCGTCCACGATGGTCCCGCCGTGCATCATCCGACCATGCTGTTCGAGGAACTCCCTGCATGCCGCAAAGTACCGCTCGCCAAGACCGTTGTCGTTGATGAGCTTGCGGAACTTGCACAGCGTCGTCGCATCCGGCACGCTCTCCGTCGCGAAGTCCAATCCCATGAACTTCCGCATCGCATAGCTGTCGTAGATCGCATCCTCCACTGCCTCGTCCGACAGGTTGAACCATGTCGCCAGCAGGTACATCCGGAACATCACCTCGATGCCCCGCGGTTTACGTCCCAGGTGATTCTTGTAGTAGTACGGCTCGATCATCGTCACGATCTCATCCCACGGCGTGATCGCATCCATCGTCTCAAGAAATTCATCCCGCTTCGTCTTCCGCTTCCGCATGGAGTACTCCAGGTCTGTAAAACTCTGCTGCTTCTTCATCGCTATCACTCGCTTTCTTCCTTGATTATACCATACCTCCTTGAATTAATCAGTAGTTACCTAATTCCTAATTCCTAACTCCTCATTCTCAATCCAAACGAAAGGATGTTATTATGAAACACAGGATCGCAAAGGACCTCCTCTCCATCAAAGCCGTGTTCCTCCGCCCCGAGCAGCCGTTTACCTGGGCGAGCGGGATCAAATCGCCGATTTACTGCGACAACCGTTTGACGCTGACGGCGCCCGAGGTGCGGGGGGACATCGAGAACGGTTTGGCGCAGCTGATCCGGGAGAAATACCCGGACGTCGAGGTGCTGATGGGCACGGCCACGGCGGGCATCGCCCACGCGGCCATCACGGCGCACCTGCTGGGCCTGCCGATGGGCTACGTGCGCTCCGGCGCGAAGGACCACGGCCGCCAGAACCGCATCGAGGGCCGGCTGGAGCCGGGCCAGAAGGTCGTGGTGGTGGAGGACCTGATCTCCACCGGCGGCAGCGTGATCGAGGTGGTGGACGCCCTGCGCGACGCCGGGGCGAACGTGCTGGGCATCGTGTCCATATTCACCTACGGCATGAAGAAGGGCCTGGAGCGCCTCAGCGCGGCGAACATCGAGAACACCTCGCTGACCGACTTCGACGCGGTGGTGGCTGTGGCTGCCGAGGACGGGTACATCGCCCCCTCCGACGTGGCGCGGCTCAAGGCGTTTCGGGACAATCCCTCGGACGAAAGCTGGATCGGAGGCCATCAGGCATGAAGCGAAGCGTCATCGACATACTGGATCTGACCCTCGAGGAGATCGAGGGCCTGCTCGCCACGGCACAGGACATCATCGCCGACCCGGACAAGTACGCCCGCGCCTGCGCCCGCAAGAAGCTGGCGACGCTGTTCTTCGAGCCCTCCACCCGCACGCGGCTGAGCTTTGAGGCGGCCATGTACGAGCTGGGCGGCAATGTGCTGTCGGTCACCGACGCGGCCTCCTCCTCCGCCGCCAAGGGCGAGAGCGTGGCCGACACCGCCAAGACCGTCAGCTGCTACGCGGACATCATCGCCATGCGCCACCCCAAGGAGGGCGCGGCGCTGGTGGCGGCACGAAGCGCCTCCATACCGGTGATCAATGCCGGCGACGGCGGCCACTGCCATCCCACCCAGACCATGGCGGACCTTTTGACCATCCGCCGCGAGAAGGGCGCGTTCAGCGACCTGACCATCGGCCTGTGCGGCGACCTCAAGTTCGGCCGCACGGTGCACAGCCTCATCAACGCCATGGCCCGCTACCCGGGCAACCGCTTCGTGCTGATCTCCCCGGAGGAATTGAAGCTGCCCAGCTACGTCAAGAAGGACGTGCTGGCGAAGAACGGCATCCCCTACACCCAGACCACCAGCCTGGAAAAGGCCATGCCCGAGCTGGACGTACTGTACATGACCCGCGTGCAGCGGGAGCGCTTCTTCAACGAGGAGGACTACCTGCGCCTGAAGGACAGCTACATCCTCGACATGCAGAAGCTCAAAAGCGCCAAGCCCGACCTGTGCGTGATGCACCCGCTGCCCCGCGTCAACGAGATCGCCGTGGAGGTGGACGACGACCCCCGCGCCTGCTACTTCAAGCAGGTGCTGAACGGCAAGTACATGCGCATGGCGCTGATATTGAAGCTGCTGGAGGTAGAAGTATGAACATTGACGCCATACAGAACGGCATCGTCATCGACCACATCACCGCCGGGCGGGGCATGCGCCTCTACGAGCTGTTGGGGCTGGACGCGCTGGACGTGTCCGTGGCGCTGATCAAGAACGCCGTCAGCCACCGAAACGGCGGTCCCGGCAAGAAGGACATCATCAAGATCGACTCCGACATCGCCATCAACTTCGACGTGCTGGGCTTCGTGGACCCCGGCGTCACCGTGAACATCATACGGGACGGAGAACTCGTCGAGAAGCGGCGCATCGACATGCCTGAGAAGCTCACCAACGTCATACGCTGCAAGAATCCCCGCTGCATCACCTCCACCGAGCGGGCCATCGACCATGTGTTCAAGCTTACCGACCGCAAGAACAAGGTGTACCGGTGCGTGTACTGCGAGACGAAGGCGTAGGCGCGGCTCACGCATGAATGACAGAACACTGTTCCCGATACCACGAACCCAACGTAGGGACGCCCCATGGGGCGTCCGCGGACGCGCCGTGGCGCGTCCATGCGTGAGCCCTGAAGGCGTAGGGTCGCTTCCTTGACACGCCTCCGGTTTCTATGTATAATGCAGGCATGGCATTTTCAGTAAGGAGATGGATGGACGATGGAACGACGCGCGGCGCAACGCCCGCAAAGGGCCGAGCAGCTTCAATTCCTGAGGTTCCTGGCGTTCTGCCTGGTGTACATCTGGCACGCGAACGACTGGACCTTCGGCTTCTTTTCGGGGGGCGTGGGGGCCGCGTGCGCGGTGTCCTTCTTCTTCATGCTGAGCGGGCTGGTCACCGGCTACACGCACTGGGACGACGACATCGCCGTCACCCCGCGCGCCGTCGGCCGGTATATGTGGCGCAAGATCAAAAAGCTGTATCCGCTCTACATTTTCACGATGCTCTTCGCCGTGACCACCTCCAAGATCCCCAAGCTGGTGGCCCAGCACGACTTCGAGGGCCTGAGGGCGCCCCTGGGGCTTTTGCTGCGCAACGCGCTGATGATACAGTCCTGGTTCCCGACCGACTACTTCTCCTACAACGGCGTGGGCTGGTTCATCTCCACGATGATCTTCATGTACCTGCTCACGCTGCCGCTTCTCGCGCTGGCGCGCCGCGTCAGGCGCTCAAAGCGCCCCGCGCTGGGCTACCTGGGCCTGATCGCGCTTTTTTCGCTGGCGGCGACGCTGTACTGCTACCTGCTGCGCGGCAGGGAGCGGGAGTATTTTGAGTACGTGCTTCCCGTGGCCCGAATCTGGGAGTACGCCGCCGGCATCTGCCTGGGCGCCCTGACCCGGCTGATACTGGAGCGCCACCCCGAGATCAGTCCCGCCCGGCGTGGACTGCTCACGCTGGCGGAGCTTGCGGCCTTCGCGCTGTGGATCGCCATGCCCTACATGCCCTACCTGACGTGGACCCTCACCATCGTGCAGTGGATCGTGCCCAACGCGCTGCTGCTTCTGACCTTCGGCATCGGCGCGGGCGGGCTGTCCCGCGCGTTCCGGGCGCGGCCCCTGGTGGCGCTGGGGGATCTGTCCTTTGAGTGCTTCCTGCTGCACGGGCTCATCATCAACCGCTACACCAAGGACTTCGCCGCCCTGCAGGGCGGGAGGGCGGGCAACGCCCTGCGGCAGAGCCGCCAGGCGGGGGAGGCCCTCAGCCAGTCCAGCCCCCTCGGGAACGCCTTCAACCTGCTGTTCTGCCTGATGCTGACGCTGATGCTGGCGCGGCTGATCCACGGATCGAAGCGGCGCGAGCGCCTCGAATCGCCCAAATAACACCCATCGACCGTCATTTGCGACACGGAGGACACCATGCCCGAAATCACCACCAGCGTGCAGATCGTGCTGCCCCAGCACTGCAACGGCTACAAGAAGCCCCGCCTGTTCGGCGGCCAGATGATGGCCTGGATCGACATCGTGGGGGCGGTGGCCGCCCGGCGCTACACCCAGCGGGCGGTGACCACGGTGTGCATCGAAAACCTGACCTTCCTCAATCCCGCCTACCTCAACGATACCGTGGTGCAGGAGGCCCAGGTGACCTGGACCGGCAACACCTCCCTCGAGGTGCGGGTGGACAGCTACGTGGAGCAGCTCGACGGCACGCGCAAGCGCGTCAACCGCGCCTATGCGGTGTTCGTGGCGCTCGACGACCACGATAACCCCACCCCCGTGCCGTCCTTCACCCCCGTGACCGACGCCGAAAAGCAGGAGTACGCCGCCGCGCTGGAGCGCCGACGGATGCGGCTGGGGAAGTGAAACCATAACAACCACCCAAAGGAAGCGATCCCATGGCCCTGCGCGCCGCCTCGACCCGGGACATGACCCGGGGGCCCATCCTCCGGCAGATCATGCTGTTTTCGCTGCCGCTGATGCTGGGCAACGTGTTTCAGATGCTGTACAACACGGTGGACAGCGTGGTGGTGGGCAACTTCGTGGGCAAGGAGGCCTTGGCGGCGGTGGGCGCGACGGCGCTGATCGTGAACATGCTGGTGTTCTTCTTCAACGGCTTCTCCATCGGCGCGGGGGTGGTGATCGCCCGGCACTTCGGGGCGCGGGACCATGAGCGGCTGCACGTCGCCATCGAGACCACCATGGCCGTGACCTTTATACTCTGCGCGGCGTTCACGGCGCTGGGGCTTTTGCTGGTGCGGCCGATGCTTAGGCTGATGGCCACGCCGGACGACGTGTTCGAGGACGCCGCGACCTACCTGACCATCTACTTCTACGGCTTTTCGGGGCTTTTGATCTACAACATGGGCAGCGGCATACTGCGGGCCGTGGGGGACACCACCCGCCCGCTTCTGTTCCTGATCCTCACGAGCCTTCTGAACATCGCGCTGGACCTGGCCTTCGTGATCGGCCTCAAGGCCGGCATCGCGGGGGTGGCCTGGGCGACGATACTCTCCCAGCTGATCTCCGCCATACTGACCCTGCGGCTTCTGACCCGCGCGGACGACGTCTACCGGCTGGTGTGGGGGGATTTGTCCGTCGACACCGCCGTGCTCAAGCGCATCGTCGCCGTGGGGCTCCCGGCGGGCTTCCAGTCTGTCGTCACGGCGTTTTCCAACATTTTCGTGCAGTCCTACATCAACTTCTTCGGCTCCGGCTGCATGGCGGGCTGGAGCTGCTACAACAAGGTGGACCAGTTCATCATGCTGCCCATGCAGTCCACCGCCATGGCCGCCACCACCTTCGTCAGCCAGAACATCGGCGCGAAGCAGAAGGCGCGGGCGCACCGCGGCACGCTGGCCGCCATCGCGCTGTCCATGGCCATCACCGGCGGGGTGGGGATCGTCATCATGGTGTTCGCCGTGCCCGCGGTGAAGCTGTTCAGCCCCGATCCCGCCGTGATCCATTTCGGCGTGCTGTTCATACGCGCCAACACGCTGTTTCTGCTGTTCAACTGCGTCAACCACACCCTCGCCGGGGCGCTGCGGGGCCGCGGGGATTCCCGGGGGCCCATGGCGATCATGCTGCTGTCCTTCGTGGCCATCCGGCAGGTCTACCTGTTCGTGCTGACCCGCTACATCGCCAACACCCCCTTCTGGGTGGGCTTCGGCTATCCCGTGGGGTGGATGTGCTGCTTTGTGATCGAGGTGGGGTACTACATCCTCAAGTGGGGCCGCAGGATACGCGCAGAGGAAGGGACGTCTTCGTGACGTCCCTTGACCTTTTGGGAAAACTGGCGTATACTGATGGTATACAGTTCAGAATATGGAAAAACGAGGGATTCAATGATTCCAATCGGCATATGCACCGATTTCACCAACCTGCCCGACGCCCACGCGCTGGGCTACGATTTCATGGAGATCCCGCTGGACGCGCTCTCGGCGCTGTCGGACGCCTACTTTGAAGAATTCGCCGCCTGGTGCGCGGGCAGCGGCGTGCGGGTGCAGGCGGTGAACCATATGCTGCCGGAGGGCATGGACATCGTGGGGCCCAACGTGAAGGCTGCCGAATTGCACGCCTACCTGTCCCGGGCCTTCGAGCGCTGCCAGCGGCTGAGCGTGCGGGTGGTGACGCTGGACGCCGCCCTCGCACGCACGGTGCCGGAGGGCTTCGACTACCCCATGGCCTGGCGGCAGCTGGGCAACTTCCTGCGGCTGTGCCAAGGCCACGCCCGGGAGTGCGGCTTGGTGATCGCCGCGGAGCCCCTCAGAAAGACCGACTGCAACCTCATGAACCTGGTGTCCGAGGCCACGCTGCTGTCGGGGCTGTTGCAGTTAGGCAACGTGGGCGTGGCGGCCAACACCGGCTCCATGGCCATGGCCGCCGAGCCCGTGACCGCGCTCACCCGGACCGGCAACAGCCTGTGCCATGTGCACATCGAGCACCCCCTCACCCGCCGCATGCCCCGGGAGGGCGACGGCGAGGACTACTTCGGGCTCATGCGCGTCCTCAAGAAACAGAGCTACGTGGGCGGGGTCAGCGTCGTCTGGAACAAAAGCGACGATTTTGTCGGAGATGCAAGGGCGGCATTGATATGTTTGAGGGAAGCACAGAGGAATGGAGAATTGAATAATTGAGAATTGAGAATTATAGAATGCCCGGACGATAGGGCTCCAGTCGATTTGGGAATCAGAGAAATCCGTCAGGATTTCCACAACCATTTTCAATTCTCCATTCTCAATTCTCAATTATAGGTATAACCACCCCAAGGGAGGGTTCGCATTTGAACATCATCATCGTCGGAAACGGCAAGGTGGGCTACACGCTTGCGCAATATCTGTCGAAGGACGGCCACGACGTGACGGTCATGGACGTGAGCCAGCAGGCGCTTCTGCGGGCCAGCGAGACGCTGGACGTGATGTGCGTACGGGGCAACGGCGCCAACGTGAAGGTGCTGATCGAGGCGGGCGTGGAGAACGCGGACGTCATCGTCGCCGTCACGGGCAACGACGAGCAGAACATGGTGTGCTGCCTGGCGGCGAAGCAGCTGGGCGCGAAGTACTCCATCGCCCGCATCCGCGACCCGGAGTACACCGAGAGCCTGACGCTTCTGCAAAAGAAGCTGGACATCGACATGGTCATCAACCCGGAGCGCGCCACGGCCCAGGAGATCTCGCGGCTTTTGCGCTTCCCATTCGCCATCAACATCGAATCCTTCGCCCACGGGCGGGTGGAGATGGTGGAGTTCCGGGCGGAGAACACCGACCCGATACTGAACATGCCCCTGTCCCGGCTGCACAACCGCTTCCCGCACATACAGTTCACGGCGGTGCAGCGCAACGGCACGGCCTTCATACCGGACGGCGCCAGCGTGCTGCTGCCCGGCGACCGGGTGTACGCCACCGGCGACCGGGAATCGGTCACCAAGTTCTTCAAGCACCTTGGCAAGGACACGCAGCGGCTGAAGTCGGCGCTGTTGATCGGCGGCGGCCACATCGCCTACTACCTGGCGAAGATCATCGCGGGCATGGGCGTGTACATGCGGCTCATTGAGATCGACGAGAAGAAGTGCCTCAGGCTGTCGGAGCAGCTCGACAACGTGATGGTGATCTGCGCCGACGGCACCGACCAGGAGGTGCTGGAGTCGGAGAACGTAGCCGACTGCGGCGCGCTGATCTGCCTGACGGACCGGGACGAGGAGAACCTGATCACCGGCCTGTACGGCGCGCGGCGCGGCGTGCGCAAGGTGATCGTGAAGGTCAACCGCACCAACGCCATGGACGTGATGGGGGATCTGGGCATCGACTGCGCCGTCAGCCCGAAGCTGACCACCGCCAACGTGATACTGCGCTCGGTGCGCGCGCTGAACAACTCCCGAAACTCCGTGGTGGAGAAGGTCTACTACATGCTGGGCGGGTCCGTCGAGGCGTATGAGTTCACGGCCCTGGAGGGCGCGCCCTACCTGAACATCCCCCTGAACCAACTCAAGATCCGCAAGGGCATACTGGTGTCCGTGCTGGTGCGGGACCGCAAGTCCATCATCCCCTTCGGCTCTGACCACATCGAGGCCGGGGACACGGTGATCCTCACCGCCCGGGCCGGCACGGTCGTGAACCTGGAGGATGCGTTCGACATCGAGGGCCTGAAGAAATGAACAAGCGACTGACATTTCATCTGATCGGCAACGTGGTGCGCATGGCGGGGGCGCTGATGGCGCTGCCGCTGATCGTATCGCTGATCTACGGCGGCTCGGACGCCATGCCGATACTGATCTCCATGGCCATCACCCTCGCGGCGGGCTTCGCGCTGGCGCTGATACGGCCCCGGCGGGACTTCCTGCGGGCCCGGGAGGGCTTCGCGGTGGTGGCGTTCAGCTGGATACTGGTGTCCTTCTTCGGGGGGCTGCCCTTCTACTTCAGCGGCTACATCCCCTCGCTGGTGGACTGCTTCTTCGAGACGGTGTCCGGCTTCACCACCACCGGCGCGACCATCATCAAGGACGTGGAGGCGCTGCCCAAGGGCCTTCTGTTCTGGCGCAGCTTTACCCACTGGGCCGGCGGCATGGGCGTGCTGGTGCTGTCGCTGGCGCTGATTCCCAAGATGGG
The DNA here is from genome assembly GCA_902790525.1 of uncultured Eubacteriales bacterium. Lineage (GTDB taxonomy): Bacteria > Bacillota > Clostridia > Christensenellales > Aristaeellaceae > UBA2862. The sequence continues at coordinate 15,367 of CADASI010000100.1, forward strand.
CGCGCGCTCGATCCACCTGATGCGGGCGGAGTCCCCGGGCCCCTCCACGGACAAGCTGGTGCCCCGGGTGGCCAACAACGCCAAGATACTCTACGCCATCTACGGCGGGCTGTCGGTACTGATGGTGATCGCCCTTCTGTGCTGCGGCCTCAACCTGTACGACGCGCTGGTGCACATGTTCGGCGCGGCGGGCACCGGCGGCTTCGGCACCTATGGCAACTCCATCGCCCACTGGAACTCGGCGGCGGTGGACGTGGTGGTCGGCATCTTCATGGCGCTGTTCGGCGTGAACTTTTCGCTGTACTACTTCATCCTCAAGCGCAACTGGCGCGCCGCGCTGGGCAACAGCGAGCTCAGGCTCTACTGGTGCATACTGCTGGGCGCGACGGTGCTCATCGCCATCAACATCATGCCCCGCGCGGCGCAGGGCTTCTATTCCATCGCCGACGGCGCCAAGCCGGGCGGCAACTTCTTCACGGCGCTTCGGTATGCCTTCTTCCAGGTGTCGTCGATCATGACCACCACCGGCTACGCCACCGCGGACTTCAACCGCTGGCCCCAGTTCTCGCGGGTGCTGCTGGTGGCCATCATGTTCATCGGCGCGTCGGCGGGCTCCACCGGCGGCGGCATCAAGGTCATCCGCGTGCAGCTTCTGATGAAGAGCATGATCCGCGACATCCGCCGCACCGTGCACCCCAAGTCCGTCAACACCGTCAAGCTCGACGGCCACACCGTGGATGAGGGCATACTCTCCGGCGTGCAGGGGTTCTTCTTCGCCTACATGTTCGTGCTGTTCGTGTCCACGATCATCGTGTCGCTGGACGGCTTCTCCTTTGAGACCAACTTCACTGCCGTGGTGGCCACGCTGTCCAACATCGGCCCCGGCCTGGGCATGGTCGGCCCCACCGGCAACTTCGCCGCGTTCTCCGACCTGTCCAAGATCGTGCTGTCCATGTGCATGCTGATCGGCAGGCTCGAGGTGTTCCCGATATTGATGCTCGTGGCCCCCAGTGCTTGGAGAAAGTGAGATTTTCAATGAACGGATTGCCGAAGCTGATCGCGGTGGTGGGCACCAACGCCTCGGGCAAGAGCGGCCTGGGGGTGACGCTGGCCGAACGCTATGGCGGCGAGATCGTCTCGGCGGACTCCCGGCAGGTGTTTCGCGGGCTGGACCTGGGCAGCGGCAAGATTACCCCGGCGGAGACACGGGGCGTGCCGCACCACCTGATCGACGTGTGCGCGCCGGGCGACTTCTTCTCGATGCACGACTTCCAGCGGCTGGCCTACGAAGCCATCGACGGAATCCTCGCCCGGGGACGGCTGCCGTTCCTGGTGGGGGGCACGGGGCTGTACGTGGCCTCGGTCACCGAGGGCTACGTGATGAGCGACGCCGCGCCGGACCTTGAATACCGGGATCATCTGGAGACCTTTTCCACCCCGGAACTGTACGACATGCTGGTGAAGGCCGTGCCGGACATCGACATCGAGCGCAACAACCGAAACCGCGTGATGCGCGTGCTGGAAAAGCTGCACGCCGGCGACGACCACGTGCCCCACAACCGCCCCCGCTACGACACCCTCAAGCTGGGCGTCACCTGGGACCGTGAGACCCTCAGGGCCCGCATCGACGAGCGCCTGGAGCGCAGGCTTGAACAGGGCATGGTGGAGGAGGTCCGGGGCCTGATGGACCAGGGCGTCAGCACGGCGTTCCTCTACAAGCTGGGCCTCGAGTACCGCTTCATCGCCCAATACCTCACTGGGGAGATTCCCCGCTATGAGGACATGGTGGAGCAGCTCGGCAACGCCATCAAGAAGTTCGCCAAGCGGCAGATGACGTGGTTCAGGCGCGACAGGGACATCCTTTGGCTCGACATGACCGGCGACCCCGTCGCGCAGGCGGGAGAGGCGATCGACAGGTTCATCGAAGCATAAAACGACCGCGGGAGCGCATCGCTCCCGCGGTCGTCTGTGTCAGGGCGTCAACGCACCAGCGCCACGCCCACGTCGTTGACATTGGTGCCGGTGGGGCCGGTCATGATCAGCCCGCCCACGGCCTTGAGGGCGTGGTAGGCGTCGTTGTCCACAAGCACGGCGTCCACGTTCAGGCCCTTGGCGGCGAGCTCGGCGAAGGTCTCGCCGTCGGTATAGCCGCCCGCGGCGTCGGTGGGGCCGTCGGTGCCGTCGCTGCCTACGGAGAACACCGCCGCGTTGAGCCCCGCGATGCCGGGAGCGGCGGCCAGCGCCAGCTCCTGGTTGCGCCCGCCCAGCCCGTGGCCGGTGAGCTTCACCACCGTCTCGCCGCCGGCGATGAACGCCAGCGGGCGGTCGGTCTGCGCGTGGGTCTTGACGATGGAGGCCAGGAAGCTGCCCGCCTCCTTCGCCTGGCAGCAGAGCTGGTCGGTCAGCACGACGGGCTCGTAGCCCAGCGCGCGGCAGGTGACCTCGGCGGCGGCGCAGAGCTCGCGCACGGAGCCGTTGATCCAGGTGGTCACGTTGTCCAGGGTCTTGGGGGTCTCGATCTCCAACAGCTTCCGCGCCTCGTCGGACAGCCGTAGGTTGTACTTCGCCGCGATGCGCTGGGCGTCCTCGGCGGTGGAGGAGTCCGGGCAGGCGGGTCCGGAGGCGATCATATCCAGCGGGTCGCCCAGTATGTCGGAGAGTATCACGGCCTCCACGCGCGCGGGCCAGCACAGCTGGGCAAAGCGCCCGCCCTTCACCCGGGAGAGGCGCTTGCGGATGGTGTTGATCTCCACGATGTCCGCGCCGCAGGCCAGCAGCTGGCCGGTGATGTCCTGCAGCTCCTCGCCCTTCACCAGCGGGGCCTCGAACAGCGCGCTGCCGCCGCCGGAGAGCAGGAAGAGCACCGTGTCCTTCTCCGTCAGGTCGCTCACGAGGTCCAGCGCGGCCTGGGTGCCCTTGAAGGAGTTCTCGTCCGGCACCGGGTGGCCCGCCTCAAAGCAGTCGAAGTTGGCGATGGGGCCCATCACGTGGTCGTACTTGGTCACCACCACGCCCTTCTCGATGCGATCCCCCATGAAGTCGGACGCGGCCTTGGCCATCTGCCACGCCGCCTTGCCGGTCGCCACCAGCAGAAGCCGCCCGGGGTAGTGCCGCCCGCTGAGCGCGCGCTGCACCGCCGCGTCGGGCTGCACCGCCGCGATGGCCTCGCGGACGATGCGGTCCGCGTGTTCACGCAATAGTTTATTCATGTCATCGCTCCTATCGTGTTATAACAGCAGGGGGTGCGGACACCCCCTGCTGTGCAGACACATCCGATCAGAAGATCAGATTGAGTATGAAGATTTCCACCATGGCCGCGATGCCGATCACCAGGGTCATGAGGGTCTGGGTCTTGTAGCCCTCCTCGGGGGTCATCTCGCCGAAGTTGGTGACCACCCAGAAGTAGGAGTCGTTGGCGTGGGACACGGTCATCGCGCCCGCGCCGATGGCCATGACCACCAGGGAGACCTCAACCGGCGTGGCAAAGCCCAGCACCGGTAAAAGCGGGGCCACGATGCCCGCGGTGGTGGTGATGGCGACGGTGGAGGAGCCCTGCGCGCTCTTCAGAATCGCGGAGAGCAGGAACGGGAAGAATATGCCCATGGCCTGGAGCACGGAGGCGTGGGCCTTGATGAAGTTGACCATGTCGGAGGACGCGATCACCTTGCCCAGCACGCCGCCGGCGGCGGTGACGAACAGGATCGGGCCCACGGTCTTGAGGGT
>CADASI010000101.1 GCA_902790525.1 uncultured Eubacteriales bacterium
GCCCTTGACTTGCCGCCAGCAAGCCTGCGGACCTCCGCCTTGCCATGACAAAAAATCCCCTCGCAGTCTGTCTAACTTTTAGACTGAAATTAGTATGAAACGCAATACAAGAGGGCTGTCTCGTTTTGAGGCAGCCCCCTTTTGGGTCAATCCTTACTGCACGGCCTTCGACAGCGCGTCGTTGACGGCTTCCTTGTAGCCATCCAGCGTCACGGTGACGCCGGTGACGACGTCGATATCCAGGCTCTGCTTTTCGACCGTCTGCTTCGCGTATTCGGGCAGGGCGGTGGCGCCCAGGCCCTCGGTCTCGGACTGGTTGAGGATCTCGACATTGGCGATCTTGCCGTCCTTGATGGTGACCTTGACGTCGATCTTGCCGCCGATGCCGGTGCCGGTGCCCTCATATTCGCCGTCCTTGAAGGTGCCGGTGACGTTCTCCGCGGCGGAGGTCTCGGCGCTGGCGGGACGGGTGGTGCCGTCGGCGTAGATCTCGCCCACGAAGGTGGTCACGGGGGTCTCCTCGCTTACGAACTCGCCCTTGGCGCGCTTGGCGGCGTTGGTGCCGGAGATGCGGCCGAACACCATGGTCTCGCCCAGGTTGCCGGAGCCGTTGTACATGTCGCAGAATATGGAGCCCATCTCGCCGGCCTCGAACAGGCCCTCGATGGGGAGCCCGTCGGTGTTGATGACCTGGCCGAACTTGTTCTTGCGGGGGCCGCCCTGGGTGTTGAAGTAGGTCGGGCCGATCTTGGTGGCGTAGAAGGGGCCGGTCTTCACGGGCACCATGGTGTCGAAGGGACGGCCGTAATCGGCGTCCTCGCCGGCGTCATAGCGCTTGTTGTAGGCGTTGACCGCGGCCACGAAGCGCTCGGTGGAGAAGTCGGGCGCGTCCTTGCCGCCCTCGGACTGGCGGATCGCCTCGGCCAAATCCTCCAGCGTCTCGCCCATCAGCACCTCGCCGGTGGCCAGCTCGTCCACATAGCCGTCGGAGAAGGCGCTGACCAGCTTGTTGCCGGCGGCGAGCTGATCGGCATCCTGCACCAGGTAGGCGGGCAGCGGCATGGGCGTGGAGATCCAGCGGCCGCCGATGTAGATGCGGCCGTGGCGGGTGGCGCCGGACTCGTCCATGAAGCGGTCGCCGCCGAGGCCGACGTAGATGCCGCTCTTGGCGTTGGGGCCGCCGAACAGGCTCACGGTGTCCAGGTTGGGGCGCTTGTGGGTCCAGGTGAAGCCCGCGGAGTTGGACATGTGCCACAGGTCCGCGCCGGCGCCCAGGGCCATCTTGATGCCGTCGCCGTCGTTGTACAGGCCGCCCTGCTGGTGCACATAGGGCATCTGCAGGTAGCTGGAGATCATCTCCTGGTTGTGCTCGAAGCCGCCGCAGGCCAGCACGACGCCGCCGTTGGCCTTGACCCTTCGGGTCTCGCCGTCCTTGTTGATGATCACGCCGATGACCGCGCCCTCGGCGTCGGTGATCAGCTTCTTGCCGGGCGCGGAGAACCACACGTCGATGTCGCGGGCCTGGACCGCCGCCTGGCACAGGCTGTAGTAGCCGCGGTCAAAGCGGGTGCCGGTGGCCGTCAGGCACAGGCAGTGCTTGCTGGAGGGGATCTCCGGGAACTCCGCCCAGTTGTAGTACCAGTAGTCGGTCTTGCCGATCTTGTACGGGTCGGTCAGGTTGCCGTCGCTGCCGTCGGCCAGCTTCCAGTCGGGGTTGGTGGCCTCCATGCCGGCGGAGGGATGCTCGGTGGGAGAGATGATCGCGGGATCGCCGCCCATGGGGCCGGTCATCCAGTTGTAGTTCTCCGCGCAGCCCTCGCAGTAGGCGCGCACGGCCTCGGGGTCCCAGTTCTGGAACTTGCCCATCAGCGTGGTCAGGTAGTCGTACAGGCCGTCGGCGTCGTCGGTGGCCATGACGAACTGGCCGGACACCGCGGTATTGCCGCCCTCGGCGCCCTCGGGAGCCTTCTCGGCGAGGAGGACCTTCGCGCCCTGCTCGTAGGCCGCCACGGCCGCGTTCGCGCCGGCGCCGCCGTATCCCAGCACGACGACGTCGTACTCATCGTCCCACTTCTCCTCCGAAGACTCGGCAATGGCGATGCTCCCCGGCAAAGTCGACAGCGCAATGGCGCCCAGCCCGGCGGCAGTGCCCTTCAGGAAGCTCCTTCTGGAAACGTTCTTCATCTTGGCTTCAGATCCTTTCAGATAATGATTGTCAGGGGAGTGATGCCCCCAGACAGAAATCATAGCACTTTCGGATATGCGTGTCAATCTTCAGTTTTATATTCGCCGATACAGTTCTTGTTCTCCTTCCGGCGCTGCGACGCGCTTTCTTGCCCTCGTTCCTTTCCCATGGTATAATGTGGACAGCAGGGGCAAGCGGCTCAGGCAGAAGCAGCGAAGGAGGCGCGGAATATGCGTGGAAAAATCAGGGTGGAAACGGTTGGCGCGGATGGGGCGCGGATGGATTATGTCCGATTCGGGCAGGGCGACCGGGCCTTTGTGATCCTGCCGGGGCTGAGCGTGGACAGCGTGATGAAATATGCGGACGCCGTCGCGGAAGCCTACAAGCCGCTGACGGACGATTTTACCGTGTATCTCTTTGATCGGAGGAGAGAGCTTCCCGAAGCGTATTCCGTATGCGATATGGCCCGCGACACGGCGGCGGCCCTCCGGGCGCTGGGGCTGGCGCAGGTCGATCTGTTTGGCGCGTCCCAGGGCGGAATGATCGCCATGACCATCGCCGTCGAACACCCGGAGCTCGTCAGGCGGCTGATCCTCGGCTCCACTTCCGCCCGCATGGATCAGCGGCATTTCGGAACCATTGCGCGCTGGATCCGCCTGGCGGAATCCGGCGACGCGGAGGCGCTCTACCTGGCATTCGGGGAGGCGCTCTATCCGCGGGAGGTCTTTGAGCAGTCCCGGGCGGTGCTGACCGCCGCCGCGAAAACCGTGACAGACGCGGATCTGAAGCGGTTTGCCATACTGGCGGAGGGCCTGAACGGCTTTGACATGACGCGGCGGTTGTCGCAAATCCAGTGCCCGGTGCTGGTGATCGGCTCCCGGGACGACGCCGTGCTGGGCGGGGAAGCGTCCGAAGGGATCGCGTCGGCATTCGCGGGAAGGCCGGATTGCGAGATACACATGTACGACGGGTACGGACACGCGGCGTATGATCTTGCGCCGGATTATAAAGCGCGGATACTGCGGTTTTGCCTGGGGGAATGATCCGCGCATCTGCGGCGGGGAATGGGGCTCTGAACTTCATTTATTAACACGAATAAGGTACACTGTAATGGTCCGGCGGAGAACCTTCGGGTCGATGACGGGCGCAAGCGCACCATCTTTGCCCGCCGCGGCGTGGCCCTGGAAAAGGTCGAGCGGCAGGGAAGACTGTGCACGACAACAAAATCGGGAGGATGACGACGTTGAAGAAGATTTTTTGTCTGATATTGGCTCTGGCGGTGGCTTTCGGGGCGATGGCGTATGCGGAGGGCGCGCAGGGCGTTGGCTTGGAGGCGATGCTCTCCGGGATGAGCCTGCGGGACAAGGTGGCGCAGATGATGGTCGCGTCCTTCCGCGTGTGGCAGGAGGTCCCGCCGGAGGGCGAGGACATGCCGGAGGAGGAACCGCCCAAGGAGAACATCACCCGGCTGAACGACGCCATTCGGGACATGGTCTCCCGGAACCATTTCGGCGGGATACTGCTCTACGGCCAGAACATCGTGGACGCCGAGCAGACGCTTCGGCTGATCGTGGATTATCAGGCGACCAACCAAGCGGGCGGCGGACTGCCCCAGATCGTGTTTATGGACCAGGAGGGTGGCAGCGTCAACCGCATCCCCTACGCTACCCAGGGCATTGGCAACATGGCGCTGGGCGCGACCGGCGATCCTGAGAACGCCCGGACGACGGCGGCCATGCTTGCGGAAGAAATGCGCCTGCTGGGGATTCAGGCGGATTTCGCGCCGGTGGTGGATGTCAACAACAATCCGCTCAATCCCGTCATCGGCATACGGTCCTTCTCGGAGGACCCGCGGACCGTCGCGGCGTTCGGGCAGGCCTACATCCGGGGGCTGCACGACGCGGGAACTATATCGACCGCGAAGCACTTCCCCGGCCACGGCGACACGGACACGGACAGCCATACCGGCGCGCCCGTGATCAACAAAACCTATGAGGAATTGAAGGCCCGCGAGCTCATACCGTATAAGGCCGCCATCGACGCGGGCGTGGACATGATCATGACCGCGCACATCCAGTATCCGCAGATCGAGAAGGGGACGTATACCTCGATCTCCACCGGCGAATCCATAAATCTCCCGGCGACCATGAGCAGGACGATCCTCACGGACATCCTTCGGGGGGACATGGGCTTTGACGGCGTCGTCGTGACCGACGCGCTGGACATGTCGGCCATCGCCGATCACTTCGCCGTGGAGGACACCGTAAAGCTGACCATCAATGCGGGCGTGGATTTGCTGATCCTGCCGCCCGTGACGGACACCAACCTGTTCCGGCTGACCCAAACCTATGTGGACACCGCGGTCAAGCTGGCGGAAAGCGGAGAAATAGATGAAAAGCGGATCGACGAATCCGTCCTGCGGATTTTAAAGCTGAAGCAGAAATACGGCATACTGGACCTGACGGACTTTACCGTGACGGAGGACAAGATCGCCGCGGCGCAGGCGGGCGTCGGCGCCGCCGCCCACCGGGAAGCGGAGTGGCGGATGGCGGAAAAGGCGCTGACGGTCTACAAGAATGAAAACAACGCCTTCCCGCTGGACGTGAAGGCCGGGGAAAGGACGCTCATACTGTTCGCGGATTCCTGCGCCAGCCGCGCGGGCACGGGCGAGCTGGCCCGGCAGATGCTGGAGGAGAGGCGGGCGCTGCCGGAGGGCGCGGAGATCATCGTCATGAAGAGCACGCGGGACAACGAGGAGGAGTGCATACAGGCCGCGGTGGACGCGGACCACGTGATCCTCGTCCACCGGGTGTACAACCTGGCCTGCCTCGACCCGGCCACGGACGACGGCTTCTCCTCCGCAACCTTCGACAAAATCATCCCCGCCGTGCACGATGCGGGCGGGACGGTGATCGTCGTAAGCTGCCAGCTCCCCTACGACGCGACCCGCTTCCCGGACGCGGACGCGGTGCTGCTGGCCTGGTGGGGCAGCGCGATGCGTGCGCTGCCCGCGGAGGACGCTGTATGGTCCGCCAACCTGCCCGCGGGCCTGCTGGCCTGCTTCGGACAGTGCCCCGCGGAGGGCGCTTCCCCCGTCCACATTCCCGCGCTGGACGATCAATACATGCCCGCGAAAGAGTAATATCCAACGGAGGATAAAGACATGAACAGGAAAACCGTCATGGCCGTCCCAATGGCCTGTTTTTGGGCGGTCGTCGCCGCCTGCCTGCTGGGCATCGTCATCGGGTCGTTCTGCGATTTTTCGATCAACGTGGCCCTTGCCAACAAGACCGGCCTCGGCGCGTTCTTCGCCACCTATGGGTCATACTTCTCCTACTGCCTGTATCCCGCCGCGGGCGCCTGCCTGTTCGTCGGCCTGCGCAAGAAGGGGGAACGTTTTCACATGCTGGCGTGGACGCTGCTGATCCTGGGCTTCTTCATGGCGGTGTACTACTCAAACAGCTACAACGGCAAGGCCGTGCGCGCGCTGTTCGGCTATGTGGCCGGGGAATCCTCGCCGCTATTGTCGGTCATAAGCTGGCTGTTCTGGGTGGTATTGTACGCCTGGGTGCCGCTTGTGACGGTGCGGGTGCTGGACGACAGCAACCCCGACAAGCTCATCGCCGTCGGCGCGGCGATCCTCGTCGCGGGCATCGCGGCGGACAACGTGAACCTGTGGCTCAAGCAGGTCGCCTCCCGCCCGCGCTACAAGTACCTGATCACGCTGGACGACCCGAAGAGCCAGTTCCGCAACTGGTGGCAGATGGTCCCGAACCTCGCCGGGAGCGACGACAGCTTCAAGTCCTGGCCCAGCGGCAACATGACCATCGCCAGCATGATGTTTTCGCTGCCGATGCTCGCGGACGCGACGAAGAAGCGGAGCGAGGCGCGGAACCTGCGCTGCTTCATCGTGGCCTGCGTGTTTGTATTGATCTACGGCTACAACCGCATCCACATGACCAACCACTTCCTCTCGGACGTGTGCTTCGGGACGCTGATCACTTACCTGATTTATTCCGCGGTGAGCGTTGCTTTCATGAAAGGGCTTATCAAGGCCGAATAGCCGGAAATGCCGGAACGAAGAAACGATATGACGGGAGGCGCGGCCTATGCGGAACAATACAGACAAGGCAAAGAAAAAGCGCGTGAAGCTCCACGAGGTCACGGCCGAAAACGACATTCGATACAGGGGTCCCCTCTCTTATTTCCACTTTCAGATCCTCGGCTGGCTGTGCATCGTGCTCTCCCAGGTGGCGCTGTTCATACGGCTCGCAGGCCGCGTCAATCCCGACGCGGCGGCGAACGCGATGAATATGCTCGAGGTATTGCAGAACACCGCCAAGCTGTCGCTGCCGTTTTTGCTCATCTCTGTCTTCGCGCAGCTTCTGAACACCGAGGACGGCTACATAAAGCAGATCGCCAAGAATGCCGCGGCGATGGCGGGCATATGCGCGCTGTTCTACATCGCGTTCTACCGCTACATCGTGGGCGGCATCGCGGCCTTCCTCGACGACCCCGGCGGGATCCTGCCCACGGTTCAGACGGTGATCTCCCGGATCGCGCCCGGCGGCTTCGTGGCGTTCAACATCTTCGTGGACCTGTTTTTGTGCGCGCTGTCGATGTTCTTTTTGAACTACACCCCCCGTCGCGTGTTCACGGGAAGGGCGCGCATACTCTTCCGCCTGATGGCGCTTATACCCATCGCCTACGAGGTCGGCTGCATGGTGCTCAAGGGGCGCTCGGCCCGGGGACTGATCGAGATCCCGATCTGGGCCTATCCCCTTCTGACCGTGAAGCCGGTCATGACGTTTGTGCTGTTTGTGGTGCTGGCGCTGTTCGTCAAGACCCGGGAGCTGCGCTTCCGCCGCCACGGAAGGACTCACGAGGAATACCGGGCCTTCCTCAAAACCCGGCGCAATTCGTGGAACTTCTCGGTGTTCCTGGCCATCATGCTCGTGGTCGTGAGCCTCGTCGACTTAGCGGTGGTGATCGGCTTCTCGATGGGCGAGATGGTGCAGACCGCGGCGACGAACGTCGAGGCAAAGCTGTCCGCGACGCCGACCCCGGAGCCCTCGGCGCTGGAGGCCGCGCTGGGCGCCGCCATGCAGGGGGACAGCTTCGACAACGAGGCGTTTATGGCCCATCTTCCGGCGGATCTGGCCGAAGTCATCCCGACCGACGCCCCGCCCAGCTCTGAGGGTGAAGCCGCCGCGACCGGCGCCACGCCCAGGCCGATCAATCTGGACGATATCGACGCGGAGACGCTCAAGGCCGCGTTCGAGGACGCCATGCAGGAGGAGGACATGGACCTCGCGATGAACCGGGGCATGGCCATCGCGCAGGCGGTGGGCTTCGGCGGCTCCGTCTACCTGTTGTTCCTGGCGCCGCTGGTGCTGCTGTTCTCCTACACGCGCAAGCCGAAGTATCCGTGGATGGGCATGCTGGTGCCGGTGGCGGGCATCGCCCTGATCCTGGTGGTCTGCCTGGAGGGCGTTCACCGGCTGCTGTACCTGCTGCCGATCGAGAAGATGCGCCTGGAGGATCTCAGGGAAATAGTCGCGCTCAGCGCAACCATGATTCAGTGACGACACGTCATCCACACGATCAGGAGGTTTTTCCCATGGCCGGACTGATTCGCAAATACCGCGGGGTGATCCCCCTCGTCGGGGACATGCTGTTTTCCATACTCACCATCCCGCTGAGCTTCAACTGCCTGAAGAAGTGGGTCGCCGCCGCGGGGGGTCAAAGCGCGACCTTCGCCATCTGCGCGATGTACGCGGCGATGGGCGCGGCGCAACTGTTTCGCGCTTTCCGGCTGCGCGCGCAATCGCGCTCGGCGTTCGTCGCCCACCTGATCTACGGCGTCGCCTTCCTGGCGTGCGCCGCGCTGGTGGCCGTCGCCGGCCCGACGATGGACGCAACGGCCGTGGTCGCCCTGGCGTTCTGGGCCAGCCTGCTGGCGGATCGCGTGCTTTCCATCATTCGCAGGCGAAGGGCATGGAACATCCTATTGAATGCCGTCATGATACTGCTGATACTGGTTATGGCGGTGACCGCCTTCATGCCAATCTCGATCGTCATGGTGGTGATGCTCGCTTCGCTGTCGGCGCTGGCGTCCATCATGGTGGTCACCTTCGCCCGGGTCAAGCTGGACGTGCTCAAGGAGATCATTCGCAAAACCTACGCCGCGGAGATCATATTCGGCCTCATGCTGCTGATCGTATCCTTCTCCTACGTGCTGGAGTTTGCCGACGAGGCGTTTACCTCCTTCTGGGACGCCCTGTGGTACTGCTTCGCCGTGGTCACGACGATCGGCTTCGGCGACCTCACGCCCACCACGGATATCGGCCGGCTGCTGAGCGTGATCCTCGGCCTGTACGGCATCGTCGTGGTCGCCCTGATCACGTCCATCATCGTCAACTTCTACGGCGAGATGAAAAAGGAGGACGCGGAGCGCGCCGATGAAGGTAATCCAAGCCGATGAAGCGGAGTCCCTCGCCGGGATGCTGGCGCAAAACCGAAATAGTTTATTAATATTTGTGAAATAATCGGCGGTTGGTAAAATATGCTTGACAAGCCCAACGGTTATATTATATAATGAGCATGTAACGGAGAATAAAAGGTTTGGGCGAAAAGATGTCGCCCCGCCGGAGGGCATGCCGACGCCGCCGGATTCATACAGATGAAGCGGAATGGCCGCTCCGGACGCCTCGATCGTGGTTTCAAAGACCGTCCCGGCGGTCTTGAAATAGATACTTTCCTGGACCGACTATCCCGGTAGGCTGTTCAGGTCAACGCGCGCGGAGGAAGACTTCGCCGCGACGATAATATGGAAGGAGACGATACCCATGAAGAAGAATAATAAGGGCTTTACCCTGGCTGAGCTGCTGATCGTCGTCGCGATCATCGCCGTGCTCGTCGCCGTCGCGATCCCGGTCTTCTCGTCCCAGCTGGAGAGGTCCAAGGAGGCCACCGATACCGCCAACGTCCGTTCCGCCTATGCCCAGGTTGTTACCTCCTATCTGACGGATGGAGGTTCCCACAGCATGAGCGTTGAGGCCCGGCAGGGCCAGTCGGGTTGGCAAAACACTGAAAACGGTAAGCTGGTTACGCAGATAGACGGTAAGGAGGTACCTAGGTCTTTCTCTGCCGTTACAAAGGGCGGCAAGTACAATGTTGTCATTGACTCAGAAGGTAATGTCACGGTCAAAAAGAAGTAATCGTAACTAAAGGGTATTTGACCCCGTTGGAGCACCCGGGAAGGCTGTGACGGGCAGAAGCGATTAAAGGCGTCATCCACGCATGCAGGATGACGCCTTTTTATGGGTTCTTCACGTTTTGTTGTGGGATCGTGGTATGCCTCCCTCAGGCGCTGCGCGCCAGCTCCCTTCACTCCCCCAGTCAACTTCGCTGACAGCTCCCTCGGGAGAGAGCGCAAAACAAGGGGGCTGTCTTATACTAATTTCAGTCTAAAAGTTAGACAGACTGCGAGGGGATTTTTTGTCATGGCAAGGCGGAGGTCCGCAGGCTTGCTGGCGCATAGCAGTCGCGCCAAGTATTATACGGCTGAAAAGCCGTGCAAGGCAGCCCCCGCGCTTTCGCCGGACATCCGTGCGTCAGGACGCCTGGATGATCCTGCTCTCCATCAGCAGGGTATAGAAGTCAAATTCATCCATGTTTGCGATTTCGCCTCCCGCTTCGTCGAAGCGGGCTTCCCATTGGGTGACGGTATCCCTCTCGTTCATGGCCGGACCTCCGATGCTGTTTTTCAACGCCCCCCATTATACTCCGTTTCCCCGGCCCTGTCCAGAAATCGACGAATTATGACAGCAGATGTAATAACCGTGCGGGCGAAGCGCGCGAAGCCCCGTTTTGCAGGGCTTCGCGCTGTCATGGTTTTGTAACCGGGGGCGGGGCGTTCACGCTGCGGGCTTCACCTCCGCTTGCTCCGCGAACCAGTCGTTCATCATCTCGTCCAGCTTCGCGGCGTTGAAGTACGCCTTGTAGGAGGGCACCCCGCCGTAGATGTTCAGCAGGCCGGCGAGACCGTCCAGAGCGACGTTCGATTCCGCCGGGATCGGCAGATCAACCGTGCAGCCGCCCTCCACGTCGTTGCCCTCCGAATCCCTCAGGCACCATTGGCCGCTGGACATCATGTACGTCAGCCCCTCAGCGTCGCTGGCGATCTGTATGCAGCAGGAGCCGCCGCTGGTCTTTTCGCCGATGATCACCGCCCCGGCCTCCCGCACGATGATCGGGAACAGGTTGCCGCAGGAGAAGGCGTGGCGGGTGGTCAGCACGCCGTAGTTGAAATCGTATTTGACCGCCCTGTCCTTTTCGTCGAACGCGCCGTCAAAGTTCGCGTCCGCCTCGTAGGTCAGCGTCAGCTTCTGGCCGGTTATCCTGTTTACGCCGTACAGGCGGTCCTGCCCCGTGGTCACGGCCAGCATCGCCATCATCACGTCCGAGCTGCCGCCGCTGTTGGCGCTGAGATCGAAGATCACATTCCGAATCTCCGGGTTTGCCGAGGCCCTCCTCAGTCCCGCGACGACGGTCCCGAAGCCGTCCCCGGGCAATTCGCCCTCGCCCTTGTAGTAGCGCTCCCACGCGCCTTCGTCCGGCATGAAGGAGTCCAGGCGGATGATGGCGGTGTGGCCGGATTCGATGTAGCGCTCGTCGCCCCAGATGAATTCCCGCTGAATCGGGATGTATTCGTTTGCCAGCTGTCGCATCATGACCGGGCTGTTGAACAGCGCCCCGTACATTCCGAATGCCATGGAATATGCGTCCAGGGGTTCTGCGGCGTCCAGTACGTTGTTGCCCATGTATTCCTTGAGATCGGTCGAATGCAGGCCTTCCCGGATGGATGCGCCCGCCTCGCCCAGATCATTGAGCGCCCGGTCCAGGCCGACCCCGTCGATGGCGTCGTCCAGCGCGGCCTTGCCGGGGTGCCCGAAGAAATAGTCGAAGGCGAAGCAGAGATCGGCGTAGCTCTGCGCGACGATGTCCTCGGGCCGCGCCTCCCCGCTGAGCTCGGCGGCAAACCGCGCGGAATCGAAGAAGCCCTCGGGGGGATTCCCTTCGAGGTCCACGACCTCCGCGTACAGGTTTTCGCCGTTGTAGAGCAGGTGGTTGGTGGCGATGTCCGCCATCATGTTGGTCAGCGTC
>CADASI010000102.1 GCA_902790525.1 uncultured Eubacteriales bacterium
AAGGACATCAACTGGGTGGACAGCAGCGGCAATAAGCTCCTGACGCTCGCTTCGGTCACCGATCAAACGGCAGGCGCCATCAAAGTTACGCTTTCCAAGGATGTCATCAACAGCATGGGCAACACCGATACGGAGCAATTCAAAGCGATGCTCAATCAGGTTCCCTATGAGAAGGACACGGACGGCCATATGAATTACGGCTACGCCAACTATGCTCTGATGAACATTCGGGCGGAGCTCGGCTATATCGACTCCAGCGTTACCCTCCGCAATCCCTATGATTTTCCCGTCACTATGACCATCAGCGGAACGGAATATGCGCTGGCGGCAAAGGAGACCCGGAAGATCAAGGCCCCCGACGGGCAGGAATTCCACCTGGGCGACACCCTGGCCGTAACGAAGATCGACCTGGGCGCAGCCAGCAGCGGACACTACACACCCATCGGTATCAGCTACTCGGCGCTCGACAAAAAAGGCAAATTGGTCAAGGGCACCATCAATTTCTCCGGCAGTAATGCGGTCAACTTCGCCGGTTTCGACGGCGACGGCCGCCTGTGCACGAAGGAGATCATCGTAGAACCGAATCTTCAGCAGGAAGACAACCGGATCGTCGTACGCGTTAAGACCGATGAGCTGGCCAAGTTTGACACCGCTATCGAGTATGACGAGAACGGCAAGCTCACGCACCACGCCGGCCTGCTGGCGCAGAAAGGCACGGTGGACGGCGAGTACACCTACTTTACCTATGCTGATGCCAGCAAGACCATGAACGGCAAGCTCTACCCGATCACCGTCACGCCCCTGAGCGAGGATACGGTGGCGACCTGGTACGACGGCGTTGCCCTGCGCACCTACGTAGGAAACACCCTTTATTTCACCGCGGGAATCAGCGCTTCCCGCAATATCATTACGCTCTCCGCAGCGCCTGCCGCAGGCAGCGTGACCCTGGAGGGCACCTTAAAATACGCCAACTACAATATGCGCTCCCATTTCTCCGGAAACGCATCCAACGTACCCGCTGCCGGTGCGATTCTGTCCGCAGGCTCTGCCGGCGGCGTGGCGAACAGCGAGGGCTTTATTACCGCCGGTCCCATATCCATCACAGGTCAGGCAGATCAGTACCTGCGCTACATCGTGTCCGTCAACGGCGTGGACGTGGTGAAGGAACTGCTGCTGCCGGAGACTCTGGATGACGCAGACCAGGCCGAGCCCGCGATCCTGTGCGATTTCAACAGCGACCTTGCGATGGATGCCTATATGGGCGGTCATGGGAAAGGCAGCCTGGACATTAGCGGTGAAGAGGACGGGGAAGGCAACGATTATTACAGCTTTACCGCCACCGGCTTCTCTCCCCGTGTTTCTCTGGATAACGTGTCTGCAAACCGGCTCAGTGAGATCCAATGGGTAAAGATGCGGGTGCGGAACGTTACCGGCGTAAGCCAGGTAAGATTCCTGTTTGGCTTTTCGGACAACAACACTGCCAGCAGCGCCTCAGATGCTTATCTGACCCTGGAACAGGATACGGAGTGGCATGAATACCTCTTCAACTACAGAACATTGAACGCCAATACCGGACACGGAAATCCGGGCTGGAGCACTGTGTCTCCGAAATGGATGAGGCTGGAACCCATGCTGGCAAGCGAAGTAAAGCCCGGCGACCAGATCCAGATCGACTATATCGCCTTCTTCCCGGATGAGGCCAGCGCAAATTCCTACGTGAATAAGGCCAAGTCCGACGGGAAGATCGACATCTCTTCCAACTTCCAGGACGGCATCAACCCGGCCGCTTCGGAGATCTTCCAGGATATCTCGATCACCGGCACGATGACCGGCGGATATCAAATCAATAACAACACCTTCATCCCTGTTGTGATGGGTCAATCCGCAACTATGACCGTCACAGTCAAGCCCAAACGCTACGACTATACCACCACGGGCGAGGACGGAACGACCATTGACGACTCCCTTACGGAGTCCCCGCTTGCGATGCAGTTCGTGGTCTATGATCAGAACGACGTGTACAAGGGCATATATGAGGAGGTGGACAGTCCTCAGGCCTCGACGGATGATAAGGGCAATGTCGTCTACTCCTTCCGGAGCCGCATGGATTTTACGGAGCCGATGGACAGTATGGAGTTGACCGATGAAAACGGCAAACCCATTCTGGATGAGGACGGAGAGCCGATCTATGTCGCAATCGACGGAGACGGAAAGCCGCAGAAGGATGAGAATGGCGACTATGTGATCGTTCATCCGGGCGTGGGATTGATCCCCGGTGCGGGCGATAAGCTCTATCTGCGCCTTACCACCAACCGTCTGGCTCAGACCAGCGATTTGGCAAATCCGGACGGTGTGACGACCTACAAGGAATATACCTATTCCGATGTGTTTACCGGCATGAGCTTTGTCCAGCCCACCACGAAAGAGGTGCCGCTGCAGATGGACCTGGATATGCCGATCGACATCGAATACGGCGACCTGCCCTTTGTCGGCAGCACCGGAATGAATCTCTCATTCCCGTTCGTCACGCTGGGCATTATGAGGATTTACCACGGCTACCGTATCTACTTCGGCGTCTCGCCGGTTCAGATCATGGATTCCATCAAAGGGACCCATCTGTCCTCCATGTCCGACGCGGGGGGCGACTATTGGAAAAGCGCGTTCTCCCTGGGCAGTCCCATCGAGTCCATCAAGGACGACCTTTCCACGATCTCAAACGTGGTAGATATGTATAAGGAAGCCGCGTTGGACGCCAAGGCGCAGGGAGAATCTTTCAGCGCCATGAGTTTGGGCAGCCCTACCTGGAAGTTTGACCTCTCGATCGGTATGTATTTCGACTTTGTGGCGGCCAACGTTACACAGGACGGCTACACCGAAAGGGATATGATCTTCTCCGGCATGGGCGGCTATGTCAGCGTCAGCCTGGGCTTCCGCATGGCGTGGTACGTCATACTGCCGGTCGTGTTCGTGCCCGGTTATCTCGGCATCGAGATAAACGGCACGATCATGGGTTTCCTCGGCGCGAATTTCAACAAGGACGTCCAGATCACCTATGATTCCATGCACGGCAACACCGGCGTAAAGGACGGCATCACGGAACTGGACGGCGCGATCCGCGGTTCAGCTTCCGTGCAGGTCAGCCTGGGCGTCGGTCTCTGCGGCACGCTGGGGTTCCGTTTTGCCGGTAACGTGGATATGCTCGCAAACTGGGAGCCCAGTGATCCGCATGGGGACTGGGGATTCTACGTGACCTTGTCCCTGGGAGGCTACATCGACCTGCTCCTGTTCTCCATCCCCCTGATGTTCGAGGTGGGAGGCTGGCCTTACGGCACCTTTGAGTATTACGCCAACAATACCGATTCCGAAACGGTTCATCCCAACTCGCTCCGGACCGCGTCCCTGCGCTCTGCCTCTCCGGCTTCGCCCAAAAGCGGCACGCTGAAGCTCCGGGAGGGAAGCGGCGAGGATTCCATGTGGCTGGGCGATCAGATGATGGTTCAGGGCGCGTTCAGACCCAATAAGGACAAACAGCAGATCCTCGCGGTAAATGCGTATGAACACGGCGATCCCCAGCTCATCACCCTCGCGGACGGTGAAACGCTTGCGCTGGCCTTTATCGACAGCGATTACAGCAAGGGCGTGACGCAGCGCACCACGCTGAAACTCTCCATCTATGACGCCGATACCGGCCTTTGGAGCGAGCCTGTTCCCGTGGCGCTCGACAATACCGCCGATTTCCAGCCTTCTGTCGCCCAGATGAAGGACGGCAGACTTCTGGTAGCCTGGGTGTCCACCTCCGACGACACCGTCACGGACGTCAGTACGGATGAACAGGCTATGAAGTATCTTGACAGCATGGATGTCTATGCCGCCGTTGTGGAGCTTGACGGCAAGGGAATCAAGACCAAAACCGTGAACGGCGTGACAGTTGCCGATACCGAGGTCACCCGCATATCCAACGACCGGATCGGGGACTACTACGACGCGAATCCCACGGTGGTATGCGACATGGAAAGCGGCGACGCCATCGTCTACTATATCAAGAGCGAACGCGTCTACGTGGACGGAGATGAGATCGGCGAGTACATCAACCCCTATACCAACGACAGCGTTGTCAGCTATATGATCTACAGCGCGCAGGGCGTTGAGGTGACCAAAGCGAAGCCGACCGAATACGGAGCCGATCCGGAAACCGAGACGGTTATCGAACACTGGCTGTTCGACTACTACTATCCCGGAGAAAGAGATCACAACACCGCCGGCCTGACGGATAAGGAAGCCGAAATGGCGTATGCGATGCTGATCAGCTTTTTCGGCGGTCAGCGGTTCCTGGACGGGCCGACTTACTTAGATGAGAACAACAAACCTGTACGCTATGCCATCCCGGATTTCACCGCCATTGGTTACGACGGCCTGTCGGTCTGCGCGTATACCGTTGACCCCGACGGCAGCAGCGACACCGATACCGACAAGGAGCTCTATCTTCAGGTATATGATTTCCAGAATCACATGACAAAGTATCAGACCGTTTTGACCAATGACAACGTGGCTGACACACTGCCGCAGCTCTTCCGCTCCAGAGTGAACATCGGCTCCGGTTCGGAAGCCCATACCAAGCTGTTCTGGTATCAGAATGGCAGGCAGGTAGTCTACATTGACGTGACGGAACTCCTTGACAAGGGTCTCAATGCCGACGGTACTCTGAAACAAAAGGCTGACGGCACAACCTATTACACCTATACAGATGAACAAGGTATGGAGCATACCGCACCCGATACCAGAGAGTATATCTATACCGACGCCGACGGAAGGACTCACAGCAGATTTACGGACCCCCAGGTCGTGTACTTCTATACCGATGATAGTCACGCAGCCCTGCAGTCCGCCGATTTCCAGGCCGTCGAGGATGACCGGGGCAACCTCTATATCCTCTGGACGGAGGGCGTGACGGACGAGGACGGCAGCACCGCCAGAGAAATCTTCGGTACTGGACTGGTTTCTTATGAGAGCAGTTTTACCGATGAAAACAGCAACACTGTGACCGGACTCGCAGGCACCGGTTGGTCAAAGCCCTATCGGATCACAGAGGACGGCTGCCACAACGATGAGCTGACTGCGGCTATGTCGGGCGAAAATCTCGTAGTGGTTCACAACCGCTATCGTCAGGAGCTGAACAGTCCGAACGCGGATACCTCCACACAGGGCGATAAGAGCACCTATTCCGGAGAGACCGACGATTCTCCGCTGATCATCAGCGATATGACGCTGGTGGCGGATACCTTGGAACCCTGCGGCAGCGTGGAGACTGAGAGCATCCGTCTTTACAGCACCGATGGCACAGCCGTCATCCTTCCCAGGAGCGGGGACGTGCTGGACATCGACGTTGAGGTCTCAAATAACGGCATGAACACGGCGCAGGGCTACAAGCTGAGCCTCTATGCGGGAGATACGCTGATCGACGAGATCGTGAGCAAGGATGCCCTTGTGCCCAACAGAACCAGAACCCACACCTTCCGTTATACCCTGCCCGATGTGGCCGGTCTGACCTTCCGGGCGGTCGCCCAGGAGATGCGTGACGCGGAAAACGGAATCTACTACAGAGATACCGATACCTACTCCTCCGATCCTCTGGAAGCCAGGGCATTCTACGAGATCTCGGATGTCGAAACCTACCAGAGTGTTGACGATGGCTTCCGCGCTCGTTTCACTGTGACCAACACAGGGAACGCCGTGTCCTCTGCCGGGGATACCCTGAATGTGAAGCTGCGCGGACCGGCTGACCTGGGAGATCGGTACACAGACGCTCTTTACAGCTCAGAGATCAATCTTGCGGTTGGCGAGAGCAAAGACTTTGATGTTCCTGTCCGCATCACTTCTGAAATGATGGAGGATTACAGCTTTGTTACTTCTCTGATCACCGTGCAGAAAGAGGTTACTGAGCAGACTGCCGTCGGCACCCCGCTCAAGCGTATCCAATACCTGAGCAATATGGTCTACGCGGACTTTGACCTTGCTGTTCCAATGAACATGGAATTGCGGAGAGTGACAGTTGCGGTTGATGACAGCGCGGATATCGCCTTCACCATGCGTCTGGGCGACAAGTTCGGGAGCGGTAATGATTCCGTGACTTATGCAGTGGACGATCTGACCGTCGCCAAGGTAGAAGACGGCAAGGTCGTCGGTGTGAACGGCGGCGAGACCACCCTGCATGCCACCCACACGGTGACAGGCGCGACCGTTTCCTCTGCCGTCACCGTAACTGGCGAGCGGGAGGTTCCCGATCTCGAGACGACGCTTACTGTGGACGGCACGGACACTGCGGCGGAAAGCACCTCTGACGACGGCGCGAAATCCCTGACCCTCAACCTCGGCGATACAGGCAATATCGAAGCCCATTCGCCGCGCCCCGGGACAATCACTTACACGAGCAGTGATCCCGCCGTCGTGACGGTCGACGAAAACGGCAGACTGACCGCCGCCGGCGCGGGTACTGCTATGCTTACGGTCACGTTTACGGAGGAGGCAACCGGCAGAACCTATACTGCTTCCTACAACATTACCGTGACCGATGAAGAGAAGAACCCTGATCTGGAGACCGCCCTCACAGTGGACGGTACCGACACCTCCGTGGAAGGTACGTCTGACGGCGGCACATCGTCTTTGTCCCTCATCGTCGGCGATACGGGAAGGATTACCGCAAGTTCGGTTCATGAAGGAACGGTCACCTATGCGAGCAGCAATCCCGCCGTCGTGACGGTCGATGGAAACGGCAGACTGACAGCGGTCGGCGCGGGAACTGCCGTGATCACGGTTACGCTGACGGAGGCGGGCACTGACAGAATCTATACGGTTGCTTACACAGTCAAAGTCAGCGGACCTTCCGAACCCTTCAACCCCTATAATCCCTTCAACCCCGTCATCCCGTTCCTTCCCGTGAATCCTCCCGCCGCGGACCAGCCTGTCAAGCCTGAAACGCCGGAAAACGATTCTTCCAGCGTAACAGTACGTTCCGACGAGCGGCACCCTGCCGCCTGCGACAGAGGCGATACCTGCCCGCTGGGCGCGTTCGACGATCTTGACAAGACCTCGTGGTACCACGACGGCGTGGAATGGGCGCTGATCAACGGCGTAATGAACGGCGTCGGAGAGGGCCTGTTCGATCCGGATGGTCGGACGAACCGCGCGATGATCGTCACCATGCTTCACCGCATGGAGGGCGCGCCCGTGGTGAACTACGCCATGGACTTTACCGACGTGGAGGATGGCATGTGGTACACCGAAGCGATCCGGTGGGCCGCCGCAAATGAAATCGTGACCGGTTACGGCGACGGAAGGTTCGGACCGACGGATCCGCTTACGCGGGAACAGCTTGCGACGATCCTCTATCGCTTCGCGAAGGCCAAAGGACTGGGCTTCACCGGTCTGTGGGCGTTCCCGCTGACCTTCGATGACGCGTCCGATGTCTCCGACTGGGCGTATGAGGCTGTCTGCTGGATGGTCATGCAGGGCGTGATTCAGGGTACGGGCAACAATAAGCTTTCCCCGAAGGGCATGGCATCCCGCGCTCAGGTTGCGACAATGCTGATGCGGTATAACGCGGTCGAACAGGATCTTTTGCGGCAGACCGTTGAAGCAGAGCAGGTTTCCTATCAAACTGCAGTGTCCACCATGTCTTACGAGGCGGGAAGGGCGCGGAACAGCATAAATGAAATGAATTAAAAACATTCGAAAGGAAGGAAAAGAAGAACCGCAAAATAAAGCCTTCGCTGTTCAGAAAAAGGGAAGGACCTTGCGATTCGGACGACAAAATCAGGAACTGATCGGTGAGGCAGTCGCGCATTTATTGTGTGACTGGCCATCCATACAACAATCGTGCGTGAACGCACACAGAGGTTAGTTCGTATCGGTACAGAGAAAAGACTCGCGTGGGTCGGGGATACGTCGGTATCCTGCCTGTGCGAGTCTTTTCGGGTGTAGCGATATGGGGCCGATTGTTTTTTGGCAGGGAGATCGTCGTAAGCGTTGCCCCGTCAGATCTTCGTCGTAATGGTTCTCATCAGACTCAAAGGGATTCCGCACCGCAGTTCCCTGATCAGGTTTTGTAACAGAAGAACGTGCGAGAGACGATGTGATCTTGCTCTCGGAGGTGCGCGCCCTCAAAGCGGGAGCGGCGGAAGTGGTCCTCCGGTTGCGGGAGCTGATCGATGCGTTCGGGGTCACGCCGGGATTTTTCGAGGCGGGGGATGGCCTGCCCGTATATGTGAAAGGAACCGGAGCTTGACAACGGATCCGATCTGCGGTATAATAATATGGTAATGGACATTATGTTCCGTATCTGATAAACACCCGGGAGGACACGGCATGGACAGACGGCAGAGAAAAACGAGAAACGCCATCTTTCAGGCGTTTTCAGCGCTCCTTGAGACGAAGCGGTATTCGGCGATCACGGTGCAGGACATCATTGACGCGGCGGACGTGGGGCGAAGCACCTTTTACGCCCATTTCGACACGAAAGAAGAGTTGCTCCGTGCTATGTGCGACGACATTTTCGAGCACGTCTTCTCCGACGAGGTGATGCGGGAGCCGGAGCACGACTTCTCCTCCGCGGACAGCTTCCGCGACCGGATTACCCACATCCTCTGTCACCTGCAGGAAAAGCAGCACCACATCAAGGGGATTTTCGCCGGGGAGTGCGGGGAGATCTTCATGAAGTACCTCCGGGAATACCTCAGGGAAGTCTTCGACCGGCAGCTCCCGGAAGATCGTCCCGAGGACGGGGCCATCCCGCGGGACTATCGGCTGAACCACGCCGTGAGCGCATTCGCAGAGGGTGTGCGCTGGTGGTTCGGCGGGCATGGCGAGTACACGCCCGAGCAGATCAGCACCTTCTTTTTCGGCACCGTGGACTGCTGAAAAACGGAAAAATCCATTGCCTGAAAGCCTTTCTCACCTGATGGGAAGGGCTTTTTTGCGCGGTTTCCGTACAGTTTTCCCGCTTTGTCCGGTAACGAACGGCGGGATCGATTTGATTCTTGCAATCCGGGCGGCGGAATGCTACCATGAATGAAGGGGGTATTATATATTCTCTGGAGGCATTTATGTTCAAAAACTGGCTGGAAAACGAACCGAAGGTGACGCTTGTCTGCGCGGTCTTCTCCGCCGTCTCGCTGGTCCTCTCCATCACGGGCGCGCTGAGAGGGAGCCTGCCCGTCGACATCGCATGGATCGCCATTGTCCTCTGCGGCATCCCGATCCTCGTCGGCGCGGCGAAGGGCGTGATCCTCGAGCACGACATCAAGGCGGATCTTCTGGTCTCGCTGGCCCTCATCGCGTCCGTTGCCACGAAGGAATTCTTCGCCGCGGGGGAGGTCGCGCTCATCATGCAGATCGGGTCCCTTCTCGAAGATTACACCTCCGGTAAGGCGCGGGAGGGGATCGAGAAGCTCATTAAAATCACGCCCCGGACCGCCCGCGTGATGAGGGACGGCACGGCGGTCGAGATCCCGGCAGAGGAAGTGAAGGTCGGGGACGTGATCCGGGTTCTCGCCGGGGAAACGATCCCGGTGGACGGCACGATCATGGATGGGGTGACCTCCATCGACCAGAGCGTCATGACGGGCGAGAGCATTCCCGTGGACAAGG
>CADASI010000103.1 GCA_902790525.1 uncultured Eubacteriales bacterium
CCAGTATCATCACTCCTGGGATGAAATCGGGCGCAATGGCAGCCCCTATCTGGCGCACTGGTCTTCGGACGATCTTGTCTCCTGGACAGAGGAGGAACTGATCCGCTTCAGCAGCGGACAGTTTGGCTGTGTCTGGGCACCGGAAATCATCTGGGACAGGGACACACAGGAATATGTCCTGCACTGGTCGTCCAGCCATGCAGACAATGACTATGGCCCGAAGGCCATCTATGCTTCGAGAACAACGGACTTCCGGCATTTCAGCGAGCCGGAGCTGTTTTACAGGAAAAAGGACAGCGGCGTGATCGATTCTGCGGTCTATGAGGAAGGCGGTCAGTATTACCTGTTCCTCAAGAGTGAGAAAAATCCGGAGACGATCATTCTGGAAAAGGCAGAGCACCTGTGCGGCCCCTGGACGCGGGTGGAAGCATTCAGCGAGAGCCTGCAGGGTGCTGTCACAGCAGGAAAATACGAAGCGCCGACCGCTGTGCGCCTTGAGGACGGCAGATGGTGCCTTTTCCTGGATTATTATGGTGTGCGCGGTGCAGGACAGGGGTATGTTCCTTTTGTGGCAAAGAGTCTTGCAGACGGACGCTTTGTCCGTTCCGACGCCAGCTTCTCCTTCCCGTATGGGTTTAAGCATGGAACCATCCTGACGATTTCAGAAGAAGAATACGAACGGATTCGTGCACATCAGTGGAAAGAAGACTGAGAACAACGGAGCACGAATCACAAACCACAAATGATTTCAGGAGCTGTGTATGACGATCTGTACCATCACGATGAAGGACGGCCGCAGCATGGTCTTTTCCCTCTGCCCGGAGAAAGCACCGTTGACGACGGCTTCCTTTGCTGATCTGGCCAACAGCGGTTTTTATGACGGCCTTTGCTTCTGCCGCATTGTGAAAGGCTATGTCCTGCAGGGCGGGTCCCCGGACAATGACATCATGACAGACAGTTCGTTCCATATCATCGGTGAGTTTGCGGAAAACGGATTCGATACCGGCATGGATCACCGCCGCGGTGCCATTTCGATGGCGCGGGATGATGATCCGGACTCGGTTTTCATCTGTCATGAGGATGCGCATCAGCTGGACGGACGCTATGCGGCCTTTGGTTATATGACGGAAGGGTTTGATGTCCTTGACGATATGGCCTCTGTCCCGACATCCGGGAAAGAGACATGGAACCGGCCCCTGTGCATGCCGGTCATGGAGCAGGTCCGGGTGACATCGGACACATGCCTGCCGGAAATCAGGAGAATCTGAGCAAAAGCGCCGCCGGTGCGCGGAGGAAAGTATGCTGACGTACTATATCAATGAGTTTGTTGTTTTCAGTTTTCTGGGATGGGTGTATGAGAGCATTTTCTGCACGGTGAGAAAACACCACTGGCAGAACCGGGGATTCCTGTTCGGACCGGTCTGCCCGATTTACGGAACCGGCGTCGTCCTCATCACGGTGTCAGCCGGCGCTCTCTCAGCGTATGAAACCTCAATTGGAACGACATTTGTTCTCTCGTTTCTCCTCTGCGGGACGGTCGAATATCTGACCAGCTATGTCATGGAGAAACGGTTTCATGCCCGCTGGTGGGATTACAGCCAGAAGCCGATGAACCTGCACGGCAGGGTCTGGATCGGCAACCTGCTCCTGTTCGGCCTGGCGGGCATCGGGATCATCCACATACTCAATCCGTTCCTGCTCAAATTGCTCGCGCCCGTCCCGATAAACGTCAGGAAGGCCACCGCGACGGTGCTTCTGGCGGTCCTCGCCGCGGATTTCGTGATCTCGTATTTCGTGCTCAAGCTGGTGAAGGACGGCATCGACAGCAGCGAGGCGGACAATACCGAGGAGATCAGCAAGGAAGTCCGCCAGCTTTTGACGAACAAGTCCTATTTCTATAAGCGCTTCTCCGACGCCTACCCCGAGGTGATCTATAAGACCGAGCGCGTGCAGGCCCGTCTGGCCGCCGTGAAGGCGGAGGCGGAGCGCATGCGCCAGGAGGCGGAAAAGCGCCTCCTGGCGCAAAAGGAGAAGGTCGCGGCCAGCCTTGAGCCGGTGCACATGATCCGCACCGAGCTGATCGGAACACAGGATCAGCTGATTTCGCTGCTCTACGATGAAAAGTCCGCCAGCGAAGAGATGAAGCGCCTGAAGGCGGAGATCGACCGGCAGAAGGGCCGCCTTGAAAACCGCGCCTTTGTCAGGCATCCCTACGGCAAGTCCAGGGAGAACGGATGACCCGGACGGGCAGCGCGCATTTCGCGAACGGAGACACACGCCATGATGCCCGGATTTTTGAGAATTGACGAGTATCCCACCCATCGCATCGGGGAGCTTACATACTGCATCGGCCACACATTCCCCTTTGGCGCCACATGACTGGGCAACGGGATCAATTTCAGCGTCTTTTCGAGGGAGGCGACCGCCTGCACCCTCGTGCTGTATCATCACGGGCAGGCGGAGCCCTTCATCGAGATCCCCTTCCCCGATTCGTTCCGGGTCGGCGATGTCTACGCCATGATGGTCTTCGGACTGAACCTTGAAAGCGTCGAATACGGGTATCGCTTTGACGGTCCGTACGATCCCGGGAGGGGCCTGCTCTACGATAAGCGCCGCGTGCTGCTGGACCCCTACGCCCGGTCCGTCTCCGGCCGGTCCGTGTGGGGCGTCGCTCCGGACCCCGACAATCCCTTCCCGCACAGGGGCCAGATCATTCGGGAGGACTAGAGTGTGTTTCTAAATGCCGGGAGATGCAGTTTCAAGTGGATTTGACTGCATTTCAAGGCGATTTCCCGCAGGCTTAGTGGGACTAAGTCAAGGGAAAGCAACGCAGAAATGCAGTCAAAGACGCCGAAAATGCGCCCCATGACGACCCCTCCGGCATCACACTGGGGCCGCGCACGACGGCGATACTGATCGCCGAGCCCTGACGCGGTACGGATTTGCGCTCAACCTGTTTTTAAACGGATTTCACCAGCCTGCTTACAACTCTGCATGAAATAAAACAATCTGAAAGGAAGTATGAACCATGGCTAAGACGAGAGACGAGAGACTTAAAAACCTCAGCGTCAAGCTGGCGGATCTGAGCCAGAAGGCGGCGGAGGCGTCCGAGGACGCGAAGGCGTATCGTGAGTATCGCAAGGAGGTCATCGCGGACAAGATCAGCACCGCCAAGGGCAACGTCGCCGCGATGCAGGAGAACGCCCGCATCGCCGAGGAGGAGCGCGAGGGCAAGATCCGCAGCGCCCTGCTCAAGGCCAGGATGACCGTGAAGGCCAAGCATGAGGATCGCAAGGATGCCCGCGACAAGCGGCGCCTGGAGAACTTCATGGACGACGAGATACTCTACATCATGGACTGCTACGACACCGCGGCCATGCTGGTGGCCGACGCCCAGCTGTCCATTCTCGAAGTGGCCGACGCGCTGCAGGAGTACGAGGAGCGCTTCGGCGGCGAGGCGGAGGAGTAATAACTGTACGTCAGCCTGCGGCGGGCGTAGACAGGCTTTCCCCCGGGCGGTCTGCCCGAGGGAAAGTCTGTACAGTGTATGATAGGGAGGAATGAGAATGCTCTTTCAGGAACTGGGCAAATTCAAACGGTCGTCGATCATGACGTCCATCATCTGGATCGCGGTCGGCGTGCTGATGATCATTTGTCCCGCGCAGTACGTCAACTCGCTGGTGGAGCTGATGGGGTACGGGCTGGTGATCTTCGCCGGCGTGATGATACTGGACTTTATCTCGAGCAAGCACGTACTGATGAACTACATCTACCTGACCTGCGCGCTGGTGGTGGCACTGGGCGGCATCGCGGTGCTGCTGGATGAAAATATCGTGCGGGGCATCGGCATCGTGTTCGGACTGATACTGCTGGTGGACGGCATTACCGGGATATTCAACGCGCTTCTGTACGTCAGGCGCTCCCAGCGCAAGAGCTGGTGGATACTGATCGTTATGAGCGCGCTGATGATGCTGTTCGGCCTGATCGTGCTGGTCAATCCGTGGTGGGATGATCCGTTGAAGCTGTTTGACGTCATCGGGGGGATGCTGCTGTTCTCCTCGGTGGTGAGCATTGTGCGATTGATCTATATCTGGCCGATCAGGGCTGAATAAGGAGGGCTGATCAATGGAAGACAACAAGGACAGGGATATGTTGAAGACGCCTGAATCCGAGGCTTTGGAAAGCGTTAAGGACCCCGTAAAGGCGCAGCCTGAACCCGTCGATCAGCCCGAAGAAGCGGCGCAGCCGGAAAAGGAAGCGGCCAGTGAACCGACGATGAGCGATTCCGAGAAGCGCAAGGCCATGCTTGATAAGGCCAGGCAGGAGGCCAAGGACGCCAAAGAGGAGATCGAAGCCGGGAAAAAACAGTATTCCAAGGCCGCCAAGGACTATGCCGAGGCGAAGAAGGCGTTGTCGAATGAAAAGAAAAAGGCCCGCGAAGCCGCGCGGGAGGAGAAGAAGCAGAAGCGGGAGTACTATACCCGCATGACCAAGGAAGAGCGCCATCAGGAGCTGGAGCGCCGCAAGCAGGCGCTGGTGCACTCCACCGTCGAGATGAGCGACAAGCTCAAGCAGATGCTCTCCGACGAGATCAAGGCAATGAACAAGCGGGAGAAGACCCGCGCCGCGCAGATCCTGGGCGTGTTCACCGCGCACAACTTCTATGCCAACGGCTTTACTCCCGTGGAGCTGCGCACGACGCTGGAGGATCTGGGGCCGACGTACGTGAAGATCGGTCAGATCATGTCCAGCCGCGTGGACATGCTGCCGGAGAGCTACTGCAAGGAGCTGGAGAAGCTCCGCCAGAACGTCAAGATGCTGGAGCCCGACATCGCCCGCGCCGTGATCGAGCAGGAGACGGGCAAGAAGATCGAAGAGATCTACCTGGAGTTTAAGGATAAGCCTCTGGGCTCCGCCTCCATCGGCCAGGCCCACTACGGCGTATTGCTGGACGGCACGCGCGTGGTGACGAAGGTGCAGCGCCCGCTGATCGCGGACATGATGCGCAAGGACTTCGTGCTGCTCAAGAAGCTGGCGACGATCGTGAACGTGGTCAACGAGGCCAACGAGGACGAGGCGCAGATGATCGACCTGATGTCTGTGATCGTGGAGCTGGAGAAGGTGACCGAGGAGGAGCTGGACTTCCGCGTGGAGGCGGAGAACACCCGCTTCTTCAAGGAGCAGTGCATCGACGACGAGACGAAGGTCACCTGCCCCACGGTGATCGACGAACTGACCACCGAGCGCATCTTCACGATGACGTTCGTGGACGGCTATTCCATCTCCAAGCGGGACAAGCTGGTCGAGGAGGGCTACGATCCGGAGGCCATCGGCGCGGCGATACTGGACAACTACGTGCATCAGGTACTGGACGTGGGCACCTTCCACGCCGATCCCCACCAGGGCAACATCATGGTGGCGCACGGCGTGCCGACGTGGATCGACTTCGGCATGATCGGGCGCATCACCGATCAGGATGTCAACATACTGCAATCGCTGATCATGTCGCTGATCGAGCGGGACATGGACGCGCTGGTGAACGCCATCATGTCGATGGGCGCGACTTCGCCCAAGACCGACCGCAACAAGCTGATGGAAGACGCGGACATGATGTTCGACAAGTACATGAACGTCACGAACCTCGACGAGCTGGACCTGTCCGTGCTGCTGGAGGAGATCACCGACCTGGCGGGCAAGCACCACATTTCGCTGCCCGGCAAGTACACGATGCTGGTGCGCTCCATCGCCACGATCGAGGGCGTCATCGAGCAGCTGTGCCCGACGCTGAACCTGTTCGAGCTGATCACCGACAAGATCATGGAGCGGATGAAGAAGAGCTTCGACGTGGAGCAGGAGCTGGTGTCGGCGGGCAAGGATGTGCTGGAGCTGGGCAAGAAGGTCTCCAAGATGCCCGGGCTGGCCTACGACGCGCTGAACAACGCCGTCAAGGGACGGCTGAAGCTGAACTTCGCGCTGACGGGCTACGAGGACATGCTCAACAGCCTGAGCAAGACGGTCAAGGACTTCGTGCTGGCGCTGTTCGCGTGCGTGCTATTCTTCGGCTCGTGCATACTGACCACGGCGGACATCGAGCCCAAGACGCCCGGCGGCCAGCCGCTGATCGCCGCGGTGGGCATCGTGTTCTCCATCGCGCTGGGCATCTATACGATCAAGCGCATGTCGCACAGGAAGTAGCCGTCCTCCCCGTTCCCGGCGTGGGGCATCCTCCCCGCTTTATGAGGTGTCTCCATGAGAAAGGCCAGATTTGGAATAACATTCAAAAGCGTTTCCGCGATCGTATTCTGGCTCGTATTGTTTTCGCTGATCGTGATCAATGTCGGCTACGTCGGCTTTACCGACGCGATCATCCAATAATGTCGGGCCGGGGCCTTTCGCATTGCCGAAACGGCTTCTCTGGACATCAACGCCGATGAGCTGGAGGCAATCTTTGATGCCGGGAGCGATTCGGAGGGGTATCGAAGGCTATGCGACCGTCTGAGTCAACTCCGTCACACCTCGGGCGCGGAGGCCATCGAGGTGATTCGACCGGACCCGGTGGATTTCGGAAAAGTCACGGTCCTGTTTTCGACATCCGATCAGGACGACGGCCTGGGGCCGGACGAGGCATACCGGGAGAAATACAGGCAGCTATGCGAACATGAAGCGGACCGCGCGGCCGTGACGGTCTATGACAACAGTACACAGCCGCCGCGCCACTACCTGGACGCCATGATCCCCCTGACGGGATCGGACGGCGCGGTCAGGGCCATACTCAGCGTCCGCAGGTCGCTGGACGCCATCGTGCTGCCGCGCGGCGCGTTTGTGCGGAATGTGTTTATCGGGCTGCTGGGCGTCATCATCGTCATGATGCTGGGCCAGGGCGCGTTCATGGGGCGTGTGATACTGCGTCCCATCAAGCACATCACTGATGAGGCGACGCGCTTTGCCGAGGAGAACAAGCCGCCGGTCAGGCGGCTCGGGGAGACGGTGCGCAATCAGGACGAGATCGGCCTGTTGGCGGACGCCATCGACAGCATGGAAGACCAGGTGGATCATTACGTCAGGGACATCACCCGGATCACGGCCGAACGGGAGCGCATCGCGGCGGAGCTCTCGCTGGCGGAGGACATACAGACCGCCACGCTGCCCCATCTCTTTCCGCCCTTCCCGGACCGGAAGGAATTTGAGCTCTACGCCGTCATGGACCCGGCGCGGGAGGTCGGCGGGGATTTCTACGACTTCTTCCTGGTCGACGACGACCACCTGTGCCTGGTGATCGCGGATGTCAGCGGAAAGGGCGTGCCGGCGGCGCTGTTCATGACGATGTCCAAGACCATCATCCAAAACTGCGGCAAGCTGGGGAAGCGCCCGTCGGAGATACTGACGATCGCCAACGACATACTCTGCGCCGACAACCAGATCGAGATGTTCGTCACGGTCTGGATCGGCATACTCGAAATATCGACGGGCAATATGGTCGCCGCCAACGCGGGCCACGAATACCCGGCGATCAAGCGCGCGGGCGGCGCGTTCGAGCTCTATACGGACAAGCATTCCTTCGTCGTGGGCGGCATGGAGTCGGTGCGCTACAGGGAGTATGCGCTTCAAATCGAACCGGGCGATACGCTGTTCGTGTACACCGACGGCCTGCCGGAGGCCACGGACGGGGACAATCGACAGTTCGGCACCGATCGTATGCTCGAGGCGCTGAACGCCGCGCCGGACGACGCGCCGGAACCGCTGCTGAAGCATGTCCGCGGGGCGGTGGACGCCTTTGTGGGGGACGCGGAACAGTTTGACGACCTGACCATGCTGTGTCTAAAGTACAATGCGAGCAAGGAGGGGTATTGAAGATGAAGTCCAATGTCATCATGATCGACAACCGGGGCAATGGATATGAGGACGTGGTGAATGAAGCGAAGAAGGTTGCCGCGTAGGTGGATATGAGCCGGGAAGCCTTCGAAAACATGCAGCTGTTGACGGAGGAGATGCTGTCCATGGCGCGCGGCGCCACCGGCGATATGCAGGCCTCCTTCTGGATCGAGTGTGAAAACGGCGCGTATGACCTGCACCTGAACACCAGGACCGTTCTGAACAAGGAGCAGCGCTATCATCTGATCTCGACCACGACATCCGGGAAAAACGAAATCGCCAATACCGTGTTTGGCAGGCTGAGGGACCGCTTCGAGCAGGCGAGAGCCTCCGAGGTGGATCACGGCTATGAGGAGCTGCCCCTTGAGGTCCTCCGGGATCTGCCCCAGAGCCCGGTCCAAAACCAGGGATGGGACGGATATGAGCGCAAGGTCCTGCGCAAGGTCGCGGACAGCGTGAAGATCGGCATCAAGGGCGGCGTCGTGGACGCGGTGGTCAGCAAGAAATACGAATAAAACGGTTCAGTGAGCAGCCACAATAGATCACGTTCCTGAAAACAGCCGTCGGGGCGCGCATAATAAAGCATGGAATCGTCGACAACGCGCAAAGGATGGAATATGTGATGGACCGCGTCAAACGCGCCTTACGGCAGGTATTCGACCGTCCCCTCTGGCAGGCGGCGCTCATCGCCGCGCTGTGCTTTGCGCTGCTGGTTTGGGTGCTGTCGCATCCCGTGCCGCCCATCGTCGGGCACATCGCCTACCTACTCTCCGTCTGTGGGCTCGTTCTTCTGGTCACGGCGGTCGTGCGCTCTGTTCCGGCCATCAAGGACTGGCTGAACCAAAGCCCGCTGATCCATTCGAGCCTCGGCTATCTGATCATCGGGGACGCCTCCTTCCGGGCGTGGCTGGGGCTTTGCCTGTCCATCGCGTGGAATCTCATCTACGCGCTGGCAAAGCTGATCGTCGGCGCGGCGATCCATTCGTCATGGCTCATACTCATGGGCGTATACTACCTCATGCTGGCGCTGCTGCGGCTGGTCATCGTGCGCCTCGTGGGAAACAGGCCGTCGGGGGAGACGGAGCCGGGCGAGAGCATCCCGGAGTGGCGGCGCTACCGGCTGTGCGGCGCGCTGCTGCTCTTGATGAACCAGGTGCTGGTCGTCATCGTCGTGCAGCTCGTCACGCAGAGAGGGCAATTCAATTACCCCGGCGCGCTGATCTACCTGATGGCGGCCTATACCGTCTGGGCCGTCGTCAACGCGACGGTGAAGCTGGCGCGCTACCACCGCAGGGAAGACCCGCTGATGTCCGCCGCCAAGGCCATCTCCCTCACCGCCGCGCTGGTGTCCACGCTGTCCCTGGAAACGGCGATGATCTCCCGCTTCGGCAGCGGCAACATGCTGTCCCAATACCTGTTTACGGGCGCGGTCGGGACCGCCGTCTGCCTGGTGGAGCTGATCATGGCGATCTATATGATCCGTCACGGCGGCAAGGTGATCGCCCGGGCCAGGACCGAATGACGGGCGCATAGCATATCGGTATATAACCGCACGCAGGGACGCCATGAATGGCGTCCCTGCGGCGACTTACCTCAAGATGGTATGGAACACTTTATAGTCGGCGTTTACGGCTTCCTTTATCGGGAATAGCGGATAGACGTGGTTCATCCCTTCCCCTACGACGAGTTCATTGGACACATCCCTGTCCAGCATGCCGAACATCTTTGTCGCGTCGGGATAGATGATCTCATCGGTTTCAACAAACACGGTCACATTTCGGATGCCCGTCAAATCGCCGTATATTGGGCTGATCCGCGGGTCATGGACGTCCAGATCGTCCGCCCAGCGCTTTCCCGGGGGTCTCAGAGAGTCCGCAAAGAGGAATGGATCCCTGGGCTGGTATTCCGGGATCGCTTCATTCTCCATGGAAACATCGACCCAGGGCGAAAAGAGGATCGGCTCATCCGGCAGCCGAATCGCCTTCGATTTACAGTATTCCGTCAGGGCGAGGGAGAGCCCGCCTCCCGCGGAGTCGCCCATCATCATGATCTTCTTTTCCGGGTACTGTTCACAGTAATGCTGATAGACCGGAACGATGAGGTCATACGCCTCCCTGTAGGTCGCAAACGGCAGCAGGCGGTAGGCGGGCGCAATCACCAATGCGTTCGTCGCATTTACGAGGTTTTCAATAAACCGCCAGTGAGGAGCGACAAAATCATAGTAGTACGCGCCTCCGTGGATGTAAAAGACGACATATGGGGACTCGCTCTTCTCATTGATATAAAAAACCCGGCCGTTCTCACTGTCTTCGTACCTCGTCACAAGGTTCTTCGGAGGGGGCGTCGGTTTCTCGCCCGCCTCGAGCGTCTCCGCCAATTTCTGCCCGGCCTCCTGTTCGCTCAGCTTGGGCCAAAACAGAAGCAGATTGGACATGATTTTCGCGCTGATACTCTTACTCATTGCTCATTCCTCCATTTTCTGTCATCGGTCCGGCTGAACCGACTTAAATACTTAAATACAACTAATAACTCGCGCTGAGCAGCTATTGTCTCTCTGGGAATGTGATGTTTGAGATCGAGGATACAGCTGAGATTCAGACCGTCGTAATGAAGGACGCGGAGGAGTACCCGGAGCAACCCGGCACGCTCATGCCGGATACCCCCAAGACCGGCGACATGAACAACCCACTGATGTGGGGCGGCATCGGTGTGATTGCCGTGCTGGAACTGATGACAGCGGTGCTGGTGATGAGAAAGAATCGCAGGAAGCTCAGATGAAAATCGTGAAAATCAAATTCTTCAATGCAACCGTCATAGGAACACCTCTCGCTTTGGCCTGACGAAAAAACCACTCGTGAAAATGTCGCCCTTCAGATTCAGATCAGTATCAATGCCGAATTTGTCTGGCATATGACCTTTACCCCGCGTATCTCCTCACGATTCTCTGCACCGACCCAAGGTAGCCGGCGCCGAACAGGTTCAGGTGGTTCAGCAGATGGTACAGGTTGTACAGGTCGCTGCGGTCGGCATAGCCGGGTTGAAGTGGATTGACCTCGCTATATGCGGCGTAGAAGTCAGTATGAAACCCGCCGAACAGTTCCGTCATTGCGATATCCGCTTCGGCGTGACCGACGTACACAGCCGGGTCGATCAGCCAGGCATGACCATCAGAACCAGTAATGAAATTGCCTGCCCACAAATCGCCATGGAGGAGCGATGGATGGAGCGGCTCTGGCAGGTACTCGTCAAGGCGATCGAGCAGGCGAGCGAAGCGTCTTTTCATATCGGCGTCAAAGCAGTGCCGCGCGTCCCTGAATTGCGGCGCAAGGCGACAATCGCGGTAAAACGCGACCCAGTTGTCATGCGGCGTGTTTATCTGGGGACGCGCGCCGATGAAGTTGTCCGCCTTCCAGCCAAAACCGCCTGAGCTGTTGGCTCTGTGCATCGCCGCCAGATTGTGCCCGAACGCCTCCCAGAAATTGCGTTCCCGGCCTTTGCTCTCGATCCATTCCAACAACAGATATGAACCGACGCTGTCGTCATGACCACAGGCAATCACGCCAGGTACGCGGATGGCTCCCACGTCGCGTATCGCCTCCAGCCCGTCTGCTTCCGCCTGAAAGAAGGCGGGGGAGGCGGATCGGTTCGCCTTCATGAAGACGCTTCTGCCATCGGACAGGGTGAGCCTGTATGCGTCGTTGATATCCCCGCCGGAGACGGGCGTGGCGCGGAGGATGTCGGCGCGCAGGACCTCATACAGTGTTTTCACGATTCATTCACCCGTTTTCCAGTCATGTGTTCGGTCGTCGGCTCCGGGCATTGAACGCGCGTCGCTGTGGAATGATCAATCAGCGCCGATGCTTCGCCATAGGTATAAAACCGGTACAGCGCCAGCGCAAGATCGTGCACCTGAGCGGCCATTTCCATATTTGCTGCCGTCATAACCGCTTCACGCGCCTTCTGAGAGGCCGTCGCCTTTATCTTAGTGGTCAGATCCTCAAAGTGGGATTTGAATTCCGTTTGCAGCTTTTGAAGATTATACTCTGCAAGCGCGATATCCGATGCGCTCAGGTTCCCATAGGTCAGCAGGTTTGTCAGCGCGCTGAGTGTTCCGATATACGACTTCTCCCACCCGTCCGGATGGATGTGGTATTCGTCGTCATGACAATACCAGTCGCCGTCATCCGGCGCTGTTTCCGTGATCTCTGTCTCGCCAAGCTGAACCTGATAGCCTCCCCAGGTGTCGGTCAGCAGCATTGGATAGGATGGCACAAAGACGTTGTACATACAGTTGTCCAATGCGAACCATTCCACGGTACCGAGGGCCTGTTCTTCCTCCGGATAGAAACGGTACAGGTGTGTGTTGACATTTTCATCACAGCCGATCGGATTTGCCCTGAACAGGGCCAGCGCGTTTTCAAGCGACATACTGTCCCTGAGCGCAAGCGGATTGTGCAGGGGCACGATATTGCCGTCGCCGTCGAGGTTCGTCATGAC
>CADASI010000104.1 GCA_902790525.1 uncultured Eubacteriales bacterium
GGCAGTGCGTAAAAGTCAAGGGAAATCAACGCAGAAATGCAGCCAAAGACGCCGAAAATGCGCTTCAGGCATTTTAGAAACACACTCTAATTCCTAATTATATGATCAAAGGAGCGTATCAATATGAAAACGGCTGTTATGTATGGCGCCGGCAACATCGGCCGGGGCTTCATCGGCAAGGTATTCGCGGATTCGGGCTACGAGGTGTGCTTTCTGGACATCATGCAGGAGATCATCGACGAGATGAACGCCCGGGGGGCGTACCACGTGCGCATCGTGTCCAACGCGGGCGAAGAGGACACGGTGGTCAGGCCGGTGCGGGCGGTCAACTCGCTGACGGATCAGGCCATCGACGAGATCGTCAACTGCGACATCATGGCCACGGCGGTGGGCGTGAACGTACTGCCGAAGATCGCGCCGGTCATCGCAAAGGGCGTGGCGGCGCGCATGGAGCGAAACGGCAGGCCGCTTGACATCATACTCTGCGAAAACCAGCTGGGCGCGGATGAAATGATGCGCGGCTGGATCAACGAGAAACTCACCGACGATCAGCGCGTCTGGGCGGACAAAAACCTCGGGCTGGTGGAGGCGTCCATCGGCCGCATGGTGCCGCCGCTGACCCCCGAGATGCGCGCGCAGGACAGGCTTTTGATCTGCGTGGAGCCGTATTCCGAGCTGCCCGTCGATAAGGACGCCTTCCGGGGCGAGATCCCCGATCTCAAAGGCCTCATCCCCTACTCCCCCTTCGAGTTCTACATCAAGCGCAAGCTGTTTCTGCACAACGGCGGCCACGCGCTGTGCGCCTACCTGGGGTATGAGAAGGGCTATGAGTACATCTGGCAGGCCATCGCCGATCCGGAGATCTACGAAGCCGCCAGGGCCAGCATGATGGCCAGCGCCGCCGCGCTGGTGGCGAAGTTCGGCGAGGGCGTGCGGGAGAACGTGGAGTCGAACGTCACCGACCTGCTGTTCAGGTTCCAGAACAAAGCGCTCAAGGACACCGTGGCCCGCGTGGGCGCGGACCTCGTGCGCAAGCTGCGCCGCAACGACCGCATCGTGGGCGCGGCGCTGTTCGCCATCGAGCAGGGCGTCGACCCCGCGCCCATCGTGAAGGGCATCGCCGCGGCGCTGAAGTTCGACCGCGCCGAGGACGCCACCGCCCCGGAGATACAGCGCACGCTTCGCGAGCAGGGCATCGACTTCGTGATGCGCCAATACATGGGCTTGTCGCCCGACGAGCCGCTCTACGGTATGATCAAAGAGGCCGTGTAAACTCCTCGTTTTGTTTATGGTGGTATAACAAAGTTTTAGTTAAAAAAGTTCAGTTTTCGTTGATTTTTCCATTGACAAAACCGGCTTTGGGTGTTATAATGATCTCACAAAGCGGGAGAACAAAGGATTCCCCCAGAAGACAGCAGGTCTTCAATAAGCAAGGAAGGGAGACGGTGCCATTGTACTATAACGACAAGCAGTCACAGATCAAGGCCTGTGTTTCCCGATTCCATAGAGGCTGACAATAATAATAATTATCGGGACGAACTTCCAAGTGAATGAGATCCACATGATGAAGATAAAGAGATTGTTCACGGGAAATGCAGGCAAGCTGGACACCCAAGGGTGTTTCCCATACAACTGAATAGCCAGAAGCAAGAAATACCCGCCGGCAGCAGATGTCGGCGGGTTTGTTATGTTTATTGCTTATCGGTGATGACCTCATATCCCTTCTCCACGCAATACCGCTGGGCATACGATCCCTCCACGACGTGGAACCGCGCCCTGCACGCCTCCGGGAAGGCGTCGTCGATGCGCCGGACGCTCGCGGGCAGATACACGTCCTTCAGAGATATGCAGAACCCGAGGGCGTACCTGCCGATGTCGGCGACGCCCTCCTCGAAGGTCGCCTCCTGGAGCCCCAGGCACCCGGCGAAGGCCGCCATGGGAATGCTCTGTATGGCGCCCGGCACGGTCACGCGCCGCAGCGCCTTTGCCCGGGCGAAGGCCTGGCTGCTGATGGCCGTGACGGAATACCCGCCCAGCGTCAGCGGCAGGGTCAGCGCCTCGTCCGCGCCGTCGTAGCCCTCGATGATGACGGTCCTGTTGTCGCGGACCTTGTACCTGAAATTCCCCGTACTGCGGGGGCGCTCCGTGCTCTCGACCTGCCGCGCGGTGAACCGTTCGGTCCGGCGGCGGGCGGTCATGGGGAAGTGCTGCAGCACCAGCGTCATCGTCGCGGCCAGCACGGCGCAGATCAATAGCCAGATGATCCCCGTCCTGACGAAGCTGCCGGCCCCCTGGGAGAACTCCGCGTCCGCGTCCAGGTGGAAGCGGGTCGGGTCGTCGGCGTCGTAGACCACGTCCACCGAGGCGCCCACGGGGTACTGCTCCGGCGACAGGCTGTTCTCGTACTTCTGCCGTATGACCTGCCCCTCCGCCCGAAACTCCACCACGGGCCGCGTGAAGCGCACGGTCGGCCCCCGCCGGTAGCGCTTGGTCTCATTGACATACTCCACGATACTGCCCGTGGCGCGGGTGCGCTCCTGCTCCTCCCTGCGCTCACGCGCCCGGCGGCTCTTCAATGCGATGAGCAGCATGCCCCAGCCCGGCAGCGAGAATATCCCTATCGCGATCAGCATGGCGACTGTATTGAGGTTCATGGTCACACCCTCCCGTCATTCTGCCGGCGCGGCGGCATCCAGCTGCGGATACAGCGCCATCGTATACTTCCGCTGCAGCTCGCCGCGGTTCTTGCAGCCCGCCTTCTGCAGCACGTTGCGCACATGGTACTTGACGGTGCTCTCGGTGATGAACAGCGCCTCGGCGATCTCGCCGTTGGTGCGGTTGTCCAGTATCATCCGAAGCACCTCCCGCTCCCGGGCGGACAGGTCGTTGTGCAGGCAGAAGGTGTCGAACACCTCCTGCGCACTGCGCTCCTGAACCACCTCCGGCTCATACAGCCTGCGGTACAGCCGATAAAACAGCAGCGCCGTGGGGAAAAACGCCAGCGTGGTCACGGCGATCAGCGCCACCCGGTGCTCCAGCAGCAGCAGGCTGACCACCGTGCCCGCCACGTCCCCCAGCCGCCCCATCAGGTGGCCCAGCGGCGCGAGGTACCACCGGCCGGTGCGGTCGGCGATGTCCAGAAACAGCGCCACGCGGAACACGGAGAAGAACCCGAAGAACAGGTAGTCCAGCCCCCAGCAGATGGTGCTGGGCACGCTCTCGCGGGTCAGGCCCAGCATGATGAAGGGCAGTATCAGCGCCGCCAGCGTGCAGGCCATGCCGTACTTGCGGTTTTTGTCGTTGATGAAGCCCGCGGCGGCCAGCCCCAGCGCGTAGGGCAGCCGGGACAGCTCCGGGATCAGCCCCGCCTGTATGTCCGCGGAGGGAAAGCTGAACCCCATGTTCTTCACCGCGCTGAGCAGCACGATGACCCCGCAGGCCAGCAGTACCGGGCTTTCGGCGGCGCTCTCCCGGGGCGCTTCCCCGGCGGGGGCCAGCAGACGGCCCTTCGCGGCCACCAGCGCCATGGCGACCGACAGCGGCAGGTGGATCAGCAGCGCCCACGCGCCGTGCAGCAGCCTGCCCCCGTCGATCAGCGCCAGCAGACCCACGGCGATGGTGGCCGCGGCGTAGCTGCCGC
Source organism: uncultured Eubacteriales bacterium (assembly GCA_902790525.1). Classification (GTDB taxonomy): domain Bacteria; phylum Bacillota; class Clostridia; order Christensenellales; family Aristaeellaceae; genus UBA2862. The sequence continues at coordinate 3,641 of CADASI010000104.1, forward strand.
CGAAGGCCAGCCCGCGCCGCTCCGGCCGGACGTTGACGCCCACGGCGTACAGGTAGAGCCCCGATATGCCGCCGCACAGCAAATTCATCAGCATGCCGAAGCACACGACGCTGATGACGGAGTCCGTCAGCAGCGCCGGCACGGACACCGCCGCGAACAGCAGCGCCGCCGCCGTCATGGCTGAGCCGTAGTCCCCCGCGCCGCCTCGGCGCAGCCGTCCCACCGCCGCGGCGATGCCCGCCGCCTGGAACAGGTAGCCCGCCGCCATGCTCAGCCAGTTGGCCGCCCGGTCCCCGGTCAGCGCCACCAGCTTATCCAGCCAGGACAGGTACACCGCCGAGGTCACGCCGAAGCACAGCGCGACCCACGCCGCGCACACGACGCCCCGCGAGGTCAACCGTTGACGCCACTTCTGCATGCCATCATTTCCTTTCAAGGCTCCGGGGCGGACGCGGTGTCCCCCGTCCGTCCCCCTTCCATATGAGTATACCAGAACCGACGCCCCGGCTCAATCCCCCAAATTCGCCTCCAAACCCCCACCTGACCCAAAACTAACCCCAAAATCGGCGGCCTGCCGCGCATTTTCCGCTTGATTATCGCCTGGATTTATCTTATAATTAACATAAGGGCTGTGTTCACTCCGCGCGGCGCGGGCGGCCCAATAACAGTTTGACGGGGGTGTTTCAATGCGCAAAGCGATCATCTGCCTGGCAGTGCTGCTGCTGGCGCTGCCGTGCCTCGGGGCGCTGGCGGCGGTGAATACCGATGGCATGACGGTCATCTCCTCCCCGGAGGGGGGCTTCTCTACGCTGGTGGACTTCGCCTGCTCCACCGAATACACGCCGGGCGACGGCCTGTACATCAAACTCACGGACAACCTGATGCCCTATGTGCTGGTCTCCGTGGACTTCAGCGACACGCGGGTCACGGATGCCGCCGCCTACCTGAACGACAGCCTGGTTCCGGAGCTCACGGAGGCCTACCGGCCCAACGGCGCGCTGATGTCCATCGTCCACGGCGACGGAGAGATCAACGGCCGGCCCACGCCGGTGCTGGAGCTCCAGTACCACAACAGCCAGAACTACAAGATCACGCTCATCGCGCTGTTCGACGTCTACGACGACTACACCGTCTACTACCGGGCGCGCTACTACCGCGATGAGGACAAGGAGCGCCTGCTCTCCGCGCTGGAGACGGTGGCGAAGTACCTCCAGCCCGACCCGGATTATTACAGCACGAGCGCCCCGACGGTCGAGGCGCCCAAGTCCGGCAAGCCCTCGAAGGGCTCGAAGGCCTCGAAGCCTGGACAGGCCCAGGCGAAGCCCACCGCACAGCCCCAGACCGCGCCCAAGGGCGGCGGAAGCGCGAAGGCACTGTCCTTCACCGTCACCCCCATTGAGCAGGGTGGCATGACGATGGGCCGCTGCACCGCGCCGGAGGGCTACAAGGTCCAGAGCAAGGCCACCTGCGACGTGCTCAGCCAGAGCGCCGGTAATCCGTGGCTTCTGCGGGTGGTGGCGCAGTCCCCGGACGGCATGACGAACCTCACCTACACCTCCATGCGGGACTACATGGCCAACGCCACCGGCACGACCCCGGACGGGCAGTACAACCAGGGCTACTTCACGCCGATGCTGCACTACATGACCGCGGCGGAATACTGCGACTACTGGGCAAACCAGATGCTCAGCGACGTCAAGACCATCGAGCTCGTGGAGGAGGACACCTATCCCGCCCTCCAGGCAACGCTGCGCCAGCGCGAGGACCAGATGCTTCAAATGCACCGGGAGCTGCTCAAGTACATCGACGGCCTGAGCGCGGACCGCGTGGCCATCACGCTGTCCTCCCGCCGCTATCGCGTGGTGACCAGCAAGGGCCTCGAGTATTACTACTGCGTGGCCACCGCCACCCGCGGCACCTGGTTCACGGCGAGCCTGCCGGGACCCTACGTCAGCATCAACAATTCCTACATGCTCTGGGAGGTGCCCTGCGTGCACACCATGCTGTGCCCGGCCCACCTCTGGGAGGAGCGCGGCGGCGCATTCCCCGCCTTCGTCGAGAACACCAGCGTCAGCGACCAGTTCATGGCGGCGAACCAGAAGCTGTCCAACGAGCTGTGGAACATCATCACCGGCCGCGGCACCACCTACGCCAACAGCTACAGCGAGGACGTGATGCGCGAGGAGACGGCCTCCGGCGACGACTACGACGAGGAGCGCTTCAGCGACTACATATTCGACCAGAACGACTACACCCTCTCCGACGGCCGCCACGTCAAGGTGTCCACCGCCTATGACTACGTGTTCGAGGGCGACAACGGCAATGTGTATTACAGCAACAGCCTCTCCGACCAGCCCGGCGGCAGCACGCAGCTCTATCCGAACAGATGAATAAAATATCGAAAGGAATAGCGACATGAAGAAGATCACTGTACTGTTACTGGCCGTCGTGCTGGGCCTGCTCTCCTTCGGCGGCATGTCCGCGCTGGCCGTGGAGCAGCGGCGGACGCTGCTGGACGAGGGCGGCGTCAGGCTCATACTGCTGAAGTACGAACTGATCGGCGGCAGCGGCTCCATATCGCCCTACATCTCCCTGAGCATCCGCGGCGTCAACAACACCGATCACCGGGTGTGGGTGGACCTCAAGGACATCCAGGTCAACGGCGTGTCGGTCATCGGCACGACGCGCTCCATCGCCGCCCACACGGACACCGGCGAGAGCAGCCCGCTGCTCTACTCCGTCCGCGCCAACGACGTCAACCGCACCGTCAGCGAGGCGGCGCTCAAGAACGCGCGGGAGCTTGAGATGCGCATCTGCGTTCAGGACGGCGAGAACTACAAGGACCTGGCCGAGACGAAGGTGAGCATCGACTTCATCCGGGAATCCGTCAAGACGCCCGGCTCCTCCGGCGGCGGTTCCTCCTGGCCCTCCGGCGGCTCCATCAGCTACGGCGACTACAAGGAGCTCAAGAAGGGCAGCAAGGGCCAGGCGGTGCGCGAGCTCCAGCTTCGGCTGATCGAGCTGGGCTACCTGGACGGCAAGGCCGACGGCTCCTTCGGCAAGAAGACCATCGCCGCGGTGCGGTCCTTCTGCTCCCAGAACAACCTCGCGGTGGACAACGTCGCCACCCCCGACATGCAGACGAAGCTGTTCTCCTCCGGCGCGAAGGCCTACTCCGAACCCTGGATTCCGCTGGAGATCGGCCAGCGGGTCGAGTGGAAGGACAAGCGCGGCTACGAGATGTTCTCCTGGCGCACCCAGGTGGTCAACAACTCCAAGAGCCGCACGATCAAGGGCTTTGAGCTCGAATACTACATCACCGACGTCTGGGGCAAGCGGCTGCTGGGCAACATGATCACCCGCAAGTACACCGTCACCATGACCGTCAAGCCGGGCCAGACCGTCTACACCCCGTGGGCCGCGATGGGCTTCTACATCGCCAATGTCGACAAGCTCCACCTGGCCGTCACGAAGATCGCCTTTGCCGACGGCGAGGTGCGCGAGGTCTACGAGCCCGATTTCTTCAACTGCTCCTTCCACTGATCCAAGGACACCGTTTCAGGAGAACGCGCTATGAACGAATACCCCTCCCGCGTCACGCTGTATGACGACGGCGTGTACCGCTGGTGCTACGACATGGACATGTGGCACAACCGCTACCTGCTCCGGATACTGCTGAAGGCGGTCACCATAACCTGCGTCGGGGTGCTGCTGGTGCTCGTATTACTGCTGGGGCCGAATTACCTCAACGCCAAGACCCTCGGCATCTGCGGCATCATCGTCGCGGGCATGTACGGCCTGCCGCTGATCATCTACGCCATCTGCGCCCTGGCGATGCACGGCGTCTACCGGCTGAACTTCATGATGGACGAGAGCGCCGTGGCGCTGGTGCAGTCCGCCGCCACCAAGAACCGCAACCGGACGCTGGGGGCCATCGCCACCGTGGTGGGCCTGGCCGCCGGCAAGTCCGGCGAGGTGTTCCGCGTGACATCGACCCTGGCGATGACCGAGGCCGTGGGCACCACCGCCTTTTCCAATGTCACCCGGGTCAAGCTGTGCCCCGAGGACGACGTGATCGACCTGCGGGAGTGGTTCGGCCTGAACCAGATCTACGTGGGGCAGGAGGATTACACCTTCGTGCGGGATTTCATAATGGCCCGCGTGCGCGAAAAGGCCCGTAGATGACGCAATCCACCCATTAACCAACAAGGAGGCAAACCCATGAAGAAACTCACTGCGCTGCTGATCGTCCTGACGATCGCCCTCATGGCGCTGGGCCTGTCCGCGTCGGCGGAGCCCATGTCCTACTTCGACTACACCGACGACATCCTCGAGGACGGCAGCCCGATCTACTACTTCCCGGAGCTGTCGCTGCAGCTGCCCGCGGACTGGGCCGGCAAGGTGATGGCCATACAGCGGGAAAACGGCACCTCCTTCTACCAGAGGTCCAGCCATGAGAAGTACCAGGAGGAGGGCATCAGCGGCGGCGGCTTCCTGTTCCGCCTGTCCGCCAGCGTGAACGGCAGCTTCAGCCTGCTGCCGGCGTTTCAGTACCTGGGCTACTCGGAGGCTTCCTCGCTGAACTACTTCCTGGAGCTGCCCACCGACTATTCCGCCTACAACGACGACGCCATGCGTGCGGAGTACGACGCCCTGTACGCCGGGCTCGACTTCGTGGCGACCCACGCCCAGTTCTACGCCCAGCAGGCCGAGGCCACCGACCTGGTGCCGGACGAGGAACCCGAGGAGGCGGAAGCCCCCGCCCCGGCGCCGCAGCCCGAGGAGGCGGAAGCCCCCGCCCAGGCGGCGCAGCAGCCCGCCGCGGGCAACGGCGGCATCAGCGTCGAAAAGGCCCGCTACCACTTCGAGCACAGCGCGCTGCCCCGGTACTTCTACGGCGATCCCGACATCATGCTCGAGGTGCTGGAGGAGTCCGGCATCTACAGGCTGTGGCGCTCCCTGATCGACGAAAACGGCGTGGTCGCCCCCTACGGGCCCGCGGACTATCAGCAGAACTGGTACGCCTCCGACGACGGCACCACGATTTTGCAGATCATCATGCCAAAGCCCGAGGCCGACACCCAGTGCTACCGGGTGTACTTGGTCTATCACCCGATGACCGGCGAGTCCAGCTACTTCACCATCGAGTACAACGGCTTCCTGGGCGACAACAGCTTCGTCTGCGGCTGGACGCGCGCCCACGAGCACGTCAACTACTCCGGCGCGGAGATCCTGGACCCCACGGCCGACGACTATCAGGACGCCCTGCTCGCCGAGGCGGTCCGCATCGCCAAGCTGGCGAACGTCTCCCCGGTCCTCAGCGTCGCCGAGGGCGTGACCGACGGCACGGACACCTCCGAGCCCGAGCCCCAGGCCGTGCCCGCCCCCTCCGATCTGGCGGAGATCCCCTGCCCCGAGCAGGGCTTCACCACCATGGCCCGGCCCGAGTTCAGCTGGGACTACAAGGAGGGCACCGGCATCTCCATCTATACCAAGACCCCGGGCAAGATCCCCTATGTGATCGTGTTCCAGGGTGACGACCTGATCATGGAGCCCTTCGACTTCATCAAGGAGCAGTACACGCCCCACATCCAGAAGAAGTACGGGGACGATCTGGTGTACTACAAGGAGTATGAGCACTACAGCCTCGGCGGCAAGGACCTGCCCGCGGGCGTCTACACCTATCGGCTCCAGGGCAAGATGGTCGACCTGATCCGCGTGTACGATTCCACCGGCGACCGCACCGTGTGCTTCACCGCCAAGTACATCCAGGGCGAGGCCGAGCCCACCCTGTCCGCGCTGCACGACGCGATCCGGTATTTCAAAGCGAACTGACACGGCATAATGGGGCTGTCTCAAAATGCATATGGATTCATGAAACCTGCGTAGGGGCGCCGATGCGGCGCCCGCCCGAGTACGAAATGCAACGTACTTCATGGGCGGCATGCACACATCTGAATGATTATGCGTTTTGAGACAGCCCCTTCATTTTACAATACTTTGTTCAAGAAGTCCTTCGTCCTGGGGTTCCGGGGGTTGCCGAAGATCTCCTCGGGCGTGCCCTCCTCGAGGATCAGGCCGCCGTCCATGAACAGCACCCGGTCGCCGACCTCGCGGGCGAAGCCCATCTCATGGGTGACCACCACCATGGTCATGCCCACGTGGGCCAGGTGCTTCATGACCTCCAGCACCTCGCCGACCATCTCGGGGTCCAGGGCGGAGGTGGGCTCGTCGAACAGCATGATGTCCGGCCGCATGCACAGCGCCCGCGCGATGGCCACGCGCTGCTTCTGGCCGCCGGAGAGCTGGTGGGGATAGGCGTCGGCCTTGTCGCTCAGGCCCACGCGGGCCAGCATCCTCAGCGCCTCCTGCTTCGCGGCCTCCTTGTCCTGCTTCTTCAGATCCACCGGGGCCAGCATCAGGTTGCGCAGCACGTTCATGTTGTTGAACAGGTTGAAGTGCTGGAACACCATGCCCACGCGCTCGCGGACTTTGTTGATGTCGGTCTTTTTGTCGGTTAGGTCGATGCCGTCGATCACGATCTCGCCGCCGGAGCTCTCCTCCAGCCGGTTGAGGCACCGCAAAAACGTGGATTTGCCGCTGCCGGAGGGCCCGATGATCACCACGACCTCGCCCTCGCGCACGTCCACGTTGATGTCCTTCAGCACCTCCAGGTGCTTGAAGGACTTTTTCAGATGGCTCACATGAATGATGTTTTTGGCGTCACGATCCATACTTGAGCCTCCTCTCGAGCACCTTGGCGGCGCGCTGCAACAGCAGTATCACGATCAGGTACATCGCGCCCACGATGGCCCAGGTCTGGAAGGACATGAACGTTGCCGCCACGACGTTCTTGGCGGTGTTGACCAGCTCCGGAAAGCCGATGACCGACAGTATCGAGGTGTCCTTGAGCGTAATGATGAACTGGTTGATGATGCTGGGGATCATCGTACGGATGGCCTGTGGCAGCACCACCCGGTACATGGAGCGCCAGTAGGGCAGGCCCAGCGAGCGGGCGGCCTCCATCTGGCCCACGTCCACCGATTCGATGCCGGCGCGGATGATCTCGGCCATGTACGCGCCGCAGTTGAGCGCCAGGCAGATGGAGCCCGCCTGCAACGCCGTCAGCGTCAGCCCGCCGAAGCCCAGTATGGTGTTCCACAGGTAGGGCACGCCGAAGAATATGAAATAGGCCAGCACGATCATCGGGACGCCGCGGATCAGGTTGACAAACACCGCGGCGATGGCCCGGCAGACCCGGCTGTGCAGCACGCTCATGATGCCCACGATCATGCCGATGATGCAGGCGAAGAACAGGCCGTACAGCGCCAGCAGCAGCGTCTGCCCCATGGCCGCCGCCAGAAGCTGTCCGTAGGTGGAAATGATTCTCGTCAAGGTGCCGAACTCCCCTTCAATTCCAATTCTTCAAAACAGGGAGGCACAATCGTGCCTCCCAATCGTCACGTTCCGGGGCGATTATCCCAGGTACTTGGCCAGGATCTCGTCGTACTTACCGCTGGCCTTGATGTTTTTAAGGCCCGCGTTGAACTTGTCCACCAGCTCCTGCTTGTCGGGGGAGAACACGGCGAAGCCGTAGTCCGCGCCCTCGTTGGCGGTGCCGTCCACGAGCTGCAGCGGCACGCCGTTGGACTTGATGTAGTCCGCCATGATCGGGGTGTCGTCGAAGCACGCCGCGCACTGGCCGCCGATGACCGCCTGATACACGTCGGGGGAGCTCTCGAAGGTGGTCACGGTGAAGCCGTACTGCCCGGCGAGGCTGTCGGCGTAGTCCTTGCTCATGGTGCCGATCTTCACGGCCACGGACAGGTCCTTCAGATCCTCAAAGCCCGCGATGCTGCTGCCCTGGGCCACGGCCATGGACTGGGTGGCGTTGTAGTAGCCGTCGGAGAAGATCCAGCCGGACTCCTTGCGGGCGTCGGTGATGGACGCGCCGGCGATCATGCCGTCCTTCTGGCCGGCCTGGCACGCCGCGATGGAGGCGTCCCAGCCCAGCGGCTCGATGGTGTAGGTGAAGCCCTGGTCCTCGGCGACCGCCGCCAGGATCTCCACGTCGATGCCCACCAGCGTGCCGGTCTCGTCGGTGTACTCAAAGGGACGGAAGGCGGTATCGGTGGCGATGGCGTAGTCCTCGGCCAGCGCGACGCCGGCACACAGCAGCATAACGGCCGTCAGCACAACTGCAATCAGCTTTTTCATGGGTTTTGCCTCCTTGGCTGTGTAAATTGGAAACCATCGGGTGATTTCCAGTTTATTATAGTAAAGAAGCAGCACACTGTCAAGGAAATTTTGCATTAAGCCGCATAATATCCTGCAATTTTACATCTGTTTTTCCCTGATTGGTTTGATTTTGCAATTATCCGGGAATATTCATTCATGAAGGGATTGACACGCCGACGATGGGGATGCTATACTGTCAGGCATCGGGAGGCGATGAACATGAAGCGCGTGATCGGACTGATTCCCCTGGTAGACGACGGACGGGACAGCCTGTGGATGCTGCCCGGCTACATGGAAGGCGTCGCGCAGGCGGGCGGCCTGCCGCTGATGCTGCCCCTGACGGCGGAGGACGCCGCGCTGGACCAGCTCTGCGCGCTGTGCGACGGCTTTCTTTTGACCGGCGGCCACGACGTGTCCCCGGCGCTCTACGGGGAACAGGCGCTACCGAAGTGCGGCGACACCTCCCCGCAGCGTGACGCCATGGAGCTGGGCGTGCTGCGCCGGGCCATGGCGCACGACAAGCCCGTGCTGGGCATCTGCCGGGGCATACAGTTTATCAACGCCGCCCTCGGGGGCACGCTGTGGCAGGACCTGCCGAGCCAGCGCCCCTCGGCGGTGTGCCACCGGCAGAAGCCGCCCTACGACGCCCCGGCCCACACCGTGGCCGTGCTGCCGGATACACCGCTGTATCGGCTGCTCAAAACCGATACACTGGCCGTCAACAGCTACCACCACCAGGCGATCCGGGACCTTGCCGCGCCCCTCGAGGCCATGGCCCTCTCCCCGGACGGGCTGATTGAGGCCGTCCGGCACCCGGGCCAGCGCTTCCTGTGGGCGGTACAGTGGCACCCGGAGTTCGCCTACCGGTCCGACCCCGCCGCCCGCGCCGTCTTCCGGGCGTTCGTTTCGGCCTGCGGCTGAGGCGACCCCAGCGCGTAGCGGTACTTTTCAAAGCGGTAGCGCGCCTTCACCGGCGTGACCTGCCCGTACTCGATGGCCTCCGCGGGGCAGTTCTGTATGCAGGACATGCAGTGGGCGCAGGCCTTGCCCCGCCAGGCGGGCCTGCCGCCCTCCATGCGGATCACATTCAGCGGGCAGAGCCGGGCGCACTTCCCGCAGCCGACGCATTTGTCGGTGGCGTGAAAGTCCGCGACGCCCTGCTTCACGCGCACCCAGACCGGGTTGAAGGGCAGCGTGATCAGCAGCTCAAACAGCCACACGTGGCGCGATTTGAGCTTTTCGCCCCGGCGTATGGCGTCCGCCACCGGGCCGATTTTCGCGGCGGAATCCCGTATGCGGCGCTCGATCTCGGGCGTCTCCAGCTCCGAATAGGCGTTGCTGGCGATGTAGTTCCGGGGCATGGTAAAGTCCGCGCACCCCATATAGCGCAACCCCTTTTTGCCCATGATGCCCCGGGCCAGCACGCCGCTGACGCCGGAATAGCCGCCGCTGGTGAACACGAAATACGCCTCCCGGCTGCCGGTCAGCGGGGTGTCGCGCAGGTATTCGGCCAGGAACCGGGGCATTTCGCACACGTAGACCGGCGTGCAGATCACGAACGGCCGGTCCGAACGGATGGGCGCATGGTCCCCGCGCCTGATCCTGTCGATCAGGTCAAGCGCCTCGTCCCCCAACTGCGCCGCGAGCGCTTCGGCCACGAACCGCGTGTTGCCGGTGGCGGAGAAATAGAGTATCAATGCTGCGTCCCTCCGTTGGCGAGTATTATACTAATTTCAGTCTAAAAGTTAGACAGACTGCGAGGGGATTTTTTGTCATGGCAAGGCGGAGGTCCGCAGGCTTGCTGGCGGCAAGTCAAGGGCTTTTTAGACTGAAATTAGTATTACATCCGCAGGGGTCGGTCCCCTGCGGATGCTTTCTTTATACTATTCCTCTTCTTTGTCCTCGTCCCGGACCATCTGCCTTAGCAGCGCGGTCACCTTCGTGATGGCCTCGCCGCCCGCCTCGCCGTCGATCTCGATGTTGACGTTTATGCCGTCCTCGATCACGTCCTCGAGGCTGAACTTCGCGTCCTCGACCTCGGAGGCGGCGTCGGACACCGAATCGGACACGTCCTCGTCCTCGATCTCCTCGGACAGCGCCTCCAGCTTGCCCTGCATCTCCTCCAGCTGCTTGTAGAGGTCGTAGAGCTTCATGGCCTGGTCCGGGGTGAGCGGCACGGCGTCCTCATCCTCATCGTCGTCATCGTCGTCATCATCGTCGTCGTCATCGTCGTCGTCGAAGAAATCGTCCTCCATCATTTCGTCCCGCTCCTCGCGCAGGCGCTTCTGCAGGGCGTCCAGAAGGCCGGCGATCTCGCCCTGCCGCTTTTCTTCGCCCTCGCGCTGCCCGAAGTATTCGCTCAGGCAGTCCTTCGCCTTGTCAAGGCCCTCGATCTGGCCGGTCAGGTAGTAGAATGCGGATTGACTCATGGGTTTGCCCTCCTTGATCGGTGATGCCCTGTTCGGGTCAATACAGTATAGCACGGCAGGCGCCGCGGGGTCAACCGTCGGCGGCTTATTTCGCGGCGGCCGCGGCGTTCTGCCCGGCGATGTAGCCGCCGTGCGCGCACAGGCTCAGCGCCTCGCGGCCGGGGTAGTAGTCGCCGAAGTAGTCGCCGGAGGAGATGATGCCGGCGGCATACAGGCCGGGGACGGCCTCGCCCGCGTCGGTCACGACCTCGAAGCGCTCGTTGGTGAGTATGCCGCCGTAGTTGCCGCGGGTCATGTCGTACTCCTTCACGGCGTAGAACTTGCCCTCGGTGATGGGGTCGAGGTACTGGGCATCCTTGCCGAACTGGGTGTCCTCGCCCGCTTCGCACAGGGCGTTATAGGCGTCCACGGTGGCGGTCAGCGCAGCGGCGTCGATGCCGATCTGCGCCGCCAGCGCCTCGATGGAATCCGCCTCAAACGCCTGTATGAACGGGCTGCCCGCGGCGGTCTTTTCGAGGTAGGTGTCGAGGTTCAGGAACTTCTCCGCGACGCTGGCGTCAAAGATGGCCCAGGCGTGGTCCGGCGCGTCCTCGTAGATGAAGAACACCTGCTGGTCGTGGGGCCCCGCGGCCTCGCTGACCCTGCGCGCGCCGTCGCGGTCCACCAGCAAAACGGAGAACGGGAACTGGTTGTTGGGCTGGCCGACCACAGGCATGTCGAACGGGTCGGCGTTGAAGTTGCCGCTCAGGGACTCCTGGTAGGCGTGCAGCCCCGCGCCCGCCGCGCGCGCCATGCGCAGGCCGTCGCCCTTGTTGCTGACGGCGGTGGCGGTGTACTCGCCCACGGTCTCCGGGGCCAGCTCGGCGTTCAGGTCGTTGTCCCGGGCGTAGTCGCCGGTGCAGAGGATCACGGCTTTCGCGTTGAATTCCCTGACGCCGTTCTTCTCGCTCTCGCAGAGCACGCCGGCCACCGCGCCGTCGTCGTCGAGCAGCAGGTCGGTGGCGGGGGTGTTCAGGTAGATGTCCACGCCGTCGTCTTGGAGGCGCTTGGTCAGCGACGCGATCAGCGCCTCGCCGCCCTTGGACTTCACCTTCACATCCACCATCTCGATGGTGGCGGCGTTCTTGTCTGCCTTCTCGGAGCTTCTCGACCAGGTCGATGTTGACCTTGTTGACCTCCTGGAGCTTGTTGCGCTTGTCCCACGCCTTCACGACGTCGGGGATCAGCTCGTCGGTGCCCGCCGCCAGGAAGTTGCCGGAGCTGAATATGGAGGTGCCGCCGACGATGCCCTGCTTCTCCAGCAGCGCCACCTTCGCGCCCGCCTGCTCGGCGCTCAGCGCCGCGGTCAGGCCTGCCAGGCCCGCGCCCACGACCACCACGTCGTAGTCGAGGACCTCTTCACTGTACTCGGCGGGAATCTCGCGCTTGCGCCACTCGGCGGCGTCGCCGCCCAGCCATGGAGGAGATGGTCGCGCCGGACACGTTGTCCACCGCCAGCGACTGGGTCTCGATGACCCGGGGCGGCAGGATCTCCAGCGCCTTGTCGCCGACGCCGGCGGTCTCGTTGTCGTCGACGATGGTGATGTCGGTGATGGCGTTGTCCGCGATGGTCACTTCGATGGAGACCGCCCCGTCCATGCCGTTGGCGGACGCGGCGTAGGTGCCGTCGGTCAG
>CADASI010000105.1 GCA_902790525.1 uncultured Eubacteriales bacterium
GGGCTGAACTACGACTTCGCCTCGGGCACGAACAAGTTTTCGTCCACCTTCGGCACGCTGACGGCCACGGTGCGGTTTTACAGAAGCGGCAAGCTGCTGGCGGGTCCCGCGCTGATCGCCGCCGCGATGGCGCTGCCCGGCTCCTGGCTGGGCACCCGCGCGGCCATGGCGCTGGGCAACCGGGTGATGCACGGCTTCATGGTGTTCGCGATCCCGGTGGTGGGCGCGTTGGTGGCGATGAAGGGCGACGGCCCCGCGACCTCGCGCGAAATCACCCGGCGCGACTACCCCGCCTGCGCCGCCATCGGGCTGGCCGTGGGATTCTACGATGGCTTCTTCGGCCCCGGCACGGGCACGATACTGATACTGCTGTTCACCGCCTTGCTGGGCATGGACATGGTGGCCGCCTCGGCCACCGCCAAGCCCGTGAACCTGTTCAGCAACATCGCCTCCCTCGTCACCCGCATCGCCGCGGGCAACGTGCTTTTCGCGCTGGCCGTGCCCGCCATGTGCTGCTCCGTGGCGGGGGGTTGGCTCGGCGCGAGGCTCGCCCTCACCCGCGGCGCGCGGTTCATCCGCTGGGTCATGCTGGGCGTGCTGGCGCTTCTGACCCTCAAGCTGGCGCTGGACTGGCTCGCGTGAAGTGTAAAATCGGCGCATGCCACTTGACAGCGCCCGTTTTCGTGTGTATAATAAACCATGGTCATGCGGTCGTGGCGGAATAGGCATACGCGCACGTTTGAGGGGCGTGTGGGAGACCGTACGGGTTCAAGTCCCGTCGACCGCACTCCGACCAGCCCGAAAGCTGTGGCTTTCGGGCTGTAATTTATTAACAATACAGAGGAATGACACGGAGGATTCGAAAATGGGTGTTTTTTCTAAGTATCATCGCTTCCGGGAGGCGGGGGAGGCCGCGAACGTGAACAACGTCGCGCGCTTCGGCGAGCCGGCGTACTCGCTGTTCACCACGTCGAAGGTCTTTACCCTGCACAAGCACATCGACATCACCGACGCGCAGGAGCGGGTCGTCTACGAGGCCAACACCAAATTCCCGTCGCTGCACGACAAGACCGACGTCACCGACGCCCACGGCAACCAGGTGGCGCACATCGAGCGCAAGGTGTTCACGCTGCACGAGCGGCACTTCGTCACCATGGCCGACGGCACAAGCTTCCAGATCTCCAACGAGCTGTGGCACCTGGTCAAGGATGTCACCAACATCGAAGGGCTGGGCTGGCAGCTTCAGGGCAACATCGTGGGGCTGAACTTCGAGCTCTACGACGCCGACGGCGGCATCATCGCCGTGATCGGCCAGAAGATGTTCTCGATCCACGACAAGTACTGCATCGACATCTACCGGCCCGACCTTGAGCCGACCGTGATCGCCATACTGGTCACGCTCCAGCACATGATCAAGGACCGGGAGGCCGCGAACGCCGCGTCCTCGTCCTCATCCTCGTCGTCGAATTGACGGGAGATATCGCTGGGACGGCGCGCTGCCCTGTTTCGCAACGGGACAGCGCGCCGTCCTTCATTGTGTCAAAGCGGAGGGTTGTTGCCGCCGACAGGAGCGCAGGATCGGGGGCCGAAGCCCTGTCCCTCCGGCTATCCCAGCGTCGTATCCAGGACCATCATCAGCACAAAGCCCAGCGAAAACGCGACGGTGCCGATGTTGGAGTGTACGCCCTCCGACATCTCGGGCACCAGCTCCTCCACCACGACGTACAGCATCGCGCCCGCCGCGAAGGCGAGGAAGTAGGGCAGTATCGGCGTCACCAGGCCCGCGGCCAGCAGCGTCACGACGGCGGCGACGGGCTCCACCGCGCCGGACAGCACGCCCATCCAGAAGGTTTTGCGACGGGGCATGCCCTCTGCCAGCAGCGGCATGGAGACGATGGCGCCCTCGGGGAAGTTCTGTATGGCGATGCCCAGCGCCAGCGCCAGCGCGCCCGCGGCGCTGATGCCCGTGCTGCCGCCGATGAATCCGGCGTAGACCACGCCCACCGCCATGCCCTCGGGGATGTTGTGCAGCGTCACGGCCAGTATCAGCTTGGTGGTGCGCTTGAAGCCGCTGTTCGGGCCCTCGTGCTGCCGGTCCATGTGCATGTGCGGGGTGGCCATGTCGAGCAGCAGCAGAAAGCCCATGCCGACCAGAAAGCCGACCGCCGCGGGCACGAACGCCAGCGCGCCCATGCCGGCGCTCGACTCCAGCGCGGGCTGCAGCAGGCTCCAGAAGGAGGCCGCCACCATCACCCCCGCCGCGAAGCCGGTGAGGCTCTTCTGCACGCGAACGGAAAGCTGCTTTTTCAAAAGGAACACCAGCGCCGATCCCAGCGTGGTGCCCAGAAACGGTATCAGGACGCCCAGCGCGATTTGTGTGTTCATCGGTATTGCCTGTCTCCTCTTCACTTCTTTGCCACGACCGTCAGCCACGGCCTGGACGGATGGCGGTCGCACCTGACTTCCGAAAATCCCGCCGTCCGGAGCGCGGCCTCCAGCGCCTGCGCCGTGTAGCACTTCATGCCGTCAATGATGGCTTCAAACTTCCTGCTCGCGGCGTCCGTGCCGTCGGACTCGTTGCAGATCATGAACACCCCGCCCGGTTTGAGCACCCGGCAGACCTGCCCGAAGCACTTTTCCAGCCCCGGCCAGAAGTAGATCGTCTCGAACGCCGTCGCCAGGTCGAAGGTCGCGTCGGGAAACGCGAGGTCGGAGGCGTCGCCCTGCTGTACGTCGCACCTTCCCGCGACGATCATGCCCCGGTTGTACGCCCTCGCCTTCTCCACGGACAGTTCGGAATAGTCCACCGCCGTCACGTGCGCCAGGGGATACATCTTCAATAGCTCCCCCGCGTTGCGCCCGCCGCCGCAGCCGATGTCGATCACGCGCTCCGGCGCAAGCCTCGGCAGGTGCGTCAGCCCCCAGTCCGCCAGCTTCGCGTGGCCGGGGTTCATGCCGTTCAACATCATCTTCCCGAGAAGCCCCTCCGGCTTGCGCGTCTGGCTGAATACTCGCTTCATCAGTCCCATCGTCACACACTCCTTTCGCAACCTGTCATATTGGTCGTAATTAGAATACTCTAACTCGTTGGCATTAAAAAAGGTCGTTGGGTTAGTTGCTTCTATCTATATTATATCCCTTGCGAAAAAATACGCAAGTCAATTTTATGTGAAGCATCTGACCCAACAACCTTTGCGCTATTCACGGCGCATGGCGCCGTCAGCCGTCCGTCCGCCCTGTAAAACACCACGGTCTCGCCGGGGCGGCTGTCGTCCTCCCAGGTCAGGATCAGGTTCTCCGGGTCGCCGGTGAAGGTGAACGCGCCCATGGTGCCGGCGACCTTCGCCTCGCCGAGCGCCGGCGCTTCGTCGGAATCCGTGATCGGAACGTCCCAGAACTTGCCCTTGTTGTAGGTGAAGCAGTGCCTCTCGTCGTCATAGCGAATGGTCGTCTTGAAGATGTACGCGCCGTGCGTCAGCGGGGACGCGATTTCCACATCCCAGTCCTCCCCGCCGGGATTCTTTTCGATGGTCATCCGGCTGAACTGATCCTCGGTCTCCCAGTCGCCGATGAGGGCCGCGTCGGTGTCCGCCGTTTCGGCGATCGCCGGGACGCAGCACAGCGTCAGAACGGCGATCAGAACCAGTGCAAAAAACCTCTTCATGATGAAAACCTCCTTTGATGCGGCGCGGTGGCCGCGGTCGTTGTTTTCAGTTGACGCGGTCAGTATAGCACAGGTTCGGGCACAGAACCGTCACAGCCCCGTCAGGACGTCATGACCCCCTTCCGTTGTCATCGCGTTATTTCAGCACCCTGCGTCCCCAGCTGAACACGCGGTTATAGAAGCCGGTGGTCAGGTTGCTGACCACGACCTTGTGGCCGCCGGAGGAGGCGTGTATGAAGCACCCGCCGCCCAGGTAGATGCCGGCGTGGTCGGACAGGTCGGAGTCGGAGATGGTGTTGAAGAACACCAGGTCGCCGCGCTTTAGGTTGCTGACGCCCTCGATCTTCTCGTAGGTGCTGTCGTAGCCCTGGGAATAGGCGCTGCGCTTGAGCGACACGCCGATCTTCCTGAAGGCGTAGGTGGTCAGGCCGGAGCAGTCGAAGGAGTTGGGGCCGGTGGAGCCGTACACGTAGGGCTTGCCCAGGCCCTGCTGGGCGTTGTAGATGGCGTACTCCAGCTTCTGCCCGCTGGACATGCCCTCCGAGAACTCGGTGGTGGTGGATTTCAGCTCATCGGGCATGGCGGTCACGTAGGTGCTGGACAGCTTCACGTTGCCCTGGGGGGTGACCACCTCGCCGATGCTGATGGAGCCGCCCTCGTCCGCGGCCTTCACGCTGCTGGGCCTGGCGGCCGCTACGGTGGAATACAGCGCCTTGAGGGTGGCTACGTCAGCCACGCAGGTGACGTCGATGCCGTTGGAGCGCTGGAACAGGCCCACGGCGGTGGCGGTGGTGGCGCCGTAGTTGCCGTCGATGCTCTCCGCCTTGGCCAGGTAGCCCAGGGCGTACAGCCGCAACTGCACGCGGTGGACGTTGACCCCGCTGGAGCTGGCGTTCATGGTCTTGGTCAGCAGCGCGTCCTCCGGCGCGTAGCCCCCGAAGAGTATGCGCTGCGTCGTGGTGTCGGCCATGCCGGTCTCGAGCAGGCCGCAGGCCGCCTGGAACCGCTTGATGGCGGTGGTGGCGGCGGTGTTGTAGTTGGTGGTCGGCACGCCGTCGTAGTAGCCGTAGGTCAAAAGCGCCTTGAGCAGCGTCTGCAGCGCGCTGCCGTTGCCGCTGATGGGGCTGTACTTGCCCCGGCTCAGGTGCTTGACCGGCACAAAGCCCCGGCCCTTGCCGTTGGAGACGCAGGCCCACTCCAGGTTCCTGGAGTACGCGGTCACCTTGACCTCCTTGCCCAGCTTCAGCTTCTTGCTCTTGCTGGAGGTGGAGGCGCGCTCGTAGACCTTCGCGCCGGGATAGATCACCGTCGCCTTGAACTTGGCCTTCTTGTAGTTGGAGGGCGTGTCGCCGGGGTCGGCATCGGTCTTGGCCAGCGCGGACTTGGCGCAGTAGCCGAACTTGCCGTTGCGCTCCACGTAGGCCCATTTGCCGGTCACGGACAGCACGTTCACCTGCTCGCCCCACATCAGCGTGCCCAGCTCCTCGGAGGTCTTGCTGGCCTGGCTGTAGATCGTGGTGCTCTCGGCGGACACCGCCGCCTTGTACGCCTGGTCCACCGACGGGGTGGCGGCGTCCGCTTCGCCGGTGGAGAGCCCCGTCGCGGAGACGTAGCCGCTCTTGCCGTTCGCCTGGATGTAGGCCCACTTGCCCTTGGTCCGTATGATCTCCACAGTGTCCCCCGCCTTGAGGGTCCCCACCTTCTCGGAGCTGCCGCTGGCCTTCTTGCGGATCTTCAGCTTCTTTGTGGCCGTGGCCGGGGTGCCCGTGGGCGCGGGCGTCGCGCTGGCGGTCGCCTGCTCGCCCTTGGCAAGGCCCTTCACGGCGCAGTAGCCGGTCTTGCCGTCCACGGAGACGCGGGCCCACTTGTCGTTCCACTCGAGCACGTCCACCACCTGGCCCTGCTTGAGCGTGCACACCTTGCCGGACTTGGCCTTGGCCTTCTTGTACACGGGCAGGGTCTTCTGCGTCACGGTGCCCTTCTTTGCGGTCTCCGCCGAGGCCTCCGCCGCGGGCGTGGCGCTGGCGGCCGCCTCCGCGGTCTGCCAGTTGTCGTCGGCCTTGGTCAGCGCCGAGAGCTTCATGTAACCCACCGAGCCGTCGTGCTCCACCCGGGCCCACTTGCCGGACCAGGTGATCACGTACACCTTCGCGCCCTTCTTGATCTTCTGGGATTTGCCCTCCCCGCCGGGCTTTTTGAACAGCTTGGCGTCGGCGTTGACGACGGCCTTCTTCGCCACGTCGTCCAGGGATTTCATATCGGCGACCGGGGCGTAGCCGGTCTTGCCGGAGTAGCTGATCTTCGCCGCCTTGCCGGAATAGGATTTCACGCGCACCACGGTGTCCTTGAGAAGCGTGCCCGCCTGCGCCTGCAATTTCGCGTCCCGGTAGACCAGCATCTCCTCGACGGTCACGATCGCCGGGAAGGTCTCCGCCAGGGCGACGGGGGCCACGCCGGTCAGCAGCAGCAGTACCAGTACCGCCGCCGCCAGGCGCTTCATTCGTGTTTGCTTCCTGTTCATCGCAATCTCCTCATTATCCGCTCGGCAACCGTTGCCGCGTAATCATCATTTCAAAGGGACACAGAGATCCCCAATACGGATAATAATTTCGACGATGGCCCATAAATTCCTTCAAAACGAAATGTAATAAAAATAAGCCTGAATTATGTTTGTAATGGATTGTAATAAAATTGTAATTACCGGAATGTGGAACCGCCCCGACGCACCGCGGGCGGGTGCGGAAACAGTTATTTTTTCCGCACCCGCCCGTTCGTAACTTTTCATTAATGACGAACGCGCCGCGGGGTGATACAATAAATGCGTAATAATACTTGTACGGGGAGGCACATTATGCAGCAGGACATGATCGTCATTCTGGACCTCGGCAGCAAGCAGAGCGCGCAGATCGCCCGCGAGATTCGCGCGCTGGGCGTGTACACGGAGATTCATCCCCACGACATCACCGCGGAGCAGCTCGCGGCGCTGCCCAACGTGAAGGGCATCGTATTGAACGGCGGCGAGAACCGCGTGGTGGACGGCGTTGAGATCGACGCCTCCGACGCGGTCTACAACAGCGGCCTTCCGCTGATGGCCGTGGACCACAGGGCAAAGCGCGCCGACGCGACCCTCGAGCGCTGGCCCGGGGACGACGCGGCCCGCGAAGCGGCGCTGCGCTCCTTCGTATTCGACGCCTGCAAGGCCGAGGCCAACTGGAACATGGACAACTTCATCGCCGACCAGATCGAGCTGATCAAGAAGCAGGTGAGCGACAAAAAAGTGCTGCTGGCCCTGTCCGGCGGCGTGGATTCCTCCGTGGTCGCGGCGCTGCTGATCCGCGCCATCGGCGACCAGCTCACCTGCGTGCACGTCAACCACGGCCTGCTCAGGAAAGGCGAGCCGGAGCAGGTGGTCGAGGTGTTCCGCAACCAGCTCGGCGCGAACCTGATCTACGTGGACGCCGTGGACCGCTTCCTGGACAAGCTGGCGGGCGTCTCCGACCCCGAGCGGAAGCGCAAGATCATTGGTGCCGAGTTCATCCGCGTGTTCGAGGAGGAGGCCCGCAAGCTGGACGGCGTCGAGTTCCTCGGCCAGGGCACCATCTACCCCGACATCGTGGAGTCCGGCACCAAGACCGCCAAGATGGTCAAGTCCCACCACAACGTGGGCGGCTTGCCCGAGGACCTCAAATTCGAGCTGGTCGAGCCCCTCAAGATGCTGTTCAAGGACGAGGTGCGCGCCTGCGGCGTGGCCCTGGGCCTGCCCGACAGCATGGTCTACCGCCAGCCCTTCCCCGGCCCCGGCCTGGGCGTGCGCTGCCTCGGCGCCATCACCCGCGACCGCCTCGAGGCCCTGCGCGAGGCCGACGCCATACTCCGCGAGGAGTTCGATATCGCCGGCCTGCGCGGCAAGGTGTGGCAGTACTTCACCGTCGTGCCCGACTTCCGCTCCACCGGCGTGCGCGATAACGCCCGCTGCTTCGAGTGGCCCGTCATCATCCGCGCCGTCAATACCGTCGACGCCATGACCGCCACCGTCGAACAGGTCCCCTGGCCCGTCCTCCTCAAAATCACCGACCGCATCCTTGCCGAAGTCAAGGGCGTCAATCGCGTGCTCTATGACCTCTCCCCCAAGCCTGTGGCGACTATTGAGTGGGAGTAGCAGTCATGTCAAGGGGCAACCTCACTTTCCCTTTTAGGGGCAAAATACTTTTCCCTTCACCCCCGACAACAACCGAACAATAAACCGTGCTCTGGGAACCTCGTTTCCGGAGCCTTTCTTTTCCCAAAAACAGATCCCGGCAACCGTACAGAAACCATGCGTATGCAATATCGGAACCACCCGGGGGACCCCGTTCGGGAGCAGTATCGGCCTCATCGCAGGAACCCATTCCTGATCTCCCAAGCCGGCGCCCACGCTGGGCCAAAGATGGCTCAAAATGCCGTCATACCGGGGCTTCCAGCCAATGGGAGGGGGGAAGGATATATGAGAACCGAAAGGGAACCGGGGCGGGGAACTGAGGCGGGAACAGGAGTGGGGGCTGCGAGGTTGACAGTGATTGGATTCCTGTGGAGGTTCCCCCGAGGGTTCCCGAATCGGGAGCAGGGAGGGGGATGGGGGCGCGGGGGAAGGGGGAGGGAAATAATGTGAAATGAGGACAAAAATGAGCACAAGCAGAGGTAAGAGTATTTTGCCCCTTGGAGAGCAAATGACTTTGCCCCATGACATAGTACTTTTGGAAAATGGCGTTTTTGGGAAAAGCATCAATTCCTGAAAATGCAATGATATCAGTGCTTTTCAGCCTTTTTCGTTTTTGGCGTTTCCCAAAAACGAGGGGGCGTTCTTTCGTATTTGGGGAAAAATCGAGAAAACGAGGTCAAATTTGGGGAAATGAGGTCAAATTTGGGAAGTCATTTTCCATATGGAAAGGGGGTTCAATCGTGCAAAAAAAGAACTTCAAAGGCAGGTGTGAAAAACGGCAGATTGCCAAGTGTACGGATGTCTGCCGCACATATAACGACATCCAACGGGTCTATGCTGACAGATTGTCTGAAAGCGAAATAATTGCTGAAATACGTTGTAATGTTCCCTTGGAAGGATTATCATTGGGCGCATATACCTCGGACTTCGTATGCCTGAAGACAGACGGCGAGTTAATGGTCCGGGAGTGCGTCTCCCGACGCCTTCTCATAAAGCCGATGACGCTACAGTTGTTGGACGCTTCCAGAGAATACTGGCTGCGGCATGGCGTAACAGATTGGGGGATCGTTATAGATGCTGAAAAGTATATGGAAGAGGAATGATACGATTCTTCGTGTGCTGGAATGCCGCGACGATGAAGTATTGGTCATCGATTGCAAGCGTCTGACCATGCTCGTGTTGATCAGTGCCGAGACTCTACAGGGTTATTCCCGTTGTGAGGAGGAACTCAATCCTGAGAAGAATGGTTTCAGATCCCCTGATCTCTTGTCACAGGATGCGGTTCGTGTCATGCACCAGAGGTTTACGGCTGTGGCGAGCATCCTGCCCTTCCTAACGGTTGAACGCGAACGCAGTCGGATGATTGCCTTGGCATCGAAACAACTGGGCGTCAGCAAGCATACCGTGCGGAAGTATCTGTGCCTGTATCTGGCGTACCAGGATAAGGTTGTTCTGGCACCCAGGGGACGCGGAGATGGTGCCACCCTGTCCACCACATCCAAGAACATCCGCTGGGCGCTGAACAGGTTTTACTACACGAAGAACCGAAACAGCCTGCGGACGGCCTACACGCTGATGTTGAAAGAACGGTATTGCGATGGAAACGGG
>CADASI010000106.1 GCA_902790525.1 uncultured Eubacteriales bacterium
ACGATAAAAGCCCTGGACCGATATCTCTCCCCTCTTGACGTCTGGGCGATGGCCTTCGGCGTCATGGTGGGCTGGGGAGCGTTCGCCATGCCCGGAAACACCTTCCTCCCGGTGGCGGGACCCGCCGGCACGCTGATCTCCATGTTCATCGGCATGGCGATCATGCTGGTCATCGGCAGCAGCTTCTCCTATCTCATGGGACGCTCGTCCATCACCGGCGGGGTCTATTCCTATACCAAGGAGGCCTTCGGACGGGATCACGCCTTTTTGAGCTCCTGGTTCCTGTGCCTTTCCTATCTGACGATCGTGTTCCTCAACGGCACAGCCCTGTTCTTCATCCTCCGGATCCTGCTGGACGGGGCCGTGCAGACGGGCGTCCACTATGCCATCGCGGGGAACACCATCTATCTCTCGGAAACGCTGGTGTCCGCGCTGGTGCTGGGCGGCGTGGGGGTGCTCTTCATCGTGGCGAAGCCCCTGCTGCAGCGCCTCCACACCGTCCTCTCCGCGGTTCTTTTCATCGGCGTGGCGGTCATTGCGGTCATGTGCGTCCCCCACGCGCTTTCCAGCGGCGCGCTGACGGAGTTCGGGTCCGGCGGAACGGGGAAGGTCTACGCCGTTTTCAGCCTGGTGATCCTGGCCCCCTGGGCCTTCGTGGGCTTTGAGGTCACGTCCTTCGACACGGCGCATTTCAAGTTCCCCATCCGGAAGTCGAAGGGGCTGATCATCGTCTCCATCATCCTGGCGGCCTTCGCCTATGTGTCCATGACGCTGACGGCCGTATCCGCCGTACCGGAGGGATTCTCTTCATGGCAGGAGTATGTCTCCTCCCTGGACGGCCTGACCGGCCTGACCTCCGTGCCGACCTTCTTCGCCGCGGGACGCATCATGGGGACCGCGGGCCTCGCCGTCATTGTCGTCGCCGCGCTCTCCGGCATCCTGACGGGGATCATCGGCGGGTACCGCGCCGCCACCAGGATCCTCTCCACAATGGCGGAGGACCGCATCCTCTCCGAGCGGTTTTCCCGGACGAGCTTCAGTATCTTCTTTATCATGGTGATCTCCATCGTGCTGGCGTTCCTGGGACGGAACACCCTGAACTGGTTCGTCGACCTTACCTCCTTCGGGGCCATCGTCGGCTTCGGGTACACCTGCGCCGCCGCATGGAAGATCGCGAAAGCGGAGGGGAATAAAAAGCAGGCTGTCCTGAGCGTCGTCGGCACGGTGATCTCCGCTCTGTTCGCCGTGGTGCAGCTCGTCCCCAGCCTGACCGCCATGGAGGCCATGGGGAGCCAGGCATTCCTCCTGCTGTCCCTGTGGTGCCTGCTGGGCTTTGTGTTCTACTGGCGGACGATCAAATACGGCATGCTGACGGAACACAGCGGGATGTTCACCTCCGGCACGGTGCTGTTCGCGTTTCTGATCTACACGGCGATCATGTGGCTCGGCAAGCAGCTCGCCGGAAAGCAGAGCGTGGATGAGATCCGCTCCGCGCTGTTCGGCGGCGGCTTCGTTCTCCTGCTGATCATCTTTGTGGGACTCGCGGTCATGCTATACATCCAAAGGCTGGTCCGTATCAAGCATGAAGCCTCCGAGCGGGAGTGGATCCGCGCCGTGGAGGGAAGCCTTGCCAAGAGCCGGTTCCTTTTCAACATGTCCCACGACATCCGGACGCCCATGAACGCGATCCTGGGCTATACGAACCTCGCTTTGAAGGAGCCTACCTCCGATACGCAGCGCGACTATCTGACGAAGATCGAGAGCTCCAGCCAGCATCTGCTGGCGCTCATCAATGACATTCTGGAGATGAGCCGCATCGAGAGCGGAAAGGTGGAGCTGGAGTACGCTCCCGCCGATCTGTGCGGCATCCTGGACTCCCTGTACGACCTGTTTGCCGAGCAGATGAAGCAGAAGCAGATGGATTTCTCCGTCCACACCGCCCAGGTCCAGGACCGCTGGGTCTGGTGCGACAGGAATAATCTTAACCGGGTGCTGCTGAATCTCCTCTCCAACGCCTACAAATTCACTGACGACGGCGGCACGATCTCCGCCTCTCTCTACGAGCTGGGCAGCCCGGCGGACGGCTACGGCTCCTATGAGATCCGTATTCAGGACAACGGCATCGGCATGTCCAAGGAATTTGTGGAGCGGATGTGGGGCGCCTTTGAGCGCGAACGCAGTTCCACGGACAGCGGCGTGGAAGGCACCGGTCTTGGGCTGGCGATCACCAAGGGCATCGTGGATATGATGGGCGGCACCATCGAGGTGCTCACCGCCCCCGGCTGCGGCACGGAGATCCTTCTCCGCTTCAAGTTCCGGCTGGCGGAGAATGAGGAGATCCACAAAGAGAGCGTCGCTGTCGGGGCGGCGGACGAGGAGACGGTGGATTTCACGGGAAAACGCCTTCTGCTGGTGGAGGACAACGCCATCAATATGGAGATCGCGAAGATGATCCTGGAGCAGATGGGTTTTTCCCTGGAGACCGCCGAAAACGGACAGGCTGCCGTGGACATGGTCGCCGCCTCGCAGCCCGGGCATTTTGACGCTGTCCTGATGGATATTCAAATGCCCGTCATGGACGGCTACGCCGCCACGCGGGCGATCCGGGCTCTGGACAATACAGAGTTGGCGAGTGTGCCGATCTTGGCCATGACGGCCAACGCCTTCCGGGAGGACGTGCAGGCTGCCATGGACGCGGGCATGCAGGCGCACATCGCAAAGCCCATCGACATCGGCGACCTGACAAAAACGCTCCGATCGGTTCTGAGATCGTGATGCCGGGAGGCAGCGGCAATGTCTTCCGAAGAACGAACTGTATAGGTGAACGGACTGAAATATATACGATCCCGGGCAGACGAAAAACTGCCGTGCGGTCTTTGAACAGGCCGACGCGCAGGTGCGCGAAGAGAAGAAGCTGCTCAAAAGCCCCGGCGCTGTGACCCGGCTATAAACAAACAGGAGGAAAGATACTATGCAAGAGAACCAGACGGCTTTCCGCCCCTCTCGCGACAGAAGGCGTATCTTGCTGATCGAGGATGAGTATGTCAACCAGGAGATCCTGAAAATGTTCCTGGAGGACAGCTATGACCTTGTTGTGGCGGGAACGGGAACGGAGGCTCTGAACATCATTCGTTCTCAATATGAGACGCTCAGTCTGATCCTGCTGGATCTGAATCTGCCGGATCTCAGCGGACTTGACATTCTGCGTCAGGTCAAGGCAGACTCCAGAACCGCCCGCCTGCCGGTCATTGTCGCGACCTCCGACGGCGACGCGGAGGTGGAGTGCCTGACGCTGGGCGCCATTGACTTTATTTCCAAGCCTTATCCGCGGCAGGAAGTCGTTCTGGCGAGAGTGCTGCGCACCATCGAGCTGTCCGAGGATCGGGATACCCTGAGCCTGACGGAGCGCGATCATCTGACCGGGCTATATAACAAGGAGTTCTTCAATCGCTACGCCGCCCAGCTCGACATCCATCACAGAGACTGCCCTATGGACGCGATCGTACTGAACGTCAATCAGTTTCATATGATCAATGACCGCTATGGAAAGGTCTACGGCGACGAGGTGCTCCGTCTGATTGCGGAGAAGATCCTGGAACTCGTTGAACAATCGGGCGGCATCGCAGGCAGGAGTGAGGCGGACAACTTCTGGATCTACTGCCCCCAGTGCGCGGATTATGGCGCGACCCTTGAAGCGGTGCAGGGTGACCTGAACGGAGACGGACAGAGCGAAAACCGCATCCGTCTGCGGATGGGCGTGTATTCCAACGTCGATAAGGAGCTGGACATCGAGCGCCGCTTCGACCGGGCCAAGCTTGCCGCAGACACCGTGAAGGGCAGCGTTACGAGGGTGATCGGGCGATATGACGACTCTATGCACGAGGCGGAGCTGCTTGCCGAACAGCTGATCGAGGACTTTCCCGCGGCGATCCGGGAGCGTCAATTCCAGGTTTACTACCAGCCCAAATTCGACGTGCGGCCCAATGAACCGATCCTTAACAGCGCGGAGGCTCTGGTGCGCTGGAGGCATCCGACGCTGGGTATGGTAAATCCGGGCGTGTTTATCTCCCTTTTTGAAAACAACGGACTCATTTCGACGCTGGATCAATATGTCTGGTCCGAAGCTGCGGCGCAGATCAGACAGTGGAAGGATCGTTTCGGGGTCACGCTGCCCGTATCCGTCAACGTCTCCCGTGTCGATATGCTCGATCCGGGGCTGATCGAGAAATTGCAGGAGATCGTGACGCGCAACGGGCTGACCACGCGGGAGCTTTTGCTTGAGGTCACAGAATCTGCCTATACGGAGGACGCGGAACAGATCATCGAAACTGTCACGCAGCTTCGCAAGCTGGGCTTTCGGATCGAGATGGATGATTTCGGTTCGGGCTATTCCTCCCTGAATATGCTCTCGTCGCTTCCCATCGACGCTTTGAAGCTGGACATGCAGTTTGTCCGAAACGCGTTCAGGGAGCGGAAGGACACCCGGCTTCTTGAGGTCATGATCCTGCTGGCAGAGTCCTTTGAACTGCCGACGATTGCCGAGGGCGTGGAAACGGCGGAACAGATGTTCACTCTCAAGATGATGGGCTGCGCGATCATCCAGGGCTATTATTTCTCGCGCCCTCTCCCTGCGGAAGCGTTTGAAGCGTTTATCGCGGAGAGAAAGGAAATCGAACCGCACACAGAAGCAAAGAGCGGCCTGACAAGAAAAGACAACTATACATATAATGCGCTCCACGACTCTCTGACCGGGCTCTATAACAACAGTGCCTTTGAGATCCTGTTCCATGACGCAGACCAGGAGCACATTGCCGTGCTGATCGCCGACATCGACGACTACCCCAATCTCAGGAAAAGCCGGGGGCGGGTATACGCAGACAACTTGGTTCGCCGTGTGGCTGAAGTTCTGCGAAGCAGCTTCCGCTCTGTGGATCATATTTGCCGGCTGAAGGAGGACGAATTCGTCGTCATCATGTCAAGGATCACAAGCTCGCAAAAAGAACTGGTCTTCTCCAAGATCGAGTCTGTTACCCAGGCCCTTCGGGAAGGAACGGACGAGCTTATGCCTGTCACGCTGAGCGTGGGTATCGCTTTCTCCGACCGGGAGCACCCGGACGGAGACATCTTTCAGGATGCGGACAAAGCGCTCTGGCGGATGCGGGAGATCCGGCATTCCGGTTATGCGGTATATTGAATTGTGATCAGGAAAGGATGAAAAGAAAATGACGGTTAACGATTTGAAAACCTACGGCGCCGATACCGAGGAAGGACTGCGGCGCTGCATGAACAACGAGAGCTTTTATCTTCGGCTGGTGAAAATGATCCCGGGAGACGCGAGCTTCCCGAAGCTCTATGACGCCGTTGACAAGGGCGACCTGGATGCCGCCTTTGAAGCCGCGCATGCGCTCAAAGGCAGTGCCGGCAACCTTTCGCTGACGCCGATCTTCGCGCCGATCAGTGAGATCACGGAGCTGCTCCGCGCGAGAACGCAGACGGATTATTCAGCGCTGATCAATCAGATCCGCGAAGCCCGGGACGAGCTGGCACACATCTGTGAGGAATAATCGCTTTCTTCACTGATTTCTGCGATCCTGCAGCAAACAAAGGCATGTCCTCTGCAGGTATCCTGAGAAAAGGAGCCTGCAGAGGCGGGAGACGTTTGAAAGAAGGATGGGTTTCGGTATGAAGAAAGCGCGGATCGCCATTGTCAATATCGCGATCATGGTGGGAATACTGATCTTTGTCATTCTGTATTCCAGCTATGAAGGCAAGGCCGCACTCCGCCGACAGGTGGAGAGCTTTGTGAGCACCACCGTCGCGATGGAGCATGTGACGGAGAATTATATGGCGGGCGAACAGCACATCTGCGACGTGTGGGCGCGCTATATCAACAGCAAGGGTATGAGTATCGAGGAGGCCGCCTCCTTCATCTGCATCTCTCATGTGACGCAGACCGCCTCTGCGCATATCGTGTATCTCGATACGCTGTCCGGTCTGTCTACGAGGGCAAGGCAGGATGCCGCCGACGACTATGCCGTCTCTTACGGACGGATAGGTCTTCTGAACGATGTGAGCTGGATCAATGATATCGGGAAATCCGTCAACATTTCCCGCGCCTATACAAACCCGGTCAACGGGGAACAGTCCATAGCCTTCTGCAATTATGTCACGCTTCAAGATTCAGAAACCGGCGAGCTCCGTGACGCCGTGCTGCTGCGCGTGCTACCGATCGCGGAGATGGCGCAGAAATGGATCTTCCCGCAGGAAGGGTTTGAAAACACCGAACTGTCCATGATTGATGCGAACGGCGATTATATCATCAAGGGCCATTCCTTCAAAAATTCCAGTTTCTTCGAGTTTTACAGGTCTTACAACACCATTGATCCAGCCTCCGCGCAGGAGTTCTTTGAAACCATCACGTCTTCGACCGGCTCCTTTACTATGCTCAACTCCCGCGGGGAGAAATGTATCCTCGCCTATACCCCGGTCGACGCGACAGGAGGATGGACGCTTCTCAGCTTCATGCCGATGAAGGATCTGCGCGTAAATACCGAAAACTGGCTGTTGATCGGCGTTATTTCCGCAGCCCTTCTGCTCCTCTTCGTGTTTGACCTGTCTGTCATGCTTAATTTCAATAAGAAGCTCCAGGCGGCGGCCAGAGAAGCGGCCTCGGCGAACAGGGCAAAAACCGATTTTCTCTCCACCATGTCGCATGATATCCGCACGCCGATGAACGCCATTATGGGCTTGACGACCATTGCGGAGAAGAATCTGGGAGACACGGAATCGGTGGCCGATAATCTTCGGAAAATCGGCCTTGCCAGCAATCATCTTTTGTCTTTGATCAACGACATCCTGGATATCTCCAAGGTGGAGAGCGGCAAGCTGAATCTGAGTCCCCTGACCTTCTCCATCGTCGATACGGTCGAGAACCTGGTCAACATCTCCCAGCCGATGATCAAGGAAAAGAACATCAGCTTCAGCTTCCGTATCAACCGTATGGAAAAGGAATATCTGTATGCTGATCAGCTGCGCCTGAATCAGATCTACATCAACATCCTTTCCAACGCGATCAAATACACGGAGCCGGGCGGAAGCGTCAGCGTAGATATGCGGGAGGAGGAAAGCGAGACGCCCGGCTGCGTCAAGCTGACCTACGTCGTTGCCGATACGGGCATGGGCATGAGCCCCGAGTTCATGGCAAAGATGTACGAGCCCTTCTCCCGTCAGACAGACAGCCGCGTCAACACCATTCAGGGCACCGGCCTCGGCCTTGCGATCACGAAGCAGATGGTGGATCTGATGAACGGCGTCATCGACTGCCAGAGCGAGCTGGGGAAGGGCACGACCTTCACCATCGTTTTGGATATTCCGGTCGCGGACAAGCAGCTCGACGACATGCGGCTCGAGCCCATCGACGTGTTGATCGTGGACGACGACACGGTCCTGCTGGAGACCGCCGTGGACGCGCTGGAGTCCTTGGGCGTCACCGCGGAGAAGGCCGAAGACAGCGTAACGGCGCTGGAGATGATCCGGCAACGTCAGGAGTCCGGCCGACAGTACGGCGTCGTGATCCTGGACTGGAAGATGCCCGGCATGGACGGCGTGGAAGCTGTAAGGCGCATCCGATCCGAGATCGACGAGAACGTCCCGATCCTGCTGATCTCGGCCTATGACTGGTCCGACATCGAAGACGCGGCAAAGGATGCCGGCGTAAACGGCTTTATCAGCAAGCCCCTCTTCCGCTCAAAGCTGTATGATAAGATCAACGAGCTTCTGGGAACGGAAGCGAAGTCTGCGGAGCCGGAGGATGATTACTCCGACCTTGCCGGAATAAGCATTCTCGTCGCGGAGGATAACGACATCAACTGGGAGATCATCTCCGCCATGCTGGGGATGTTTGGAATCGTGACGGAGCGCGCGGAGAACGGTCAGATATGCGTCGACAAGATGAAGGCGGCGGAACGCGGACAATACGCCCTTGTCTTCATGGATATCCAGATGCCGGTCATGAACGGACTGGATGCCGCAAGGAATATCCGCGCGCTGGAGGATCCGTGGGCGTCCTCTATCCCGATCATCGCCATGACGGCGGACGCGTTTTCGGAAAATGTCACAGAATGCCTGAACGCCGGCATGAACGGACATATCGCAAAACCCGTAGACATCAGACTTGTCATCAAAGAGATCCGCAGGATCAAGGAGGAAAAGAAAGCATGAAAAAGCTGATCTGCATCATTTTAGCCATTTGCGCAGCCGTATCGCTGACAGCCTGCGGCGGCAAAACGCAGGAGGAGACCGCCGCGGGATTCAAGCCGGCTCTCGACACCAATACAAGCTGCAGCATCACGGTAGTTGGAAGCTATGACAACTTTGAGGCGCTGGAGGCGGAATTTGACCGGTTCAACGAGTTCTATCCGAACGTTCAGCTCAGCTATGTGAAGCTGGACGACTACAGCAATACGCTGGTCACCGCGCTGGAAGGCAATGACAAACCCAATATTTTCTTCACCACCGCCTCGATGATCGGGAACGAGCAGTATGATCCGGTATTTGCTCTTGCGGAGGATCTTGCGGACCCGGCCCTGGGTTTGGATCTGGACTGCATCCGCCCCGGCCTCATCAACCATGACGCGGAAGGCCGCGTGCTGCTGGTTCCGGTTTTTTCCCGATCCTATGGTATGCTGGTGAACAAGGACCTGTTTGAAAAGGAAGGGCTCGACATTCCAACTACATGGACGGAGCTGCTGGCCGTCTGCGAAGCGTTCCGCGGCAAAGGCTGCTCAAGCCCCATGATGGGCTACAGTCTTAAGTCGTCGAGCTGTTTCATGTACACGGTCGCCTACCCGCTGTTTGCGGCTGCCCTTGCCGAAAACCCGGAAGCGCTTGTGCTCGCCAATGAACTGGATCCCGCGGCGGGAGAAACCATGCGCCCGGCCCTGGAGGCGGTGGAGCAGCTGATCGGAAGCGGCTGTATCGATCTCGACGCGTGCGATATGATCGAGGACAACTATACCCAGGTGATCCTCCGCTTTTTTGAAGGCGATGTGCCGATGATGATCTGCGCCGGTGATACCGTATCCGGCACCAGAAAACGGGAGAGTCAGTCGGAGGCATTCACCAATGCGCCCTTCGATTACTCGTTTGCCCCGATCCCCTTGACGGAGGAAGGCGGATATTTTATCGACAGTCCTTCCGTGGAGTTCTCCGTCAACAAGGACTGCGACGATCTGGATATGACAAACGAATTCATGCGGTTTCTGATCACAAGGGAAGAGCTGAACGCGATGGCTTCGGTGAAGCGCCTGGTAACGCCCACTACCGATCTGTCCTTTGATGCGGTTTACGCTCCTTTCGGGCAGGTGCCGTCGGAGCGTACCATCTCTCCGGAGGTGCTCGGCATTACGGATGCGCTTACGGTTCAGATCCGACTCGCGGCGTTCCAGGTCGGAAAAGGCGATATCACGGTGGATGAAGCCGTCACGATGTACGGAAGCCTGGAAGAAACGCAGTAATCCACGGGCGAAAAGCATCCCGGCATACCCGTCGGACCGGGGGCTCTGTCTGAGACAACGGAAGCGCTGATGAAGTGTATATGATATGAAAAGAGGCTGACCATGGCGAACAAGGTTTTCCAGATGAATGATCAGACGGCGTTCATGATCCGGGAACTGGGCGGACACATGCCCGGGGGGTTCTTCATTTACAAAGCCGAAGAGCCGGAAGAGCTTCTCTATGCAAACAAGCCTGTCTTTGATATCTACGGCTGCGACGATCTTGAGGATTTCAAAAAGCTGACGGGCTATACCTTCCGGGGCATGGTGCATCCGGAGGATTACCGCCGCATCTCAGACTCCGTTGCGGAACAGATCGACGCCAGCGATGACAACATGGACTATGTGGAATACCGGATCATCCGCAAGGACGGCGCCGTCCGCCGGGTGGACGACTACGGCCACTATCTGGAGACAGACGTTTACGGAGGAGTTTATACGGTCTTTATTTCCGACATCACGGAGAAGCATGAACGGATCGTGTCGGAACTGGAAGGTCATAAAGCGACGATCGACACCCTGAACGAGACCATCGGCAGGATGGACGCTGATCACCTCACTTTCAGCAGCGTCGCACAGGCTCTCGCCGGGGACTATTTCAGCATTTATGTGGTCGATCCCGACACAGAAGCCTTTGTCGAGTACAGCTCCTCGGAGGAGTACAAGAATCTGGGTATCGAAACGCAAGGGGCGAACTTCTTTGAGCTGAGCCGCAGGAACATGGAAACCTTGATCTATCCGGAGGATCGGGAACGCTTTATGGCGGTTTTTTCCCGTGAAAGGGTACTGAAAATCATCGAACGGGACGGCCACTTCACGACAAAATACCGTCTTATGCTCAATGGCATTCCTACGTATGTCAGCATGAAGGCAACTCTTCTGGAAAACCGGAACGAACGCCGACTGATCATCGGCCTCACCAACATCGACGCCCAGATGAAGCGCGAGGAGGAATTCCGGAAACATATGGCGGAGGCAAGGACCCGCGCGAAAAACGATTTTCTTGCCAACATGTCCCATGATATCCGCACCCCGATGAACGCCATCGTGGGTTATACGAACATCGCCAAAAGCCATTGGGATGAGCCGGAGGTCGTAGCGGACGCGCTGGATAAGATCGGTTCCTCCAGCCATTTTCTGCTCTCTCTGATCAATGATATTCTTGATATCTCCAAGATCGAAAGCGGAAAAATGCAGCTCAGCTTGGCAGCCTGCGATCTCAGAGATATTTTCCGGCGTATCGAGGATATTACGGCGCTGCAGGCGAAGAACAAGTCCATTGCGATCACCTATTCGCACGACACAGTACATCATTACAAGGTAATGGCAGACGACCTGCGGATCGAGCAGGTCCTGATCAATATCACCGGCAACGCCATCAAATACACGCCGGAGGGGAAGAGCGTCGAGCTGATCGCGGAAGAACTCGGAGCGACAGAAGACAAAAAGATAAAATATCGCTTCATTGTCAGAGATACCGGCATCGGTATCAGCAAAGAGTATTTGCCTCATATATTCGAGAGCTTCACACGTGAAGAGAAAACAACAGTAAACCGCGTGCAAGGCACGGGCCTCGGGCTTGCGATCACAGCCAAAGTCGTTGAAATGATGGGCGGCGTGATCTCAGTCAAAAGCAAGCAGGGCGAGGGCTCGGAATTCACGGTCGAGCTTGCTCTGGAGCCCTCCGAGCCGGACGAGAATACCGCGGAGGCGAACGAGATCCAGTATGCCGCTCTGAACGGCAAGCGGGTCCTGCTGGTAGAGGACAACGCGATCAACGCGGAGATCGCCACCATCGTGCTTGAGCAGTACGGGATCGCGGTCGACCACGCCGAAAACGGCCGGATCGGCGCAGATAAAGTGAAGAATGTCGAAGCCGGTTATTACAGCGCCGTCCTCATGGACATTCAAATGCCGGTCATGAACGGCTACGAGGCGACGCGGGCCATCCGGTCATTACCGGGTGAGTATTACAGGACGCTTCCCATCATCGCCATGAGCGCGAACGCCTATGACGAGGATATTCGGGCGAGTCTGGACTCCGGGATGAACGCTCATATCGCCAAGCCTTTCCAGCCTGACGATTTGATAAAAACACTGTGCCGGTATATAGTCGATCAGTGAACACGAGCTATGCGGACTATGAGAGGATCATCGGACAATAAGCAGACGGAGGAAAAAGCATGAAGATCAGAAAGAATACGGCGTTTTTGACATGCACCGCAATATTGCTGTTCCTCATCCTGTCGCTCGGCGCGCAGATGTCGATAACGGCAGCGGCTGCGGGTCACGAGGGCATCACCGTCCGTGTAGGCTATTATGAAAACGAGGTTTTCCAGGAAGGCGCACGGGAGGGAGCTGTCAAATCCGGGTACGCCTATGAGTACTATCAGAAGCTCTCGGAGTATACCGGATGGCAGTATGACTATGTTTACGGCGAATTCGGAGACCTGTACCAGATGCTTCTGGACGGCGATATAGATTTCCTCGCGGGTCTTGCCTGGCGGGAGGATCGTGAGGAGATCATAGGGTATCCGGACGCGGCTATGGGCAATGAGACATATAACCTCGT
>CADASI010000107.1 GCA_902790525.1 uncultured Eubacteriales bacterium
CGGCGCGTGATACTGGCCGTTCACCAGCGACTTCCTGACGTTGTCGCAGTAGACCACCACGCGCTCCCCCGCCCCCAGCGTGCCGCCGGGGAAGGCGAAGGCATTGGAGGGCTTGGCCTGGTTCACCAGCGCCCAGCCCGTCAGGTCCACGGGGACGTCAGACACATTTTCGATCTCGATCCAGTCCGGCATCTCGCCGTCGGAGAGTATTATGGTGGAGCCGTTGGACGTCATGACCTCGCTTAACCGCAGCGGCGCGTCCACGCCGTCCGCCGCGCTGCCGGCAAAGCCCGACAGCAGCCCGGCGACCAGCGCGACGGCGCACACCAGCGCGATAACAGCCGACATGCGCGTTCCCCGCGCCTGCCGACCGGTCATTTCCGCGGAATTGTTCGAGGTTCCGGGTCCGCCATTCGCCACGTCGTTGCCTCCGTACAACAGATGATCAGTCACCACTCTGCGGTGTCGTCCATATCTTACCAATAATATAATACACTCTATTATTTGCTAAAGTAAGACAAGAATCCGACAACAGCATTATTTTTCATGATTTCTTCACTTTTCCGCGCCTTCTGCGGGGCTTTTTGAGCACGCGGGTCGCGATATACCACCCGCCGCCGCCCGCCACGGCCAGCCCCGCGAGGATCAGCAGCGCGCCCACCAGGCCGCCGCCCCGCTCGCCGGTGCTCTGCGCCGGGGCCTCGGGCGGCGCGGCCGTGACCGTCGGGAGAGGATCGTCCGCCCCATCCTCAGTATGGTCCGCATCCCCCTCGGTCATACCCGCATCCTCCGCCGTCGCGGCGGGTTCGGCCGTGGGCTCCGGCGTCGGCGCGGGCGTGGGGCCCGGCGTCGGCGCGGTGGCCAGGTACGCCGCCGAGGCGTCCTCGGGAATGTTCTCGAAGAAGTCGTCCTTCGCCGCATCCTCCCCCACGGTGCTCACCTGCAATCCGAACAGCGAATTGTCGTACTTGCTCGAATTCTTGATGGAGAAGTAGCCCGTCTGGGAGGCGTGCTTCGCCATGCCGTTTTTCGCCACCTGCAAAAGCGACAGCCCGCCGCACTCCGCCCGGGGCGAGGACCAGTCCATTTTGATCTGGTTGTCCTTGAGCAGGTGGATGTACAGCTTCTTCACCTGCCACGCGCCATACTGATTGTAGGAATCCGGGTAGCGCGCCGGGTCGGCGGCGGCCTCCACGGCGTACTTCATGGCCCGGGCCACGATCTTGTGCTGATTGTGCCCGTACTCGCCGTTCAGGTCCTGGGTGACGATCACCTCGGGCTTGTAGCGCCGGATGCGCTCGACCATTTCCTTCAATATGTTGTCCTTGCCGCCCCAGAGCTGCACGCCCGCCCTGATGCTCTCCACCCGCTCGTCCTTCAGGTTGACGAACTCCGGGTAGTGGCGGCTGCCCATCTCCCACAGGCAGTCCAGCGCCTCGCGACGGCGCTCGCGGCCGCAGTTGGCCATGTACACGGTCACCGTGGGCCGGCCGCAGACCACGTCCGAATAGGGAATCGTGCCGCCCAGGAAGAGCACCTCGTCGTCCTGATGGGTGGACACCGCCATCAGGTCCGCCTTCTCCACCGGCGGAAGCCAGGTCTGCACGTCCCCGGGCAGTATGCCCTCGGAGTACAGCGTGATCCGGCCCACCTGCTGGCCCTTGGCGGTCATTTTGAGTTGCACGAGCTTCGCGTCCGGCAGCAGCGTGAACATGGTGCAGATGTTGGGGAACGTGTCCGCCTGGGTGCGCCGGCGAAGCTCCTTCTGGTCGGCGTCGAACTCGATCATCTCGAAGCCCGAGGGGTCGAACATCCACTCGATGCGTATGGCCCCCGCGACGGCGTCGTCGGGGATCCGTATGCCGATCCACGCGCCGGTCCCGTCGTAGCGCCAGCAGGTGCTGACCTTGTCGTCCGTGAGCTTGCCGCGCTCCCCCTCGGACACCTTGATCTTGCACTTTTGGGTGATGTCCCCGGCCATGACGGCGGTGTTCACCGCGTCTCCCTGGGCCTCCGCCCAGATCTCCTGCGTCTGCGCCGATTCCTGGGCCTGCGCCCAGTCCGCCAGCTCCGCGCGGCCCGCGCCCAGCAGCATGAGCCCCGCGCACGCCGCCGCAATGACATTCAGCCAGCGCTTCATCTCTCCATTGCCTCCTGTATCTCCAAAAGCTCCAGCACCACGGCGTTCTGCACCTCCAGGCCCCGGCCCGTGAGGTACAGCCGCCCGTCCGATATTTCGATATACCCCGCCCCGGCAAGCCGCTTGAGCGTCTTATCGTCCTGCGGCGCGAAGGGCCGAGCGAACTGCCTTTCCCATGCCGCAAGATCGATGCCCCGCGTCGCGCGGGTGTTGAGCATCACGGTCTCCTCGATGATGTCCCACTGTTTGAGCCGCTGCACGTCCGTCATGCGTTCTCCGGCGAGGTAGGCGTCCAGCGCGTCGGGGTTTGAAAACCGACTCTGGTCGAGCATTGAGTGCGCCGCGCACCCCAGCCCGAGGTAATCCCCCCGATACCAGTAGGTGAGATTGTGACGGGATTCCGACTTCGGTTTGGCGTAGTTTGAAATTTCATACCGACCGTAGTCTGATTTTGATAACAATTCCACCGCCACACGCTGCATGGCGATGACGGCCTCGTCGTCGGGCACACTGATTTCGCCGCTGGCGACCCGCGCCGCAAGCGGCGTGCCCGGCTCCAGTATCAGGCTGTACGCCGAGATGTGGGGCACATTGAGCGCCACAGCCCGATTCAATGTGTCCAGCCATTGTGCCATGGTCTGTCCCGGCAGGCCGTACATCAGGTCCAGGTTGATGTTGGAAAAGCCCGCGTCCCGGGCCATTCTGACCGCCTCGACGGTCTGCGCCGCGGTGTGTATGCGGCCCAGGGTATGAAGCAAATCGTCGTCGAAGCTCTGCGCCCCCAGCGACAGCCGGTTCACGCCCGCGCGCCGGTAGGCCCGCAGCTTCCCGGGCGTCAGCGTGCCCGGGTTGCCCTCGATGGTGATCTCCGCGTCGGCGTCGAAGGGCGCAATCTGCCGGCACATCCTGAGCGCCTCGGCGATCCATTCCGCAGGCACCAGCGTGGGCGTGCCCCCGCCGATGAACGCGGAACGGACGCGAAAGCGCGCCTTTAACAGACCGAAGTCTGTATTTTCAGACCAAAGTCTTATTTCCGTCACAAGCGCGTCAAAGTATCGCCACCATTCCCCCTCCCGACCGGGCCAGGAGGCGAAGTCGCAGTAGGCGCATTTACGCGCGCAGAACGGCACGTGAAGGTACAGCGCGAGGGGCTTCATCAGTCCATCTTGAGCACGGCCATGAACGCCTCGGAC
Organism: uncultured Eubacteriales bacterium; assembly: GCA_902790525.1. Lineage (GTDB taxonomy): Bacteria > Bacillota > Clostridia > Christensenellales > Aristaeellaceae > UBA2862. The sequence goes on from CADASI010000107.1 coordinate 3,334, forward strand.
GGCACGGCCACGCTGCCCACCTGGCGCATGCGCTTCTTGCCCTCCTTCTGCTTCTCCAGCAGCTTCTTTTTGCGGGTGATGTCGCCGCCGTAGCACTTGGCCAGCACGTCCTTGCGCAGGGCCTTGACGGTCTCGCGGGCGATGACCTTGCCGCCGATGGCCGCCTGGATCGGGATCTCAAACAGCTGCCGCGGTATGGCCTCCTTGAGCTTTTCGGCGATGGAGCGCCCCCGGGGATAGGCCCGGTCCCGGTGGACGATGATGGACAGCGCGTCGCACTGCTCGCCGTTTAACAGCATGTCCAGCTTCACCAGGTCGCTGCGCACATAACCCTTCAATTCATAGTCGAAGGAAGCGTAGCCCCGGGTGCGGGACTTGAGCTGGTCGAAGAAGTCGTAGATGACCTCGTTCAGCGGCAGATCGTAGTTCAGAAGCACGCGCCCGCCCTCGATGTACTTCATGTCCTTGAAGGTGCCGCGCTTGTCCTGGCACAGCTCCATGATGGCCCCCACGTACTCCTGCGGGGTGATCACCTGCGCGTCCACGCAGGGCTCCTCCATCCAGTCGATCTCCTGCACCGGCGGCAGGTTGGTGGGGTTGTCGATCATCAGCGTGGTCCCGTCGGTCTTGACGACCTTGTACACCACGCTGGGCGCGGTGGTGACGAGGTCCAGGTCGAACTCCCGCTCCAGCCGCTGCTGTATGATCTCCATGTGCAGAAGCCCCAGGAAGCCGCAGCGGAAGCCGTAGCCCAGCGCCACGGAGGTCTCCGGCTCGTAGGACAGCGCCGCGTCGTTGAGCCGCAGCTTTTCCAGCGCGTCGCGCAGGGTCTCGTAGTCCGCGCCGTCGGCGGGATAGATGCCGCAGTACACCATGGGCAGCACCGGCTTGTAGCCCGGCAGGGGTTCCTTCGCGGGGTTGTTGGCCAGCGTGATGGTGTCGCCCACGTGGATGTCGGCGATGTCCTTGATGGAGGCGGCGATGTACCCCACCTCCCCGGCGCACAGCTCGTCCTTGGGGCTGTACCCCAGGGGCAGGTAGGCGCCCACCTCGGTGACGTCGAACTCGCACCTGCCCGCCATCATGCGGATGCGGTCGCCCACCTTCACCCGCCCGGCCTTGAGCCGCACGGAGGAGATGGCCCCGCGGTAGTTGTCGTAGTAGGAATCGAATATCAGCGCCTGCAGCGGGGCGTCCGCGTCGTCGGTGGGCGCGGGCACTTTTTCCACCACGGCCTCGAGCACGTCGTCGATGCCGACGCCCTGCTTGGCCGACACCAGCGGGCAGCCCTCGCAGTCGATGCCGATCTCGTCCTCGATCTCGCCCTTCACCACCTCGGGCTGGGCCGAGGGCAGGTCGATCTTGTTGATCACCGGCAGTATCTCCAAATCGTGCTCCAGCGCCATGTAGACGTTGGCCAGCGTCTGGGCCTCGATGCCCTGGCTGGCGTCCACCACCAGTATCGCCCCCTCGCAGGCGGCCAGCGCCCGGGAGACCTCGTAGGTAAAGTCCACGTGGCCGGGGGTGTCGATCAGGTTGAGCTCGTATTCCACCCCGTCCTTCGCGGTGTAAGGCATGCGCACCGCCTTGGACTTGATGGTAATGCCGCGTTCGCGCTCGAGCTCCATGGAATCGAGCACCTGGTCGGTCATGTCGCGCAGCTTCATCACGCCCGTTCGCTCGAGGATGCGGTCCGCCAGCGTGGACTTGCCGTGGTCGATGTGGGCGATGATGCAGAAGTTGCGGATTCGGCTCTGATCGTAATTCAAAACGCAAACGCCTCCGTGACAGATTTATCTGATTTTATAATACGCCGTTCCTGTTAATAAATCAAGCACGCGGGCTTGCTTATGCTTGACATATCGGGGCAAAACGCTATAAAATAGTATAGGATCATCATATCAGACAGGAGATTTGAGCCCATGACACATGTGCCCCGCCTCAGGACAGGCATCCTCTCGATCATCTGCGCCCTGGCGCTGGTGCTCTTCGGCATGCCCGGATTCGGCGAGGCTCCCCGGGGCGTGGACATACTGGACATCAACTTCTCCCTCAATCCCGGCGAGCTGGTGGCCCCCGGCAGCACCACCATGACCTTCATCATCTCCAACCGAAGCGGCTACGACGTGCGCAACGTGTATCTGTCCTCGGCGGACGGGCTGCTGTCCGAGCCCCTCGGGCAGATCGGCGCGGGCGAGACGCAGACGCTCACCCGCCCCCACGAGGTCACCCAGGAGGAGCTGGACGACGGCTACGTGCGCTACGTCGTCACCCACGACGCGGTGATCCCCGGCGGCGACAAGGTGACCCACGAGCTGGCCGTGCCGGTGGTGAAGAGCGATCCCCGGCCAGAGGTGGACTTCACCCGGCAGCTCTCGTCCCGCTACGTTGCCCCCGGCGGGCTGCTGACCCTCACCTACCGGGTCACCAACTCCGGCAACGTGCCGGTCACGGCGGTGTACGTGCGCGACGAGCTGGGCGACTTCACCGGCAAGCTGGAGAAGCTGGACGTGGGGGCCTCCCGCACGTTCATCAGCCGCGTGACCGTGAACACCGGCACGCAGTCCGAGGCCAGCCTGGAGTACAAGGTGCCCTCGGGCGACACCGTCACCCGGCGGCTGGACAACGCGGTGATCCACATGTCCTCCAGCGCGCTGGACGTGGAGTTCTCCGTGGGGCGCTCGGTGTTCGACCCCGACAGGGCCGACGCGGTGCTGATACTGACCAACGCGGGCAACGACGACTACCACGACATCACCGTGCTGGACGACGTGTACGGCGGCGTGATCGCCGATTCCATCACGCTGCCCACCGGTTCCCGGCCCATGGAGGTGGCCTTCACCTACCCCGTGCGCGGCGAGGGCGAATACCGCTGGCGGGTCACCGGCGTCAGCCAGGCGGGCGAGGCGCTGGACACCGTCACCGACACGCTGACGCTGCACGACGAGCTGCCCACCCGAGAGATCGACATCGACATGAGCGTCTCGGCGCTGACCCCCAGGATCAACCGCCCGGGCCGGGTGACCTTCGACGTGGCGCTGGCCAACCGGGGCACGGTCACCGCGCGGAACCTGCGGTTCTACGAGGTCAGCCGGGGCGACGTGCGCCGGCTGGCGGTGCTGCCCACCGGCGAGCCCTCCCGGTTCACCGTGGACTACGACGTGCGGGAGGACAGCCAGTTCATATTCTGCCTGGATTACGCCGACGTCGACGGCCGGGCGCGCACCATCTCCTCGGAGGCCATCGACGTGGTGATCTCCCCCGCCGGGCTCACCCCGGAGCAGCCGGTCGGCGAGCCGATGAAGCTGGAGGGCGGCTCGGTGAAGCTGAACACCTCCTCCACCTTCACCATACTGCTGGCCGTGGCCTCGGCGGCGCTGGTGTCCATGTTCACCATACTGCTGGTGACTTCCCTGCGGGCCCGGCAAGACCGGCGGCGCCGCGCCGCCGCGCAGAAGAAAAAGGCCCGGCCCGCGAAGAAAGCGCGATGAGGACATCCGCATACCGTAGGGGCGATGCCCTCATCGCCCGCCGGACAATATCATTCAGACGGAGGACGCATGTTTCAGGGCTTTACGGATGAGACCTTTGAATTCTTCATGGCCATCCAGTTCAACAACAACACGGAATTCTTCCACGAAAATCACGACTGGTACGTGCGCGCCGTGCGCAGGCCCTGCCTCGAGCTGGCGTCGGCGCTGAGCGGCGTGATGGTTACAATCGACGACGAGATGGAGCTGCGGCCCGACCGCATGGTGTCCCGCATCAACCGCGACCTGCGGTTTTCCCGGGACAAATCCCCCTACCGGGACTACATGTGGCTCAAGATGCGCCGCCCGGAGGACGCCGACAGCCGCGACCGGGCGAACCTGGGCTTCTACTTCGACATCGGCGCGCGGGAGTCCAGCTTCGGCATGGGCTTCTACGAGGAGCGCCGGCCCCACATGAACGGCCTGCGCCGTCGGCTGCTCACCGAGCCGGAGGCGTTTCTCGACCTCTGGCGGCCCCTGCAAAACGACTTTGAGCTTCACATGAACGCCTTCAAGCGCATGAAGCCGCCCGAAAGCCTCCACCCGGAGCTAAAGGCGTGGTACCCGGCGCGCAGCTTCTGGTTCTACCGCGATATCGGGGACTTCGCCCTGCTGAAATCCCCCGCCCTGGTGGACCGCCTCGCCGACGGCTACCGCCGCCTGGCCCCCATCTACCGCTACCTCCGGGACATCCCCTCCGAGAGCGACGAGGACCTGACGAAGATCGTGCGCGACATGACCTGACAGAAAGGATGCTATATGGATACCGACACCACAAGATGGCTGAAACTCAGGAGCGGTTCGGACATCCGGACCCGCGCGGAGGCGCTGACCGACGAGATCTGCGAGCGCATCGGCTACGCCTTCGCCTGCATGCTCGCCCAGCGCCTCAAGACCACCCCGGACCGGCTGCTGATCGCCGTGGGCCGGGACGCCCGTGAATCCGGCCAGCGCATCAAGGCGGCGCTGGTGCGGGGCATCACCGCGGCGGACAGCGACGTGATCGACGGCGACCGGTGCGCCGTGGGCGCGCTGTTCTCCCGCGTGGCCCGCCCGGAAAGGGACCACCCCGCCCACGGCGCGGTGATGGTCACCGGCGGCGACACCCCCGTGACGCTCAACGGCTTCAAGTTCCTCACCGTCACAGGCGGGCTTACGGAGGCGGACGTGGCGCTGATGCTGCGCATGGCCGCGGCCTCCGAGGTGCCCGAGCGGCTGGTGACGAGGCGCGACCTGATGGCCGACTACCGGGAGTTCCTGCGCGGCGAGGCCGCCAGGCTGCTCGTGGACGACGCGCTCAGGCCACTGCTGGGCCTTTACGTGGCGGTGGACGACGCCTCCATCGGCGGCAGGTTCTTCGTCGCGCTGCTGGAGGACCTGGGCGCGGACATCGAACGCGTGCCGGACGAGCGCATGGAGGCCGAGGTGCCGAAGCTCGGCGCGGACATGGGCCTGTCCTTCGACGAGGACTGCGTGCGCGCCTGGGTGTACGACCCCAGCGGCCGCTGTATCGACGGCAACCGCCTGATCGCACTGGTCGCCGCCATGCTGCTGGAGCAGAAGCCCGGGCTGACCTTCGTCACCGACAGCGTGACCTCCACCGGCCTGTCCACCTTCATCGCGGAGTGGGGCGGCACGCACTACCGCTTCAAGCGCGGCTACCGCAACGTCATCAATGAGGCCGTGCGCCTGAACGCCGAGGGCATCGACTGCCCCATCGCCATCGAGACCACCGGCCACGCGGCCTTCCGGGACAACGCCTTCCTGGACGACGGCATCTACCTTGCCCTGCGGGTGGCCTGCGAGGCGCTGGACTGCAAGCGCGAGGGCAAGACGGTGTTCGATCCCCTTGCGGACCTGAGCGAGCCCGTGGAGGCCCGCACCCTGCGCCTCAACATACTCGACGAGGAGGACCCCGCCGCCTCCAGCCAGGAGGTGGTGGAGATCATACTCTCCCACACCCTCGAAAACCCGGAGTGGCAGATGGCCTCCGACAGCCGCGAGGGCGTGCGCATCACCTTCAACCTGGACGGCGGCGTGAACAACGCCTGGTTCCAGCTGCGCATGTCCGTGCACGACCCCATCATGGCCCTGGCCGCCGAGAGCGACGTGCCCGGCGGCGTGAAGCGCGTGCTCACCGCGCTCTACGGGCTCATCAAAGACACCGAGCTTCTGGACCTCGGGCCGCTCAGGAAGGCGATTGCAGAATAGGGCGTGAACATCACAGACAATACGCAGGGGCGCCGATGCGGCGCCCCTGCGATATTTAGGTTCTTCACGGAAAGTTGTGGGATTGACAGAAACGCGATAGACAAAAGGAGCATGAAAGACTTCTAATTGTAGCTGCGAAACAAACAAGGAAGAA
>CADASI010000108.1 GCA_902790525.1 uncultured Eubacteriales bacterium
CAGCAGCTTGCCGCTTCTGTAAAACCGCACCGTGGCCGTCAGCGTGCCGAAGGTGGACGAAAACTTGTTCGTGCCCGAGGCGAAGTCGTAGTTCAGCCCCGCCAGCGTGTAGGCCGGCAGCGTGATCAGTCCCCCGCCCCCCGCGATGGCGTCGACCGCCGAGGCCAGAAACACCAGCGGCAACACTATAAGGTACATCTTCGGCGATACAACCATATCGACTACACTCCAGTTTGATGAGAGTTCAGAGTACAGAGTGCAGAGTACAGTTTTGGTTCAAATCCCTGCGGGATTTGTTCGATTGAAAGGCATTGCCGTTCGCCGCCGCGACTGCCGCAGCCTTCAATCAAAAGAAATCCGTAAGGATTTCCTCCAAAACTGCACTCTGTTCTCTGCACTCTGCACTCTGTATCTATTTCGCCTTCTTGCGATGCAGCAGCTGAAATGCCACGCCCAGCGCGATGACGCCCAGGCCGATGAAGTCGGTGAGGGTGCCGGGCACGATCAGCGCCAGTCCGCCGCCAATCATCAGGGCGCGCTCCAGCAGGTTCATATCGGTCAGGAAGTAGCCGGACAGGCCCGCGGCGACGCCCACCATGCCCAGCGTGGCGGTGATGGTGATGAGGATCACCTCGTACCACACGGTGTCGATGAACAACAGCGCCGGGCTCGCGGCGAACACGAAGGGTATGATGAACGCGCCGATGGCCAGCCGCGTGGCGGTGACGCCGGTCTTCATGGGCTTGCCCTTGGCGATGGCCGCGCCGGCGTAGGCCGCCAGGGCCACGGGCGGCGTGATGTCGGCCACGATGCCGTAGTAGAACACGAAGAAGTGGGCCGCGATGGCCGGCACGCCCATCTGGATCAGTATCGGCGCGCAGGTGGAGGCCATGATGCAGTAGGTGGCGGTGGTGGGCACGCCCATGCCCAGCACGATGCAGCAGATCATGGTGAGGAACAGGCCCAGCAACAGCGAGTTGCCGGACACGCCCACGATGGCGCTGATGAGCTGGTTGGCGAGGCCCGTGACGGTGATGCAGCCGCAGATGACGCCCGCGATGCCGCAGGCCACGGCCACGGTCACGCAGCTCCGCCCGCCGGCCTCCAGCGCTTCGAACACGGTCTTCGGGGTGAACTTTTCGACCACCTCGCCGGCCGCCACGCCCTTGTTCTCAGCGGCGCGCCGGTAGTAGCCCGTCAGGTTGTTGATGAAGCCCACCGCGATGGCCACCACGATGGCTACGGCGGCGGAGAACTGCATGGTGCGGGTGTTGGAGCATACCAGCCAGATCAGCACGATCAGCGGCATGAGCAGGTAGGTGTCCTTCAGAAGCGACTTGAACCGGGGCAGCATCGCCGGGTCCATGCCCTTTAAGCCCAGCTTCTTGGCCTCCAGGTGCACCGCGATGAATATGCCCAGGAAGTACAGTATGGCCGGCACGATGGCGCGCACGATGATGTTGGAGTACGGCACGCCCAGGTAGTCGGCCATCAGGAAGGCCGCCGCGCCCATGATCGGGGGCATGATCTGCCCGCCGGTGGAGGCTGCCGCCTCGACCGCCCCGGCGAACTCGGAGCGGTAGCCGGTCTTCTTCATCATCGGGATGGTCACCGAGCCGGTGGTCACGGTGTTGCCCACCGAGGAGCCGGACACCATGCCGCACAGCGCCGAGGAGATGACCGCCACCTTCGCGGGACCGCCGGCGAAGCGGCCGGTCAGCGAGTTGGCCAGATTGATGAAGAAGCTGGACACGCCGGTCTTCTCCAGGAACGCGCCGAAGATGATGAACACCACGATGTACTTGGAGCACACGCTCACCGGCGTGCCCAGTATGCCGTTGTCGCCGTAGAACATCTCATAGGCGGTGCGCGGGAGGGTCTTGCCGTTGAAGAACGTGTAGCCGATGAAGAATATCGCCACGCACAGTATCGGCAGGCCCACGCTGCGGCGGCACAGCTCCGCCAGCACCACGATGCCGATCACGGCCACCGCGGTGTAGAAGGGGTTGGTCAGCAGCTCCTTCAGGCGCATGTTCAGTATGGTCTTTGCGTTGAAGGTGTAGAAGAAAAACGCCGCCGCGCCCAGCACCATCAGCACGATGTCGTACCAGGGCAGGCTGTTCACCTTCACGTAGCCCTTCTTGGCGGGATAGGTCAGAAAGCCCATCACGATCACCAGGCCCATGAAGGAGGTCATGCGCACCTGCTCCAGGAAGTTGGCGAACAGCGTCACGTAGATGCAGAACAGCGAGAAGGCCGCCAGTATGACGCTCACGATCAGCTTGGGCCTGCCTTCCCATACGCGGGTGTTCGACTCGCGGTCGAACTTGCGCATCATGGCCTCGACGTCCGCCGCCGTGCCCGTGGAGAGGTCGATGTCCGGCGCGTTGAGGTTCGGATCGTTGGGAGTGTTGGTCATGGGTCATTCTCCTTCTTTGGGTCGGGAGGGATACAGAGTGGAGAGTGCAGAGTGCAGAGTGCAGAGTGCAGAGTGCAGTTGCGGTGGAAACCCTTGCGGGTTTCTTTTGATTACAGGGGACGACCTCTTCCGGCGCTGCGCGCCACCTTCCCCTGAAGGGGAAGGTGGCAACGCGAAGCGTTGACGAAAGAGGTCATGTCCACCATCTTCCCGATCGGCTGAACAATCACAGATGATCAGACAAATCCCGGAGGGATTTGTACCAAAACTGTACTCTGTACTCTGCACTCTGAACACTGCCGATAGCGTTCAGGGGGCTGCGGGTCTCCCCGCAGCCCCCTGCGCATCGGCTGTCAAAGGATTACTTGGTCTCTACCTCGAAGCCCTTCTCGGCGAAGTACTTGGCCGCGCCGGGATGATAGGGCAGGCCGCAGGTGGAGGCGTACTCGAGATCCAGCTCCGCGCCCTTGGCGTGGGACTCGGTGATGGCGTCCTTGCCCTCGAAGATGGTGGAGACGATGGTGTAGGCCTCGTCCTCGGTCACGTCCTCGTTGGCGATGATGGTGGCCTTGATGCCCACGGTCACGACGTCCTCGTCGATGCCCTCATAGGTGCCGGCGGGGATGATGCTCTTGGCGTAGGCGCCGGAGATCTCCTGGAGCTTTTCGACGTGCTCGTCGTCCAGGCCGATCAGGTACGCGCCCTTGGTGGTGCACAGGTCGGTCACGGCGGGGGTCGGCGCGCCGGCCACGACGAAGGCGGCGTCGATCTTGCCGTCCTTCAGGGCCTCGGCGGAGTCGCCGAAGGACAGGTACTGGGGATTGATGTCCGCCTCTGTCATGTCATAGGCGGCGAAGAAGTCCATGGCGTTGAAGTACACGCCGGAGCCCTGGGAGCCGATGGACACGTTCTTGCCCTTGAGGTCCGCGACGGACTTGATGTCGGGGTTGCAGGTGACCAGCTGCACGGTCTCGGTGTACAGCGCGCACAGGGCGGTGAAGGTGTCGATGGGCTTGCCCTCGTACTGCTCGAAGCGCACGCCGTTGTAGGCGTAGGCGGCCACGTCGTTCTGCACAAGGCCGAGCTGCGCGTCGCCGATGTCCAACAGGTCGATGTTCGCCGCGGAGCCGTTGCCCGCCACGGCGGTCACGGCCACGTCGGAGTTGTTGGTGATGTACTGGGCCAGCACGTTGCCGAAGGCGTAATAGGTGCCGGAGGTGCCGCCGGTGGTGAAGGTCAGCTCGGCCAGCGCCGCCGTGCAGGAAAGCGCCAGCACCAGCGCGATGATCAGGGAAACGATTTTCTTCATGGTCTTGTCCTCCATATGTCCGACTGAAAAAGTCGTTTGTCAACATATATTATACAATACCCCACCCCGAAACGCAATACAAAACTGCCAACCGTTTTGTTAATAATTGCAATTTTGATTAAAAATACCCCCGCTGGCGGCATTTTTGCATCAATCCGGTTTTTTTGATGCTGGAATTAATGGGATGTTAATGCGGAAAACCGGCGGGCGCGCAATATGAAGTTTACTTGCAAAACGGGGCTGATCGGGGTATAATGATTTCAAAAATCAACCATATAAGAAGGAAGTATCGCCATGCTGGATATCAATCTGGTGCGCAGCAACCCCGATCTGGTGCGCGAAAACATCAAAAAGAAGTTCCAGGACGCCAAGCTGCCCCTGGTGGACGAGGTACTGGATTTTGACCGCAAAAACCGCGAGGCCATACAGCGCGCGGACTACCTGCGTTCCCAGCGCAACAGGATCTCCAAGCAGATCGGCATGCTGATGGGCCAGGGCAAGCGCGACGAGGCCGAGGCCGCCAAGCAGCAGGTCAAGGACATGCAGGACGAGCTGGCCGACATCGAGCAGAAGGAGGTCGAGTACGCCGAGGAGATCAGAAAGCGCATGCTGGTGATTCCCAACATCATCGACGATTCCGTGCCCATCGGCAGGGACGACAGCGAAAACGTGGAGAACGAGCGCTTCGGCGAGCCGGTGGTACCCGAGTGGGAGGTCCCCTACCACGTGGATATCATGGAGCGCTTGAACGGCATCGACCTGGATTCCGCCCGCCGCACCTCCGGCAACGGCTTCTACTACCTCAAGGGCGACATCGCCCGGCTGCACTCCGCGATCCTCTCCTACGCCCGGGACTTCATGATCGACCACGGCTTCACCTACTACGTGCCGCCGTTCATGATCCACGGCAACGTGGTCACCGGCGTGATGAGCTTCGCCGAGATGGAGAACATGATGTACAAGATCGAGGGCGAGGACCTCTACCTGATCGGCACCAGCGAGCACAGCATGATCGGCAAGTTCATCGACCAGATGCTCAACGAGGACGAGCTGCCCCAGACCCTCACCTCCTACTCCCCCTGCTTCCGCAAGGAGGTCGGCGCCCACGGCATCGAGGAGCGCGGCGTGTACCGCATCCACCAGTTTGAAAAGCAGGAGATGGTGGTGGTCTGCAAGCCCGAGGACAGCATGAAGTGGTACAATAAGATGTGGCAGCTGACCGTGGAGTTCTTCCGCACGCTGGACATCCCGGTGCGCACCCTCGAGTGCTGCTCCGGCGACCTGGCCGACCTCAAGGTCAAGTCCTGCGACGTGGAGGCCTGGTCCCCCCGCCAGCAGAAGTACTTCGAGGTGGGCTCCTGCTCCAACCTGGGCGACGCCCAGGCCCGCCGCCTCAAGATTCGCGTCAAGGGCGCGGACGGCAAGAAGTACCTGCCCCACACCCTCAACAACACCGTGGTGGCCCCGCCCCGCATGCTCATCGCCTTCCTGGAGAACAACCTCCGGGCCGACGGCTCCATCCGCATCCCCGAGGCCCTCAGGGTGTACATGGGCGGCAAGTGCGAAATTCGGTAAGGACCGATATACAGGGGCCGCGCCCCCGATACAGGAAGCGGAGAGGTTCGCACAGAACCGCTCCGCTTCCTGCTTTATACTGCCGCGGGAATGGCAATTATGCTGCCGCGGGCGCGGCCACGGCTCACGCATGAATGACAGAACACTGTTCCCGATACCACGAACCCAACGTAGGGACGCCCCATGGGGCGTCCGCGGACGCGCCGTGGCGCGTCCTTTTGAAATGATCTCTTCATTCATGCGTAAGCCCTGCGGGCGCGCAATTACAGCTTGCAATTTGCCGGATTGTATTCTATAATGATAAAGAAACAATGTTTTATAATGCCATGTGTGGATTCCGGCACGCTATTGTCAAGTCAGGAGGGGAGCGAAACTTGGAAATTTTCCTGCAAGCATGTGTCAACGGCCTGTTGATGGGAGGCTTTTATTCCCTGATGGGCATGGGGCAGAACGTGATCTTCGGCGTGATGAAGATCGTGAACTTCTGCCACGGTGAGATGCTGATGGTGGGCATGTACCTGACGTACGTGCTCTCCACCACGTTCGGGCTGGACCCGTACCTGTGCGTGCCCTTCGTGGCGATCATCATGTTCTGCCTGGGCGCGGTGATCCAGCACACGCTGATCACGCCCTCCCTGGGCACCAAGAGCTTCACGAACCTGCTGTTTCTGACGGTGGGCCTGGGGCTTCTTTTGTCCAACGGCGCGCTGGTGATCTTCGGCTCCGAGTACCGCACCATCCCGACCTCCTACGCCCAGACCTACATAGGCTTGGGCCCGGTGAACATCGCCCTGCCGCGGCTCATCAGCTTCTGCGTGCTGGTGGTGATCTCGGTGGTGCTGTTCGCGTTTTTAAAGTACACCACCACCGGCAAGCAGATCCGCGCCGTGTCCCAGAACCCCGTGGGCGCGGAGGTGGTGGGCATCAACGCCAGGCGCATCTACATACTGACCTACGGCATTGGCACCGCCCTGGCGGGCGTGGCCGGCGCGCTGCTGACCGGCTTTTACACCATCTTCCCCACGGCGGGCGCGTCTTTCGGCTTCCGGGCGCTGATCGTGGTGGTGGTGGGCGGCCTGGGCTCCATCCCCGGCGCGTTCTTCGCGGGCATCTTCCTGGGGCTGCTTGAGACGATGGTCGCCCTCTTCATCAGCCCGTCCTACAGCGACCTGATCGTTTTCATCACCTTTATCGTGATACTGGTGGTGCGTCAGATGATTATCATCAGGAGGAAGTAACCATGAGCGAAAATGTGAAGGCCGTGCGCGCCTACCGGCGCAACGTGGCGCTGGCGCTGGGACTGCTGCTTCTGGTGTTCGTGCTGATTCCGGTGTTTGTGAAATCCCCCTACATACTGAACATATTCGTGCTGGTGTTCTACATGTCCACGCTGTCCATGGCCTGGAACCTGCTGGGCGGCATGACCGGCCAGAACTCGCTGGGCCACGCGGCCTACATGGGCCTGGGCGCCTACGCGAGCTGCCTCTTGATCACCAAGGCCGGGGCCAACCCGTGGCTGTCGGCCATATTCGGCATGGTCGTGGTGGGCCTGGTGGCCGGCGTGATCTTCTACCCCTGCTTCATACTGCGGGGCCCCTACTTCACGCTGGTGTCCATCGCCTTCGGCGAGGCCATGCGGCAGTTCATCATCAACTCCACGTTCTTCGGCCGGGCCAGCGGCGTGGGCCTGCCCTTCGGCCGGGACTCCTGGCTGGACTTCCGCTTCGGCAGCAAGGTGCCCTACTACTACGTGGGCCTGGCGATGGTGCTGCTGATCTACCTTTTGATGAAGAAGATCGAGCGCTCCCGCATGGGCTACGCGCTTCGCACCATCCGCGAGGACGAGGACGCCGCCGCGGCCATCGGCATCAACCCCACGAAGTACAAGATCATGGCCGTGGTGGTCTCGGCGATGGTGGCGGCGCTGGTGGGCTTCTTCTACGCCAGCTACATCCGCTACATCGACCCGGACCTGATGGTGCAGGCCAAGTCCACCGAGTCGGTGCTGCCCGCGGTGGTGGGCGGCGCGGCCTACGTGGAGGGCCCGCTGGTGGGCGGCCTGATCATGATCCCGCTGTCGGAGTTTTTGCGCGCCCGGTACAGCGCCATGCTGCCCGGCATCAACATGCTGCTCTACGCCATCGCGCTGCTGGCGGTGATACGCTTCCGCCCCACGGGCATACTGGGCTGGTACATGCACAGCAAGACCAAGAAATTCGTGGATGAAAAGCTGCTCAGGAAGCCGCCGGTGGAGGTCTTCGAGGCCGTGGAGCTCCAGAAGCGCGGCGGGAAGGAGGCGTGAACATGAGCAATACGCCCATCATCGAGGTTCAGCACATCACCAAGCGGTTCAAGGGCCTGACCGCCGTCAAGGACGTGTCCTTCTCCATCCGGGAGGGGGCCATCACCGGCATGATCGGCCCCAACGGCGCGGGCAAATCCACCACCTTCAACATGATCTGCGGCTACTACCCACCCACCGAGGGCCGGATATTCTTCAAGGGCCAGGACATCACCGACAAGAAGGCCCACGAGTACACCAACATGAAGATCGCCCGCACCTTCCAGATCATGAAGCCGCTCAAAAACCTGAGCGTGCTTGAAAACGTGGTGGCCTCCTGCTACTTCGGCCACGCCGCCGCCAGGAGCGAGCGCGAGGCCCGGGAGCGCGCCATGGAGATACTGGAATTCACCGGGCTGTTCGACAAGCGGCACATACTCTCCAAGGACATGGGCACCCCCGACCAGAAGCGGCTGGAGATGGCCCGCGCGCTGGCCACGAAGCCGGAATTGCTGTTCCTGGACGAGAACATGGCGGGCCTGAACCCCGCCGAGACCGAGGCCGCCATCGAGCTGATCCGTCAGATCAACCGCTCCGGCGTGACCATCTTTTTGATCGAGCACATCATGCAGGCGGTGGTCAGCCTGTGCGAGGAGGTCATCGTGCTGCACCACGGCGAGAAGATCGCCGAGGGCACCCCCGAGCAGGTCATGAACGACCCCTACGTCATGGAGGTCTATCTGGGCACGAAGGGAGGCGCGGCGCATGCTTAAAGTGGAGGGCCTTCGCGCGGGCTACGGCGCGATCAACATACTGTGGGACATCTCCTTCAGCGTGGACGCCGGCGAGGTGGTGGCCATACTGGGCTCCAACGGCGCGGGCAAGACCACCATGGTGCGCGCCGTCACCGGCATGGTGCGGCCCACCGCGGGCTCGATACAGTTTGAGGGCGAGGAGCTTGCGAAGAAGAGCTCCCGGTTCATACTGGACAGGGGCATCGTGCAGGTGCCGGAAGGCCGGCAGATCTTCACCGAGATGACGGTATTGGAGAACCTGGAGATGGGGGCCTTCAACAAGGCCACCCGCGCGGCGTTTTCCAAAAACCTGGACGTGGCCTACCGGCACTTTCCGAAGCTCAAGGAGCGCGCCAAACAGGCGGCGGGAACGCTGTCCGGCGGCGAGCAGCAGATGCTGGCCGTGGCCCGGGCGCTGATCGGCATGCCCCGGCTGCTGATACTGGACGAGCCCTCCCTGGGCCTCGCGCCCAACATCGTCGACGACATCCTCGAGGTCGCCTCCGGCATGGCCAAGCGGGACCGCATCGCCGTACTGCTGGTGGAGCAGGACATCACCAAGGCGCTGGCCTGCGCCGATAGGGGCTACGTGATCGAGAACGGCCGCATCGCCCTCTCCGGCACCGCCGAGGCGCTCTCCGCCAACGAGCACGTCAAGAAGGCGTATCTGGGCATCTGATTTCAATGATCGGCGCCGTGGCAGTTCGGCGCATCATCATACAACATTCAAGGAGGAACAAGTCATGAAGAAAATGATCGCTCTTTTGAGCATCCTGGCCATGCTGCTGACGGTGCTGTCCGTGCCCGCCATGGCGGACGAGGAACCCATCCGCATCGGCACCATCTACGCCATGTCCGGCGGCAAGGCGGCCATCGGCGAGAACATCCTGCGCGGCATCGACTTCGCCGTGAAGGAGATCAACGAGAAGGGCGGCGTCAACGGCCGCATGCTGGAGGTCGTCCGCGGCGACCACGCCGGCGATCCCGCCCAGGGCAAGTCCGAGGCCGAGCGCCTCATCACCCAGGAGCATGTGGACGTCATGATGGGCTGCCACATGTCCACCGTCACCGAGATCGTGGCGCAGGTCTGCACCCAGTACGGCGTGCCGATGATCACCGCCATCTCCACCCTGGACCGCCTGAGCGATCCCGACCACGAGGCCATGGATTACTTCTTCCGCCTGTGCCCGCTCAACAGCGTGTACGTGAAGGACATGCTGGAGTACCTGAAGGACTCCGCCGAGCAGACCGGCGAAGAGGTCAAGACCATCGCCATCTTCACCGACCGCGCCGCCATCGGCCAGGAGCTGATCCGCTGCGTCGAGCTGTACAAGGACGAGTACGGCTTTGACCTGGTCGCCACCGTGGACTACACCAGCGACGCCACCGACTTAAGCGCCCAGGTGCTGGCCCTCAAGCAGGCCGACCCCGACGCCATACTCTGCGACAGCTACATCGGCGACGCCACCCTGTTCGTGCAGACCCTGAAGGCTCAGAACTACACCCCCAAGATGATCGTGGCCAAGGCCAACGGCTTCACCGATCCCGCCTTCATCGGCAACCTGGCCAACGTGGCCAACGGCGTGGCCTCCGTCGTGGAGTTCAACCCCGACCTGATCAACGGCCAGGAGATCAACGAGGAGTTCAAGGCTGAGTACGGCGTCAACATGAACGGCCACTCCGCCGAGTCCTACACCGTGGTGTGGATCTTCAAGACCGCCATTGAGGCCGCCGGCACCACCGACGGCGCCGCCGTGCGCGATGCCATCGCCGCGCTGGATATCCAGGGCGAGTTCCCCGGCGGCCGCAAGATCGTGCTGCCCTACGACCGCATCAAGTTCGAGGACTACGATCTGGCCGGCGAGCCCCACTACCGCGACAACATCTACTCCTCCGTGGCCATTGCCCAGGTGCAGGACGGGGAGTGGAAGACCGTTTGGCCCTTCGACTTCACCGACACCAAGATACTGTACCCCGCGCCGCTGCAGTGATCCTGCCCACGACGGAGGTTTGATTTAACTGCCGGAATCCGCGCCGTCCCCGCCGGGGCGGCGCGGATTGTCTGACAATAAAGGAGGCGTCTATCATGAAACAGGCCATACTTGCCGTGAGCTTCGGCACGACCCACGAGGACGCGGAGCAAAGCTGCATCCGCCCGGTGGAGGACGCGCTGCGCGCGGCGTTTCCGCTCTGGGAGGTCCGTCGCGCCTGGACCTCCCGCATGATCATCCGCCGCGTGGCCGCCCGGGGCGCGGCGATCGAGAACGAGGCGGAGGCCCTGGCGCGCCTGCGGGCGGAGGGGTATGAGAACATCGTGCTCGCGTCCACCCACATCATCCCCGGACAGGAGTACGACCGCGTGCGCGCGGCGGCGGGGGCGCTGCCGGTGTCCGAGCCGCTTTTGAACGACGACGCGGACCTGCGCTGGATGGCGGAGGTGCTCTCCGACATCGCCCGGCAGGAGGGCCGCACCCTGCTGGTGATGGGTCACGGCACCGAGCACCGCGCCGACGCCGTCTACGCGGGGCTGAGGGCCGTGCTGCCCCCGTCCGTGAAGCTCGCCTGCGTCGAGGGCGAGTACGGCCTGGAGGGCATACTGGACGACCTGGAGGCCACCCCCGGCAAGCGCCTCACGCTGATGCCCCTGATGCTCGTCGCCGGCGACCACGCCAAAAACGACCTCGCCGGGGACGGAGACTCCTGGAAGACCCGCCTGCTCGCCCGCGGCTTCGACGTCAATGTGCGGTTGCAGGGGCTGGGAGCGCTGAAAGCCGTGCAGGGGAGGATCGTGGAGAAAGTGGGGAGAATAATTAGGAATTAGGAATTAAGAATTAGGAATTAGGAATTAGGAATTATAGAATGTCAGAGAACCGGCGCCCTTACGCATGAAAGCCCGGTCGTCCTCCAATTCCTAATTCCTAATTCCTCATTCCTATCTCCTAATTCCCAATTCCCCATTCCCCATTCCCAATTCAACCACAGGGGGTAGTCAACGCCGCCCGAATATGCTATAATACCCCTATCAACCCCACGAGGAGGCAGGAGACATGAACATCATCACCATCAGCCGGGAATACGGCGCGGGCGGCCATTCCATCGGCAAGCGGGTGGCGGAGGAGCTGGGCATAGAGTTTTACGACCGCGACATCATCCGCAACACCGTGCGGGAGAGCGGCCTGGACGCGGGCGTCGTGGAGCACGAGGAGGAGGAGATCTCCCGCGCCGACGCCATCTGGCGGATGATCACCCCCGCCGCCTACACCGACCGGCGCGAGACCATCCACGGCATCGAGCGCAAGGTGATACTGATGCTGGCGAAGAAGGGCCCCTGCGTGATCCTGGGCCGGTGCGCCGACACCATACTGGAGGAGTTCGACATCGAGAGCCTGAACGTGTTCATCTACGCCGACGCCATCCACCGTGCCGTGCGCGTCAGCGAGCTGATCGGCAGCAAGAATCCCTCCGAGATCCAGAAGGCCATGAAGAAGACCGACAACGCCCGCCGCAACTACTACCAGCAGTTCACCGGCAAGCACTGGGGCGACACCCGGAACTTCAACCTCTCCATCGACAGTGGCCTGCTGGGCTACGACACCTGCGTCAAGCTGATCTGCGAGGCCTACCGCGCGGTCAATAAGTAAAATTCGCCAAAAAGGGGAAGCGGCGCGCCGCTTCCCTTTTTGTGCAAAAAACAAATCCCCTACCCGGTACGGGCAGAGGACGATCAATTTAACGGGGCGACCGGATCGGGGCGCGCGATGGCGACGGTTTTCATGCCCGGCCTCAGGTCGCGTTTTTTCGGTAAGCCCGCGAATCTCATGCGGATGCCTCCTCTACAAGCCAGCGCAGCGCGTCGATGGGCAGGCCGTTCACTTCCCGAATCAAATCGAGGTCATAGCGGCCGCTCGATACCGCCTTATATGCGTCCGTTTGCATCAGCGCGCCGACCGTGTGGATGCCACGATCATGTAAAATGGGAATAAGCGCCGGCGGCAGCGATGTCAGATTGATGGACTGCGCGGATGGTATTCTCATAGCCATACCTCCTTCCTTTCAAGTGTGCAAGCTGTATTTTAACACATTCATAATGGATTGTCAACATTGAAAAAGCGTACTTTTTTGTGGCGGAATCATGTGCTGCCGCCACTCGCCCATCGGAGGACGCTTGCGGGGCGACCGATCACTTCCCCACCACGAACCGCACCCGGGCCTTCTTCTTTCCCCGCTTGGCGGTGACGGTAATGGTGACCTTCCCGGGGCGTTTGAAGGTGACCACCCCGCGCTTATTGACCGTGGCGACCCGCCGGTTCGAGGACTTCCACGCAAAGCCGCTGCGCGCGCCCTCGGGAATGCCGGCGCTCAGCGCCACCCGCTCTCCCTTCCGCGCCGCCACGGTGCCGGAGGAGGTCAGCGACACCCACGCGGGGACGGTGGGATCGACGACCTTCAGCGTCAGCGTGCGCTTCTTCTTGCCCACCTTGAAGGTGATCTTCGCCCTGCCCGCCTTCCGGGGGGTCACCACGCCGCTTGACGAGACCCTGGCCACCTTCCGGTTGGAGGACTTGAACCGCCTGCCCGTCGACCCGCCCAGATCGATGCGGTAGACGCTGCCCACGGACACGGTGGCCCTGGCGTTGCCCCGCATGGCGATGACCTGTTCGCCCGCCGCTGCGCCGGAGGACGCGCCGCCCTGCCCGCCGTCGGTGCCGAGCGCGTCGAGATCGTATTCGACGACGCCCTGCCCGGACAAATCGGCGTTCGGGTCATAGCCGGAGAGAGAGAGCGTCAGGTCGGAGGTGCGGTAGACCCGCAGGGCCTCCTCGTCATACCGGTAGCGGCAGTTTATCACCTGGTCGCCGTTGCGCACGGAGAAGGCGTAGCCCTCCGACACGCTGCCCTCAGTGGGCGGCTTCATGAAGGTCCAGTCATAGGTGCCGGTCTGCTCCTGGTCGCACTGGGTGAGGTCCACCAGGTAGTTCATGCCGTCGGGCATGCGCACGATGTTCCACTTGTGGTCCCAGCCGTCCAGCGTACCGGTGACGCTGTAACACATCACGCTGCCGCTGAAATCGGTCATGTCGCACAGGTACTGGAAGGCCCGGGCGTAGCCCTCGCACACCACGTCGGTGGCGGGATCGCCGTCGAACACCCAGATCAGCTGCCATGGATCGGTCTCCCCGGCGGGCCAGGTGGCATAGGTGGCGGCGTCATTGTAGCTGGTCATGTCGCAGATCGCGTCGCGGTAGCTCACCAGCCTGTCGTAGTCCGACTGGCCGCGGTACCGGTCCACGATGCCACGGGCGTTCGCCGCGGCGGCCTGCGCCCGGGACACCTTGGTGGTGTCGATGGTGTAATCCTCGCCGTAGCCCTTGCCGACGCCCAGGCAGACCTGCACCCTGCGGCCGGACAGGTTGATGCTGCGGAAATTGTTGTGCCAGTACAGCTCGTAGGGGCAGTCCGCGATCAGATGATCCACCACGTCGTAGATGTCATCGGACGACAGGCTGCCGTCATACGGGCAGGTAAACATGGTGGAGGCGCGCCTGCCCGCGGCGACCTCCGCGACGCCTTCCCTCAGTACGTCGTAGATGAGCTTCTTCGCGCCGGTGAGATCGCCGCCCACGTAGCGGGCCTCGAACAGCGAATCCCCCTCCGGGCCGAACAGCCGGTCCACGTACCCGGCGAACAGCGCGTCGTTGTCCAGGGGCGCGCCGGACCAGGTGAAGACCTGAGGATCGTCCCCGGCCTCCGGCAGCGCGCCTTCTTGCGCCGCGTCCAGGTCGATCGCTTCCTCCGGGACGGCCGCCTCGGCGGCGTCGACCGCGTCGTCCGGGACGTCGATAACATCGTTCACAGCGTCCAGGTCGGCCTCCGCCTCCGGGACCACGGCGTCCGCCGCCTCGGCCCGGACGACCGCGTCCTCCGGCGGGAAGACTGCCTCCTCCGGCGCGACGTCCTCCGCCTCCGGCGCGACGACTGCCGCCTCCGGCGCGACGACCGCTTCTTCCGGCGCAGTGGCCTCCGCCAGCGCCGCGCCCGTCAGCAGGCACGCGGCCAGCAGCAGGCACAGGCATATCATGCAGAGCTTCTTCATGCGCATCGTTTCCTTGTCAAATCTGAGGGATATTTACTCCAATTATACGTTTCCATACCATTTCTGTCAAGATTTGCCGGGCCTTCCCCCACGGCTCACGCATGCATGACAGAACACTGTTCCCGATACCGCGAACCCAACGTAGGGACGCCCCATGGGGCGTCCGCGGACGCGCCGTGGCGCGTCCTCACCTTTTTGAAATGATCTCTTCATTCATGCGTAAGCCGTGGACCTTCCCCGCATGCCCGCCGTCCCCATCGAATACACTGCTTCGGGGGGTGCTGGATTTGAAGGAGTCCCATGTGGTCGTGCGCCGGGATCGGCCCACGGCGCTGGCGGTGTCCATCGCGCTGATGGTGACCATGCTGGTGGTGTACGTGCTGACGCTGGAGGCCGCCCGCCCGGACGCGGTGGAGCGGGTGTCCGCCGCGCCGCGGGTGACGCGGGAGATCGAATTTGCCGCGCTGGAGGGCTGGTGCGTGTCGCTGGGCCGCTGGGACAGCGCCGATCAGGCCCGCGCGGAGGCGGCGCGCTTCACCGGGCGGGGCGCGGCGGGGTGCGTGTGCGCAATCGACGGGCGCTGGCACGTGCTCGGCACGATGTACGACAGCCGCCGGCAGGCCGAGCGGGTGGCGGAGACCGTGGGCGAGGACATCCCCGCGGAGGTGGTAGCGCTGACGGCGAAGGCGGTCAAAATGCGCATCACCGCCCCGGACAGGCAGATCGACCTGATCGTCGCCGCCGACGGGCTGCTGCGGGACC
Source organism: uncultured Eubacteriales bacterium (assembly GCA_902790525.1). Lineage (GTDB taxonomy): Bacteria > Bacillota > Clostridia > Christensenellales > Aristaeellaceae > UBA2862. The sequence continues at coordinate 15,235 of CADASI010000108.1, forward strand.
AGGTGTGGCAGCTCATGTCCGTCGCGCAACAGCTCGACCGGGGCGAGATCCAGCCCGAGGCCGCGCTGACGCTGTGCGCGCTGTCCGCCTCGGAGGGCAAGGCGTTGGGCGAAAAGCTGGGCTTCATCCCCGGCGCGGAGGACAACGCGCTGTGCGCGGCGCTGATCGACGCGCTCAATCGCGCCGCCGCCCGGCTGGAGGACGTGCGCGCCGGAAATCAGGGCGGCGCGGCGCTGTCCGGGCTGATCCGGCAGGCGGGCATCGAGGGTTTCATGCGCCTCCGGGAGCTGCAGGCGGGGCTGACGAAGTGAAAAAACGACGGGCGCGAGCCCGTCGTCTTTCATCACTTCTCCCCCAGAAATTCCTCCAGTGTCTGCCCGGTGTGGCGCATCTTCTTGGCGGCGTCCACGCCCACGTAGCGGTAGTGCCAGGGCTCATAGCTGATGCCGGTGATGTCGGACTTGTTGGCCGGATAGCGCTGTATAAAGCCGTACTCGTGGGCGTGCTGGCTGAGCCAGGCGTACTGCGGGGTGGACTCAAAGCCGCTGTTGGTCTCGGCGGTCACGTCGAAGGCCAGGCCGGTCTGGTGCTCGCTGGCCCCGGGCTGCTGGGCCTTTCCGGGCTCGGATTCGGCGTAGACCTCCGCCTGCCGGTCGTAGCTGCGATAGCCGCTGGTGATAATGAAGCCGTTCACGTTCTGCTCCTCGGCGGCGTGGAACATCTTCTCGGCGGCCTCGTAGGTCTCCCGGGTCAGGTAGATGTCGCTGGAGGCCAGCCGGAAGGAGTGGCGGTTCTGGTACAGGTTCACCAAACCCTCGGGCACGTAGTCCTTCGACAGGCGGTGGCTCTCGTTCACCAGCAGTATGTCCCCCCGGTATTTGGTGGACTGCACGCCGAAGTACCAGCCCGCGCCGAAGCTCACCGCGATCACCGCCAGCGCGATGGCGATTATTGATATGCGCTCCACCGTGCGCGGCGCGCGCTTTTTCTTGCTTTTCTTCATGGTCATAACCCCTCTGTGAATTGAAAATTCCTGTTTAGAGTGTGTTTCTAAATGCCGGGAGATGCAGTTTCGAGTGGATTTGACTGCATTTCAAGGCGATTTCCCGCAGGCTTAGTGGGACTAAGTCAAGGGAGAAACACACTCTAAATCATACCTTCCCCATCGCCCCTTGTCAAGCACTTGACAGAACATCCCCGCGCCTGCTATAATATCGGCAATCGAAGAAAGGAAGGTTTGAACCGAACTGATGAAGATCCGCAACTGACACTCGGCCGCAAGAGCATGCCCACGTCCAAGGTGGGTTGATTTTGTCGCCGTTTGGAGGTTGCGTTTTTGCACGCCAGACGTGTTTTTCTGCGCTCCTCCGCGGCGGGAAGGAGCGTTTTTTATTATGCAGAGAACACTGATCGAAGCCAACGGCATTGTCGTGCGCCACGGCGGGCAGACGGTTCTGGATATCGACAGGCTGGTCATCCGCGATAGCGACCACATCGGCCTGATCGGCGAAAACGGCGCGGGCAAGTCCACGCTGCTGGGGGTGCTCTCCGGGGCGATCAGGCCGGATGCCGGCGCGGTGCGGCGGCTGTGCCCGGTGGCGGTCATACGGCAGCAGGGCAGGACGGACGATCCCATCACCGGGCAGGCGCGGTCCGAATTTCACACCCGGGAGGACCGGGCGGGGCTGTCCGGCGGGGAGCTGACCCGGCGGCGCATCGCGGCGGCGCTGTCGCAGGACGCGCCGCTTCTGATGGCGGACGAGCCCACCACCGACTTGGACGCCGAGGGCGTCGCGCGGCTTCGCGACCGGCTGGCCACCCGCCGTGGCGCGCTGCTGCTGGTGTCCCACGACCGCAGCCTGCTCAACGCGCTGTGCGACCGCATCTGGCAGCTGGAGGACGGCAGGATCACCGAGTTTCCCGGCAACTACGACGACTGGCAGCGGGAGCTCGAGCGCCGCCGGGAGTACGCGCGGTTTGAGTACGACCAGTACCGCGCCGAGGCGTCCCGCCTCAAGGCCGCCGCGCAGAGGCAGGCGGAGTGGGTAAATTCCGTCAGAAAGGCCCCCAAGCGCATGGGCAACAGCGAGGCGCGGCTGCACACCCGGGCGTACACCGATTCCGTGCTCAGCCTGAGTCACGCCAAGCAGAAGCTGCAGGGCCGCCTGGAGCGCCTGGAGGTGAAGCAGCGCCCCCGGGACCTGCCGGACATCCGCATGGCGCTGGGCGCGGGCAGCCCGGTGCAGGCGAAGACGGCGCTCTCCCTGCGCTGCAAACGGCTGGCGGCAGGCGGAACGGCGCTGCTTCGCGACGCGCGTCTGGCGCTCCCCACCGGCGCCCGCACGGCGCTGTTGGGCCCCAACGGCTGCGGCAAGACCACGCTGCTGCGCGCCATGGCGGGGCGGACGGACCCCGCCGTGGAATTCGTCGGCGAGATCCGGCAAAACCCCGGCGCGCGCGTGGGGGTGTTCGACCAGGACCACGCCCGTCTGCTTGACACAGACAAGACCGCGCTGCAGAACGCCATGGCGGCGTCCTGCCTGCCGGAATCCGTGGCCCGCACGGTGCTGGCGCGGCTGAACCTGCCCGGCGACCAGGTGTTCAAGCCGGTGTCGGTGCTCTCCGGCGGGGAGCGCGCCAAGGTGGCCCTGGCCCGGCTGATGCTGGGAGACTTCAACCTGCTGATACTGGACGAGCCCACCAACCACCTGGACGTGTTCACCCTCCGGGCGCTGCAGGCGCTGCTCACCGGCTACGCGGGCACGCTGCTGTTCGTCAGCCACGACAGGGCCTTCGTGGAGGCCGTCGCCACCCGCCTGATATTCTTCGAGGACGCCCGCCTTCGCGCCTTCGAGGGCACCCTCGCGCAATACGACGCCGAACAAAACCGCGATCGCGACGCCGAAGCGCGGCAGCTTGAGATCACCGCCCTCGAGATGCGCATGGCCGCCCTCGCCGCCCGCATGGCCGCGCCGAAGAAGGGCGATAAACCCGAAAAGCTGAACGCCGAGTATGACGAATTGGCCGAGGCACTGAGACGGCTGAAGAAATAGCCGCGACCGTAACGGTTCAGTCCGGCAGGCGATGAGGGCATCGCCCCTACGACGGGCATCGTACCAACATAACTCCTACTCCCTACTGCCTACTCCCTGAATCCCAACTTGTCGGCAGGACCGAAAAGTTGCCTTTTATGTTTACTTTTTAGGGCTGGTCAAAGTGCGCGTTTCCTGTTATAATGGCAATATCAGCCGGGACGGGATGCGAATATCCGAACATTTTCCGGCAGGCATACGATAAACGTTCGATTTTGAGGTGAATGTACATGGCAAATACCGCAATCGTGGGCATCAACTGGGGCGACGAGGGCAAGGGCCGCATGGTCGACTACTTCGCGGGCCGGTTCGACGTGGTGGTTCGCTACCAGGGCGGCAACAACGCCGGCCACACCGTCATCAACGAATACGGCAAGTTCGCGCTGAACCTGCTGCCCTCGGGCATCTTCCACAGGGAAGCCGTGAACCTGCTGGGGGCGGGCGTGGTGATCGACCTGAAGCACATCGACGGGGAGATCGGCCGCCTGCGCGACAAGGGCGTTGAGATCACCCCGGAGAATCTGAAGATCTCCGACCGCGCCATCATGGTGCTGCCCATCCATCCCGACCAGGACAAGTGGGAGGAGCAGCGCCTGGGCAAGGACCACTTCGGCTCGACGCTTCGGGGCATCAGCCCGATCTACGGCGACAAGTACATGAAGAAGGCCATACAGATGGGCGATCTCAAGCACCCCGCCACGCTCGAGAAGCACCTGAAGCGGCTGATCGACTGGAAGAACGACACCATCGTTCAGGGCTACGGCCAGGAGAAGATCGACTTCGACGAGACCCTTCAATGGATTCACGAGTGGGGCGATAAGCTGATCCCCCACATCTGCGACGCCGGCGAGCTGTTGCAGGGCGCGGTGGACGCGGGCAAGTCAGTGATGTTCGAGGCCCAGCTCGGCGCGCTTCGCGACATACAGTATGGCATCTACCCCTTCACGTCCTCCTCCTCGCCGCTGGCGGCGGAGGCCCCGGTGGGCTGCGGCCTGCCGTCGATCAAGGTGGACGAGGTCATCGGCGTGACCAAGGCGTACTCCACCTGCGTGGGCGAGGGTCCCTTCGTGGGCGAGCTGGACGGCAATGTCGCCCACGACCTGCGCGAGGCCGGGGCCGAGTACGGCGCCGCCACCGGACGCCCCCGCCGCGTGGCCTGGATGGACATCCCCGCCACCCGCTACGGCACGAGGCTCCAGGGCGCGACCGCGCTGGCGCTGACCAAGATGGACGTGCTCAGCTACCTCGACGAGATCCCCGTCTGCGTGGCCTACGAGCTGAACGGCGAACGGATCGACCGCTTCCCCTATACCCCCGACCTCTATGACTGCAAGCCCGTCTACGAGACCCTCCCCGGCTGGAAGTGCGATATCACCGGCTGCCGGACGTGGGAGGAGCTGCCCCAGGCCGCCCGTGATTACGTCGAGTTCATCGAAAAGCGCGTTGGATGCGCGATTAAGTACGTGAGTGTGGGGGCGGAGCGCGAGGCACTGATCATTCGGTGAATTAGGAATGAGGAGATAGGAATTAGGAATTGAAATAGCTGTTTTTGCATCGTGCCAAAGGGAAAAGGTATGTATGAGAGTGTTGTTTCGGAAAAGGCTATGATGTTTGCCATACGCATGGTTCGGTTGTATCAGTATATGAAGACTGAACAAAAAGAATATGTGCTGTCCAAACAACTTTTGCGCAGCGGGACATCCATAGGCGCCAATGTTGCCGAAGCGGTGGCCGCCGTCAGCCGTCGTGATTTTCTGAATAAGATGTACATCGCTTTTAAAGAGTGTTCCGAAACGCTTTACTGGTTGGAACTGCTCCACCGAACGGATTACCTGACCGCGCCTCAATACCAAAGCCTGAAAACTGACTGTATTGAGCTCAGGCGCATACTGTCCAGCATCACAAAGACGACCAGAGATACCGTCTGACTCCGCGATGACGGCGCAATCAAATTCCTAATTCCTCACTCCTAATTCCTAATTCTGTCATGCTTGGAGGTAACAATGAATAAATCCACATACGAATCCCCCCTGAACTCCCGCTACGCGAGCCCGGAAATGCAGTACATCTTCTCCCCGGACAAAAAGTTTACGACCTGGCGAAAGCTCTGGGTGGCGCTGGCGGAGAGCGAGATGGAGCTGGGCCTGCCCGTGACGCAGGCGCAGGTGGACGAACTGAAGGCCCACATCGAGGACATCGACTACGAAAACGCCCGCCGCCACGAGCAGCGGGTGCGCCACGACGTGATGGCCCACGTCCACGCCTACGGCGACGTGTGCCCGAACGCCCGGGGCATCATCGCGGACATACTGATGCTTCGGGACGCGCTTCAACTGATCCGCCAGAAGCTCGCGGAGGTGCTCCGCCGCCTGCGGAAATTCGCGTGGGAGTACAAGGGCCTGCCCTGCCTGGGCTACACCCATTTGCAGCCGGCGCAGCTCACCACCGTCGGCAAGCGCGCGACGCTGTGGATGCAGGACCTGGCGATGGATATGGAGGAGGTCAATTTCGCGCTGTCGTCCTTGAAGCTGCTGGGCAACCGCGGCGCGACGGGCACGCAGGTCAGCTTCATGGAGCTTTTCGACGGCGACGGCGACAAGGTGGACGAGCTGGAAAAGCGCATCGCCGAAAAGATGGGCATGACCGCCGTGTTCGACGTCTCCGGCCAGACCTACCCCCGCAAGCTGGATTCCCGCGTGCTGGGGGCGCTGTCGGGCATCGCCCAGTCGGCGTACAAGTTTGCGCAGGACCTGCGGCTGTTGCAGTCCTTCCGCGAGGTGGAGGAGCCCTTTGAGAAGAACCAGATCGGCTCCTCGGCCATGGCCTACAAGCGCAACCCCATGCGCTCGGAACGCATCTGCGCGCTGTCGCGGCACGTGATGGCCGTCTATCAGGACGCCGCCATGACCGCCGCCACCCAGTGGTTCGAGCGCACGCTGGACGACTCCGCCAACCGCCGCCTGTCGCTGCCCGAGGCGTTCCTCGCCACCGACGCGGTGCTGGAGCTCTACGCCAACATCGCCGACGGCATGGTGGTGTACCCGAAGATGATCGAAAAGCGCGTGATGGAGAACCTGCCCTTCATGGCCACCGAGGACATCATCATGGAGTCCGTCAAAAACGGCGGCGACCGGCAGGAGATCCACGAGCGGGTGCGCGTGCACTCCCAGGCCGCGGCCCTGCGCATGAAGGCCGAGGGGCTGGAGAGCGACCTCATGGAGCGCATCGCCGCCGACCCCGCCTTCCCCATCGACCGCGACGCCCTCTCCGCCCTGCTCGCGCCGGACAAGTACACCGGCCGCGCCGAGGCCCAGACCGAGCGGTTTATCGCGCGGGTCGTGGATCCGATACTGGAGAGGTATGATATGGTGGAGATGGGAAGCATCAGTCTTTAATTAGGAATTAGGAGTTAGGAATTAGGAATTGATTTACCGGCTGCCGCGCTATTGATAATTCCTAATTCCTCATTCCTAGAGTGTGTTTCTAAATGCCGGGAGATGCAGTTTCGAGCGGATTTGGCTGCATTTCAAGGCGATTTTCCGCAGGCT
>CADASI010000109.1 GCA_902790525.1 uncultured Eubacteriales bacterium
GCTACGCTCCTCAGGGCTTTGGGCCCTGGCGCTTCCCCCGCCTCCATGCCTTACCCCTACCTACCACTGACTTACCGATGTCCTGACACAAAACACTTAACGATGTGCTGACACAACAAGGGCATCACCCCTACACTGTACTCTGCACTCTGTACTCTGCACTCTGTACTCTGTACTCTCCACTCTCCACTCTGCACTCTCCCCAACGGGTCTCCGCGCCCCCTGCCCCGCGCAGGCGGCGTTGAAGATACAAACCAAATTCACTTGATTAGGAGGATTCTACCATGAAGAAGTTTCTCGCTTTGCTGCTTGCCGTGATGATGCTCAGCGTTTCCGCGTTTGCCCTGGCCGAGGAGGAAGCCGGCTTTGACGAGTACGAGCTGGGCGTCGAGGGCGAGCAGGAGGTCGGCTTCATGACCATGGCGATGGTCTACTTCCAGCCCGTTGACATGGCGCCCGCCGATCTGGCCGCGCCCAGAGAGGGCTCCGACCTGCACATCGAGGTGGACCTGACTGCCAACGAAAACCCCTACGGCTTCCCGGTGGACGGCTGGGTGCCCTACCTGAGCATCGACTACGTGATCAAGGACACCGAGGGCAAGGAGGTCGTGACCGGCTCCATGATGCCCATGGCGGCGTCCGACGGCCCGCACTACGGCAACAACATCGCGCTGCCCGAGGGCGAATACTCCGTGACCCTGTCCATCAAGAGCCCCGCCGAGAACGGCTACCTGCTGCACGTGGACGACGAGACCGGCGTTGAGGCCGACGGGTTCTGGACCGAGCCGCTGGAGGCCACCTGGACCGGCTGGAAGTTCGTCAAGGAGTGGTAATTCTCCGCTCACGACCTGTTGAAACGCATGCTGATACGCCGTCCGCGGGGGATGGCGTATCAGCTTATCCATGTTGATGGAGGAATCAGGATGCTCAAGTATCTCTGGACCGTGACCCAGGACCTGTTTGTCGCGGTGACGCTGGTCACCTGGATGCACGCCGTGCTGGCGCGGCGCTATGGCAAACAGGGCACCACCCTGCACGGCGCCGGCATCATCCTCGGCGTCGTCGCGTCGGCGGTGCTGGCCGCCGTGAAGGGCAACTCCAACAAGATCATATCCAGCCACTGGAACCACTATATCTACGCCTTTATCATGGGCTTTACGCTGGGCTTTATCGTCTTCAGCCTGCTGGCCGGGAAGCGGTGGAGCAAAATCCCGCTGTGCCTGTGCGGCGCGGGGCTCTCCGCGGCGCTGATCTTCTACCAGCTCCCCGGCGTGATGCTGTATCCCTTCAATTTCAATACGATGGGCGAGGGCTACCTCTCGTCCTACTACCTGGTGCGCATGGCGGGCTGGCTGCTGGCGCTCCTGCTGCTCGTCGCCTATTCGCGCATGCTGTACAACTGCGCTTTGCATATCCGGCCGCTTGCGACGGTCAACGGGCTGCTGACCGCCGGGACGCTGGTGAACGCCGCCTACTGCTTCGGCCGGTTCTTCGCGCCCTGGGTCAACCGCGCCAAGTGGCTGAAATGGCCGGTCAAATACACCGAGGAGGCCTACGGCTGGATCGGCAGCTGGATGATGTTCACCGCCTACCAGTCCATGCTGTTCATATGGCTCGTCGCGGCGCTCTCGGCGGCGTGCCTCGTCATCTGCTTTGCGCAGAACGTCCGCGTGACGGAGCCCTGGGACAACCCCGCCCAGCGCCGCAAGCTGCGCGCCCGCAACCGCCACTTCCGCCGCATGGCCTGCGGCGCGCTGGCGGTGCTCGTGCTGTTCACGGGCTTTCTGACCCTCGTCAAGGCGTATGACACCCGCGTGGTCGAGCTGTCCGCGCCGGAGACCTTCACCGAGGACGGCGACCGCATCCTGGTGCCCATGGAGGCCGTCAACGACTTCCACCTGCACCGCTTCGAGTGGCAGACGCCCAACGGCGTGAACGTCCGCTGGATCGTGGTGCGCAAGCCCAACTCCGCGTCCTACGGCGTGGGGCTGGACGCCTGCGAGGTCTGCGGCAACGCGGGCTACTACGAGCGGGGCGGGCTGGTGGTCTGCCGCCGCTGCGACGTGGTGATGAACACCAACACCATCGGCTTCAAGGGCGGCTGCAACCCGATACCGCTCGCCTACCAGGTGGAGGGCGGAAACCTCGTGTTCGCCATGGCCGACCTCATCGCCGGAGAAAGGGAGTTCAAATAATGCTGTTTCGTATGATACGCGGCGTGCTGTTCCACCAGAAGGGCAAGATGCTGCTGATCGCCGTCACCATCGCGCTGGGCGCGTCGCTGGCCACGGGCATGCTGAACGTGGTGATGGACGTGGAGGACAAGGTCAACAAGGAGCTCAAGAACTACGGCGCGAACATCACCGTCAAGCCCAAAGATGCCTCGCTCTTATCCGATATCTACGACGTGGGCGACGGCGGGGCGCTGAACGCGGCCTACCTGCGGGAGGACGAGCTGGGCAAGCTCAAGACCATCTTCTGGGCCTTCAACATCGTGGACTTCACGCCCTTCCTCGACGCGCAGGTCACACTGCCGGACGGCAGCGAGGCGAAGGTCGTGGGCACCTGGTTCAACCACCACCTGTCGCTGCCCACCGGCGAGGAGCTGGACGCGGGCGTGCAGGGCATGCGCTCCTGGTGGGAGATCACCGACGGGCGCTGGCTGAACGAGGCCGACGCGACCGCCGACGACGAGATCATGGTCGGCGCGCTGCTGGCCGAGCGGGAGCGCTGGACCGTGGGCGAGAGCGTGAAGCTCGGCGACAGGGACATGAAGATCGTGGGCATCTACGACGCCGGCGGCGACGAGGACGAGCAGATCTTCGCCACGCTGGACGCCGTGCAGGCGATGACCGACCGGGAGGGCAAGGTGGCCTCCATCGAGGTCTCCGCGCTGACCACCCCCGACAACGACCTCGCCCGCCGCGCGGCGAAGAACCCCGCGGCGCTCACCAGCCGCGACTACGAGACCTGGTACTGCACGGCCTACGTCAGCGCCATCTGCTACCAGATCCAGGAGGTCATCACCGGCTCGGTGGCCAGCGCCGTCAGGCAGGTGGCCGAGAGCGAGGGCACGATACTGGACAAGACGAAGCTTCTGATGATACTGATTACGGCCCTGAGCCTCATCGGCTCGGCGCTGGGCATCTCCAACCTCGTGACCGCCTCCGTGATGGAGCGCGCGCAGGAGATCGGGCTTTTGAAGGCTATCGGCGCGAAGGACCGGTCCATCACCGGCGTGGTGATGACGGAGATCCTCATCACCGCGCTCATAGGCTTCGCGGCGGGCTACGGCATGGGCTTCGGCTTCGCGCAGCTCATCGGCCAGAGCGTGTTCGGCTCGGCCATCGAGATGAACACCCGGGTCATCCCCATCGTGGCGGGGCTGATCGCGCTGGTGACCGTCGCGGGCTCCCTGCCCGCCATCCGCATGGTGCTGCGTCTGAAGCCCGCGGAAGTGCTGCACGGAGGACACTGACATGACGAAGAGAAGGATGTTCTTAAGAATGGTCACCGCGTCGCTTTTGCGGCGGCGCTCGCGGATGCTGATCGCGCTTTTGTCCATCGGCATCGGCGCGACGATACTGGCGGGCATGGTGACGATCTACTACGACGTGCCGCGGCAGATGCGCGCGCAGATGCGCTCCTACGGCGCGAACATGCTGCTGATGCCCGCGGAGGGCGAGACGCTGGATTCCGAAAGGCTCTCGGCGGCGCTTCAAAAGCTGCCGGCGGACGCGCTGGTGGGGGCGTCGCCCTACCGCTACGTGCGGCTGGACATGACCAGCCGCCAGCAGTCCTTCACCACGGCGGGCACCGACTTTGCCGAAATCCAGAAGACCAGCCCCTATTTCAGCGTGGAGGGCCGCTATCCCGAGGCGCCGCGCGAGATACTGGTGGGCCGGGAGATTGCCGAGACCATCGGCGTGAAGGAGGGCTCCGACATGGAGCTGACCTGGCAGCCGACGGCGAGGGAATCCGACGGAAACCCGTCGGACGACCGGAAGCCCGGGGCCAGACTGGCGGGCAGCGCCAAGGGCTTCGGCGACGCCATGGTCTATGTGACGGCGACGCTGGACAATGAAGCCAAAATCGCGGAATTGACGATCGACGCCTCCACCCAGACGCCGGAGTACGGCGGCCGGACCGCCGAGGACGCGCTGTTCTTAAAGCAGTTCATCGGGAAGGCGCTGCCGCTTGAAATGGGCGATGATGTGGACGCGCTGTCCGGCGCGACGGTCACCTCGACCGCCGTGGTGGAGGCGCTGAACACCGCCCGCGCCGACGCCGCCGTGCAGCCGAAGACGACCCGCTACATGGTCACGGGCATACTGGTCACCGGCGGCGAGGAGGAGGGCTACGTGTTCATGTCCACGGAGGACCTGCAGGCGCTGACCGGCGAGGACGCGCTGGACGTGGCGGAGCTCTCGATCTCCGCGGACGAGGAACAGCTGAACGCCTATGCCGAAGCGCTCACGGGCGACGGCGTGCAGGCGCGGCTGGTGAAGCGCGTCACCAAGTCGGAGACGGCGGTGCTGGGCAAGCTGCAGGCGCTGGTGTTCCTGGTGACGGTGGTGGTATTGATACTCACGATGATCTGCGTGTCCACCACGATGATGGCGGTGGTGTCCGAGCGCCGGCGTGAGATCGGCTTGCGCAAGGCGCTGGGCGCGTCGGACAACTCCATCCGCGGCGAGTTCCTGGGCGAGGGCATGTTCCTCGGCCTGCTGGGCGGCGCGCTGGGCGCGGTGCTGGGCTTCGTGTTCGCGCAGGTGGTGTCGGTGAACGTGTTCCACGCCTCGATCATGTTCCGGCCGCTGCTGTTGCCGGTGACGGTGCTGGTGTCGATGCTCATCGCCGCGGCGAGCTGCCTGATGCCGATCAAGCGGGCGGTGGCGATCGATCCAGCCATCGTGTTGAAAGGAGAATAAAAATGGCGCTTCTTGAACTCAAAAACATTTCAAAGATATACGGCGAATTGAAGGCGCTGGACAACGTGAGCCTCCACGTGGACAAGGGGGAGTGGGTGGCCATCATGGGACCGTCCGGCTCCGGCAAGTCCACGATGATGAACATCATCGGCTGCATGGACAAGCCCACCAAGGGCGAGGTACTGCTCGACGGCGAGGACATCTCAAAGCTCCCCGGCAAGCGGCTGACGGACATCCGGCGGGACAAGATCGGCCTGATCTTCCAGCAGTTCCACATGGTCACCTACCTGACCGCCGTGGAGAACGTGATGGTCTCGCAGTACTACCACTCGATGCCCGACGAGCAGGAGGCCCTCGAGGCGCTGGGCCGCGTGGGGCTTCGGGAGCGCGCGAAGCACCTGCCCAGCCAGCTCTCCGGCGGCGAGCAGCAGCGCGTGTGCGTGGCGCGGGCGCTGATCAACCACCCCGAATTGATCCTCGCCGACGAGCCCACCGGCAACCTCGACGAGGCCAATGAGAACATCGTGCTCGACCTGTTTAGGCAGCTCCACCGCGAGGGGACCACGCTCATCGTCGTGACCCATGACCCCGAGGTCGCCGAGGCCGCCCAGCGCACCATCGTGCTGGAGCATGGCAGGGTGGCGAGGGAGGTTGTGAACGAAAACTTTGTGGAATGAGAAATGGGGAATAGAATTGAGAATGGAGAATTGAGAATCGAGAATTCCGGATGAAATCCTTGCGGATTTCTTTGATTAAAAGGCTACGAATGATCGATAAAACGTTTCACACACGGTTTCAATCAAACAAATCCGTCAGGATTTGTACCGCCATTCTCAATTCTCAATTTTCAATTCTCAATTAACAGGCAGGTGATTCATATGAAGAAAAATACCATTCCAGCCCTGATCATCCTTTTGCTCTCCCTCATCGCGGCCCTCGGCAGCCAGACCTTCCTGGGGGCGTGCGTGCACGAGGACGGGAGCTTCGGCGCGTGCCACTGGGCGTGCCGGGCGATATTGGGCGAGGGCGCGCTGCTGGCGGTCTTGGCGCTGATGGCGCTGGCGGTGAAGCGGGCGCGCTTTGGGCTGTATCTGGCGATGATCCCGGCGTCGCTGCTGGGGCTGTTGACGCCGGGCGTGCTGATTGGACTTTGCAAGATGCCGACGATGCGCTGCCGCATGCTGACGCAGCCCGCGATGACGATACTGTTCGGCGTGATGCTGGTCGCGGCGCTCATCGGCGCACTGCTGTCGCGCAGGGGGGAGAAGTAGGGCATGGGGACCGCGAATCTGCCGCTTAAAAACCTGCTACGTCGCCCCGGGCGCACCGCGGCGCTCGTGCTGCTGACGGCGCTCCTGGCGGCGTCGGTGTTCGGCGGGTCGGTGGTGGTCGGCTCGCTGCGCCGCGGGCTCGAGAGCCTCGAAGCGCGGCTCGGCGCGGACATCATCGTGATGCCCGCCGAGGCGGAGAGCAAGGTCAGCTTCAAGAACATGCTTTTGCAGGGCACCACCGGCGCGTTCTACATGGACGCCTCGGTGCTGGACGCGGTGCGCGGGGCGCAGGGCGTGGAGCTTGCCGCGCCGCAGACCTTCCTGGCCTCGCTCAAGGCCGATTGCTGCGCCATCAAGGTGCAGATCATCGGCATCGACCCCGACGCGGACTTCACCGTGAAGCCGTGGATCGACGAGCGCTACGCGCGGGACCTCGGCGACATGGAGGTGGCCGTGGGCTGCAAGGTCACGGCGGGCGTGGGGGAGACGCTCAAGATCTACGAGCAGTACACCCACGTCGTGGCGAAGCTGGCCGAGACCGGCACCGGGCTCGACACGGCGGTCTACTGCAACATGGACACCATGCAAAAGCTGTTGGCCGCGGCGGAGGAGAAGGGCGTCAGCCACAGGATCTCCAGCGGCTCCGACGTGATCTCCGCCGTATACGTGAAGGTGAGGGACGGGTTTGATGTGGGCCAGGTGAACAACTGGCTCAACGGGCACATCCGCAAGGTCACCGCCGTGCGCGCCCGGAGCATGTTCACCGACGTGTCCGACAGCCTCTCCGGCATCGCCCGCGCGGCCCGGGCGCTGATCGGCGCGGTGTGGGCGCTGGCGCTGGCGATACTGCTGGTGGCCTTCGCCATGATGATCCACGAGCGGCGGCGGGAGTTCGCGGTGCTGCGGCTGCTGGGCGTGTCCCGGCGCGGCCTGCGTGGGGAGATCCTCGCGGAGACGGCGCTGTGCGGCCTCGCGGGGGCGCTCATCGGCGTGGGCGTCGCTGCGCTGGGCGTGTTCCCGTTCACCACGCTGATCGAGACGAAGCTGGGGCTTCCATACCTGACGCCCAATGCCGGGACGCTTCTCAGGCTGGCCGTCGGCACGGTGATCTCGACGCTGCTCATCGGGCTGCTGGCGGGGGCCTGGGCGGCGGCGCGGCTGAGCCGCACCGACCCCGGCACGACGCTGAGAGAGGGGGCGTGAGCATGCTTCGGGCGGAAAACCTGTCCATGCGGTACTTCCGCAAGACCGGGCAGGCCAATCATTTCTACGCGGTAAAGGACGTGAGCCTGGCGCTTCGCCCCGGCGAGGTCGCGCTGCTCACGGGCCGCTCCGGCTCCGGCAAGACCACGCTGCTGCACATGCTCTCGGGGCTTTTGAAGCCCACCGAAGGCAGGGTCATGCTGGAGGATACGGACCTGTACGCCCTGCCGGACGCCGATCTTTCGCGCCTGCGCAATATGCGTCTCGGCGTGATTCCGCAGGGGCGAAGCGCCGTGGACACGCTGACGGTATTGGAAAACGTGCTGCTGCCGCGGCAGCTTCGCGGCGAGAAGGGGGATGTGGACGAGGCGTTTAGATGGCTGGCCGCGCTGGGCATCGCCGATCTCGTCAACGCCCGCCCCGCGGAGCTCTCCGGCGGCGAGCTTCGGCGCATGGCCATCGCCCGCGCGCTGGCGGGGGACCCGGAGGTCATACTGGCGGACGAGCCCACCGGCGACCTCGACGACGAAAACACCGCGGCGGTGCTGTCGCTTCTGCGCAGGTCCGCCACGGAGGACGGGAAGACCGTGCTGCTGGTCACGCACGACAGCGAGGCGCTGCCCTACGGGAGCCGCGTCTACCGCATGGAGAGCGGCGCGCTGTCAGAGCAGGCATAAAAATAATGGGACGCCCCGCGGGGCGTCCCGATATTGTATGTACAATGATTGTCGGGGACATCCAACGGATGGCCCCGACAATCATTTACATGATCCCGTCGATTTTGATGTTCTGCTTTTCAAGGCATTTCAGGAGGCTGTCGTCGATCAGTCCGCTCTGGAACAGATCGTGATCCTTCTGGAACTTTTTTATCGCCGTTCTGGTCTTCTTTCCGGCGACGCCGTCGGGCGTGCCGCAATCGTATCCCGCGTCGTTGAGGCACGCCTGGATCGCTTTCGTGGTCTCCCGGTCCGGAGAGACCTTTATGTCGGGATAATACGTGATCACAGTCACTTTATCGTCCGCCGTAAAATAGAATATGATCTGGGCCTTGTTCTCATAATTGTACAACAGCCATGAAGCGCAGTACTGTTCCATATAGTCGCGGAACCATATTTCTTCCTTCTTATGAAGGGATTTATACAATATATCCGTTTGTTTGTCGAATCTTCCCGGTATCCCCAAACCGTATTGCTGTAACACGACCTCTTTGCTGTTGTCTTCTCCTCCTCTTACCCCACGGTATGTAATAGAACCCCATTGATCCTCATCAGCGGCTTTGTCACGGCCTGTGTCGGAGAATTCAGGCCAATTCGCATAAACAAAATTATAAGAGCCAAATCTTTCGCCTTTCATAAAAGACAGCACATTGTTATCGTACCTATCAAAATCCGTAGTAGAGGAATAGACCTTGAAATCGTCCATCGTGAGCGGGTCTCCCGGCGCATAGGCGCCTTCGGCCTCCTTCACGGCCTTCAATGCCTCTTCCTCCGTCATCGCAAGCGCGGTGTTGGCCGCGGTCGCCGCGCAGAGCAGCAGTGTGAGAATCAGCGCAATCGTCTTCTTCATGTCGTTTCCTCCTCCTTGATCGTTGTCCGCGGAGCCCTTCCGAGCGCCGCGCGCGGCGGGACCTCCCGGTTCACAAATATCTTAACATTACTGCGCTGCGATGTCAAGGTCGCGGAGGATTGCTTTCACGGCTCACGCATGAATGACAGAACACTGTTCCCGATACCGCGAACCCAACGTAGGGACGCCCCATGGGGCGTCCGCGGACGCGCCGTGGCGCGTCCCACGGCGGCAATATGTGTTATAATGGTTAAAATTTGGGAGAAATATAGGCGCACAATGGAAAAATCCCCGGCGCGGCGATGCGTTCAGAATACATCCGGAAGGAAAGGCGCAGGACATGAAACGATACGAGTTCACGAAAGATCAGCGATTGTTCATCGAGACGATGCGACAGCCCTTTGTCGTATGTCAGATTATGGATAAGCGAGTTGTGGCCCTCGCCGTATCGGATGGATTTTGCGAGCTCTTCGGCTATCGGGACCGCGCGCAGGCGTACGCCGACATGAACCAGAACATGTACAAGGACGTCCACCCCGACGACGCCGCGCGGTTCACCAGCGCGCTTTTGCAATTTGTCACAGAGGGCGACCGCCTGGGGGTGATCTACCGGACGCGGAAGAAGGACGGCCCCGGGTACATGGTCATCCACCTGATGGGCGAGCATGTCTATACGAAGGACGGCGCGCACCTGGCACACATCTGGTACACGGAGGAGGGCGACTACAACGACGGCATCGGCTCGGGGCTGAACAGCACCCTGAACCGGGCGCTCCACGAGGGGAGCATCGTCAAGGCCAACCGCTACGACGCCCTGACCGGGCTTCCGAACATGTCGTACTTCTTTGAGCTGGCGGAAAAGGGCCGGGTGGCGATGCTGGCGCAAGGGGGGCTTCCGGCGCTTCTGTACATCGACCTGAGCGGCATGAAGCACTTCAACCACAAGTTCGGATTTGCCGAGGGCGACAAGCTGCTCAAGGCGTTCTCGACGCTTTTGAGCAACATCTTCCACACCGAGAACTGCTGCCACGTCGGGGCCGACCGCTACGCCGCCATCGCCGACGAGAACGGCCTCGAGGCGCTGCTCGAGCGCCTGTTTGCGGAATGGGAGCAGATGAACGTGAAGCAGCACCTGCCCATCTGCGTCGGCGTCTATCCGAACCGGATCGAGGTGGTGCCGGTGGGCATGGCCTACGACCGGGCGAAGATCGCGTGCGACGCCCTCAGGGGCGCCTATGCCTCGACCTTCAAGGTGTACAACAGCGCGCTGAGCGACGGGCTCATACGGCAACAGTACGTGATCGAGAACTTTGAGCGCGCGCTCAACGAAAACTGGATCAAGGTCTACTACCAGCCGATCATGCGGGCGATCAACCGCAAGGTCTGCGACGAGGAGGCCCTGGCGCGCTGGATCGACCCGGACAAGGGCTTTTTGTCCCCCGCGGAGTTCATCCCCTGCCTCGAGGACGCGGGCCTGATCTACAAGCTGGACCTGTACATGCTGGAGCGGGTGCTGGCGGACATCCGGCTCAAGGAGGCCGAGGGCTTCTACATCGTGCCGCACTCCGTCAACCTGTCCCGCTCCGACTTCGACGCCTGCGACATGGTCGAGGAGATCCGCAAGCGCGTGGACGCGGCGGGCGTTCCGCGGGACCGGATCAGCATCGAGATCACCGAGAGCGTCATCGGCAGCGACTTCGAGTTCATGAAGGCGCAGATCGAGCGCTTCCAGGCCCTCGGGTTCCCCGTGTGGATGGACGACTTCGGCAGCGGCTATTCCTCGCTGGACATGCTGCAGAGCATCAAGTTCAACCTGTTGAAGTTCGACATGGGCTTCATGCGCCGCCTGAACGAGTCGGACGGGCGGATCATACTGACCGAGCTGATGAAAATGGCCTCGGCCCTGGGCGTCGACACGATCTGCGAGGGCGTGGAGACGGAGGAGCAGGTGCACTTCCTCCAGGAGATCGGCTGCTCCAAGCTGCAGGGCTTCTACTTCAGCAAGCCGAACCCCATCGACTATGCCCTCGAATACCATCGCATGCACCCTCAGACCGGCTACGAGGACCCCAGGGAGTCCGGCTACTACGAGTCGATCTGCGGACTGAACCTGTACGACATCAACGTCATCGCCCGCGAGGAAAAGGACTCCATGCAGAACGCCTACACCACGCTGCCCATGGGCATCATCGAGGTCAAGGGCGACAGCACGCGCTTCATGCGCACCAACCAGTCCTACCGCGACTTCTTCCGGCGCTTCTTCGGGGTGGACCTGTCCAGCCTGGGCTCGGAATTCGTCAAATACGACGCCGCCTTCATGCACAACGTCGTCAAGACCTGCTGCGAGCAGGGCATCCGCACCTTCTACGACGAGAAGATGCCGGACGGCTCCATCGTGCACTCCTTCGCGCGCCGCATCGGCGTCAACCCGATCACCGGGACCGTCGCCGTGGCCGTGGCGGTGCTGTCCATCCGGGAGCCCAACGAGAAGCTGCTGGTCGAGCAGATACTGTCCGTCATCGAGCAGTTCGGCGAGCACATGCCCGGCGGCTTCTTCATCTACAAGGCGGGCGGGAAGGAGGAGCTTCTGTACGCCAACAAGGCCGTCTGCGACATCTTCGGCTGCGACAGCCTGGAGGAATTCAAGGCCCTGACCGGCTTTACCTTCCGGGGCATGGTCCACCCCGACGACTACGACAGGATCTCCGTTTCCATCACGGACCAGGTCAACCAGAGTCAGGCCGACCTCGACTTCGTGGAATACCGCATCATCCGCAAGGACGGCAAGACCCGCTGGATCGACGATTACGGCCATTTCGTCAAATACGACGACGAAAACAGCCTGTACTATGTGTTCATCTCCGACATCACGGACAAGTACGAGCAGGCGGAGTCCGACAAGGCCCGGCGCGCCGCCGTCATCGAGGCGCTCACCCGGCCCTACGACTCGGTCTGGCTCATCACCGACGTGGAGACCCAGCGGTTTGAGCTTGTCCGCGTCGACGAAAAGATGGCGCACCTGTTGCCCGCGCAGGCCGCGTCGAAGATCGCGCGCTTCACCGACGCTTTCGCCTTCTATTCCAGGCTGGTGCTCGAGGACGACCGGCAGCGGTTCCTGGAGGCGCTCACGCCGGAGAACATCATCAGGAACACCAAGAACCGGCTGATCTATTCCGTGCCCTTCCGCCGGGTGTTCGAGGACGGCATACGGCACTACTGGGTGGAGTTCACCCGGATGGAGCTGGACAACGGCGAGATCAACATCGTGACCGGTTTCAGGGATGTGACCGACGAGGCCCACCCGGCGCCGGCGGAGGCGTGATCGGGGCAGACCCGCGAAGGGCAACGGCATAGACAAAAGACGGGCGATGAGGGCATCGCCCCTACGGATGATTATCATCTCACATGTAGGGGCGATGCCCTCATCGCCTGTGGTTTAAACCCTTCGCTTCCGCCCCAACACCACCGCCGCCGCGAGGGCCAGCAGGCCCGCCGCTGCGAAGGCGATCGGCCACAGCGGGAGATCGTCGCCCGTGGGGAGCAGGCCGGTGTGCGGGGCCTTATAGCCGAACAGGCTCATCAGGTCCTCCAGTTCCTGCTCCGTCATGGCGCCCAGCCGCGACTCCAGCAGGTCGACGAAGCCGTCGTAATCCTCCTTTTCGGTGCCCGGGGGCAGCTTGGTGTTGTACACGTCATAGCCCTTGTAGCGCGGGAAGTAATCTACAACGGTGATGCCGTCATCGCTGCCCCATGGCGTCGGCGTACCCGTGCAGTTGAGGATATCGATAAAGTTCTCCCCGTCGGAAGTGGCTTGGACGGTAAAGGGCTTGTCGGTGGCATATTTCGCCGCTTCACGGGCGCCGTCCCACATCTCGTCATGCAGCGTCGCGCCTTCGACGTCGATGTGCCGCTCGTCGTTGTAGGTGAGGGTCCACTTAATGTACTGTTTGTCCCAGCCCGTCAGCTCGTTTATATTGGTGGTATTGGGATTATCCGTGAGCCGGACGCCCGAAGCGTCGTAATACTCCGGGGTCGAAAACGCTTTGCTCATCAACAGGAAGATGGTGTCGGCTGTCAGATGGTGGAAGGCGTCGTCCAGAAAATCGCCGTTCTCCTTGGTGGCGGTGACGGTGTTTCTGGAGGTCGTGCCGACGTTGTCCTTGCCGCCCAGCTTGACATAGTTCACCCGCGCGTCGTAATTGATGAGCGCCCTGTGGCCTTCCTTCAGCGTTTTTACCTTCAGCGTTAGCCCGCGGGCCTCCTGGGACACGATCTGTATGTTGTTTGGGTCATAGGGGTTTTCTCCTTCCGGCAGGTTGACCCATAGAGGCTCTTCATCTTCATCCTCTTTAATCCTCTTCTGATACGTCACCGCCACCTCGTGGCCACTGCGATCCTTATTGTCGGAGGTGATGTCCGTGACGCTTTCCTGCCCGGGGGTATTCAGGAACGTGAGCGCCGCGCCCATCTCGTCCGTCAGCATCATGTCCTTCGCGTCGCCCTCGGTGGCCGCGACGTCCACGGTGTAGCAGAGGATGGTCCTGTCGTCTGTGTCATCGGCAAACGCGCCGGTCTTGTTCACTTCGACATTGTAGTTCGGGTCCTCCACCAGTTCGACGCCGATGACCTGTGTGAAGGCTATTCTGCCGTCATTGTCCGGCTTTTTCGGGATGGTGATATCAAAGTTGAGCGTGAAATTCGCCACCGCCGAGGCGTTCAGCGCGTTCATGCCCTTCCTGTCGGCGGTATTCCATTGAAGCGCTATGTAGGGCCTGTCACCATCTCCGCCCTGCGCGTGATAGATCACCTTGTTGTTCTCCAGGGCGTCCTTTCTGCCCAGGGAGATGGAGAACGTGGTTTCAAAACTGCCCGTGAGGTTCAGGGCGATGGTGTCGTTGGCCGGCAGGGTGAAGGTCATCGCCCGGCCGTCCGTGGGGAACTGGCGGTCGCCATCCTCCTTGAAGGTCATCTTCATTGCCACTTGTAAATGTCGATAAAGCCCACAAATACAAGCAATTTTGGTACATCTATCAACTGATTTTTCTCCACTTTTGATGTACAATATCAGTACAC
>CADASI010000110.1 GCA_902790525.1 uncultured Eubacteriales bacterium
GCGTGCCCGGCGGGATTCGAACCCACGGTCTTCAGAGTCGGAGTCTGACGCGATATCCAGCTTCGCTACGGGCACACGCAGCATTGTCATTATAGCCCATTTCCCCCAAAATGGCAAGCCCTCTCCCCGTTTGCCCGAAAATATTACATATCCCGCCCGCCAGAGGCGCCGAAGGGGCAAAAAGCGCTTGAGAATTAACATGCGTTCTGATAAAATGATCATGGATATTCAGAATGGGGGGCTATAAATGAAGGGACACATCATCGCGCTGGACGCCATGGGCGGCGACAACGCGCCGGACGCCATCGTGGCGGGCGGCGTCATGGCGCTGCGCAAGTACCCGGACATCAGCCTTTTGCTGGCCGGGCCCGAGGCGACGCTGAACCGGCTGCTCGCCGGCGCGGACGACGTGCGCGACCGCATTGAGATCCTCCCCGCCGAGGACACCATCTCCATGGACGAGCCGCCGATGCTGGCCGTGCGCCGGAAGGTGAACTCCTCGCTGGTGCAGGCGATGCTGGCGGTGCGCGAGGGCCGGGCGCAGGCCATCGTGTCCGCGGGCTCCACCGGCGCGGTGCTGGCGGGCGGCATGCTGCGCATCGGGCGCATCCCCGGCATCGAGCGCCCCGCCCTGGCCCCGATACTGCCCGGCGCGAAAAAGCCCTTTTTGCTGATCGACTGCGGCGCGAACGTGGACTGCCAGCCCAAGTACCTGATGCAGTTCGGCCTGATGGGGTCGGTCTACATGAAGTCCGTGATGGGCGTCAGCGACCCCGCCGTGGGCCTGGTGAACATCGGCGTCGAGGAGGAAAAGGGCAACAAGCTGACCAAGGAGGCCTACCAGCTCATGAAGCGCCAGACCAGCTACCGCTTCGCGGGCAACTGCGAGGCGCGGGAGGTGCCCTCCGGCGACTTCGACGTGGTAGTCACCGACGGCTTCGCGGGCAACGTCATACTGAAGTACACCGAGGGCATCGTGGGCACCGTGATGGGCATGCTCAAGACCCACCTGATGTCAAGCCCGCTCTGCAAGCTGGGGGCCCTGCTGGCCAAGCCGGCGTTTCGCGCCTTCAAGAAGGACATGGATTACAACGCCGTGGGCGGCGCGCCGATGCTGGGCGTGCAGGCCGCGGTGGTCAAGGCCCACGGCAGCTCCGGCGACGTGGCCATCATGAACGCCATTCGCCAGGCCCGGGAGATGCTCGAGGGCGACGTCGTGGGCAAGATCTCCGAGGGACTGTCCGGCCTGGTCGATGATATCAACAATCAGTGACGAAAGGAAGAATACAACATGGATCGCAACACCATCTTTGCCAAGGTTAAGGAATACCTGCTGATGCAGCTGCCCGTGGACGAGGGCAAGATCACCGAGGACGCCCGCATGGTCGAGGACCTGGGCGCCGACAGCGCCAACCTGATGATGCTCATCATGGACCTGGAGACCGAGTTCGACACCCAGGTGGAGGACGAGGCCCTGGGCACCATCAAGACCGTGGGCGACATCGTCAGTTACATCGCGAGCAGGGTGTAGGGCGCGGCCGTTGAGAATTGGAAGCAGCATTCCAATTCTCAATTCTCATTTTTTCGAGAGAGGATTTTGACGTGAAAGCGCTTTGCAAGAAGCTGAATTACAATTTCAGGGACATCCGGCTGCTGGAGACCGCGCTGACCCACCCCTCCTACGGCGGGGATCATCACGTGCCCCACTACCAGCGGCTGGAGTTCCTCGGGGACGCCGTACTGGAGCTGGCCATCAGCCGGTATCTGTACTTTGAGTTTCCGGAGATAGACGAGGGCAAGCTGACGCGCATCCGCGCCGGGCTCGTGCGGGAGGAGACCCTCTGCCGCGCGGCCCGGCGGCTGGAGCTGGGCCGGTACATCCGCCTCTCCGTCGGGGAGGATCGCTCGGGCGGGCGCAACAAGCCGTCCATACTGTGCGACGTGATGGAGGCCGTGCTTGCCGCCGTGTATCTCGACGGGGGCTTCGACGAGGCCGTGCGGGTCATCCGGCTGGCACTGGCGGAGGACCTGCGGCCCCGCATGCTGGAGGACCACCTGGACGCCAAGTCCCGGCTGCAGGAGATCATGCAGCGCACCGGCGACATGCCCACCTACGAGTTCGTCTCCATGAAGGGGCCGCCCCACGCGCCCCAGTTCCGCTACAACGTGGTGCTGGACGACCGTGTGCTGGGCGCCGGCCAGGGCACCAGCAAGCAGCACGCGCAGCAGGACGCCGCGCGCGACGCACTGAGAAAACTCGGCAGTCATTGAAGCTGCCCTTTGAACGGAGCGAAGTAAACCCTTGCGACTGAAAAAACTGATCCTCCACGGCTTCAAGTCCTTCGCGGACCACGTGGAGATTACCTTTGAGGACGGCATCACCGGCGTGGTCGGGCCCAACGGGTGCGGCAAGTCCAACATCTCCGACGCCGTAAGGTGGGTGCTGGGCGAGCAGAGCGCCAAGTCCCTGCGCGGCTCCAAGATGGAGGACGTCATATTCAACGGCACCGAACAGCGCCGCCGCCTGTCCTACTGCGAGGTGACCCTCATATTCGACAATGAGGATCACGCGCTGTCCGTCGACTTTGCCGAGGTGCAGGTCACCCGCCGGGTGTACCGCTCCGGCGAGGGCGAGTACAAGATCAACGGCGCGCCCTGCCGGTTGAAGGACATCGTGGACCTGTTCCGCGACACCGGCATCGGCCGGGACGGCTATTCGCTGATCGGCCAGGGCCGCATCGACGAGATACTGTCCCAGAAGTCCGAGGACCGCCGTCAGGTGTTCGAGGAGGCCGCGGGCATCGTCAAGTACAAGGCCCGCAAGCTGGACGCCGAAAAGCGCATCGCCCACACCCAGGACAATCTGAACCGCGTCGAGGACATACTCTCCGAGCTGGAGGAGCGGGTCGCCCCGCTCAAAGAGCAGGCCGAGGCCGCGCGCGAGTACCTGCAGCTCAGGGACGAGCTGAAGGTACTCGACCTCAACGTGTTCCTGGTGCGCACCGAGCGCTACGAGGCCCGCATCCGGGAATTGAAGGCCAGCGTGGAGCAGCTGGGCGAGTCCATCCTCGAGGCCAACCAGGCCCTCGAGAAGCAGGGCGCGGAGCGCGACACCGCCCAGGCCCGGCTGGACGCACTGGAATTGGAGACCGGCGAGAAGCGCGAGGCCGTGCAGCAGCTCATCCGCGAGGTGGAGGCCGGCGAGGGCGCGGTGCAGGTGATGCGGGAGCGCATCGCTTCAGGCGAGAAGGAGCGCGACCGGCTCACGGCCCAGCGCGCCGCCGCCGCCGAGGGCGGCGAGGGCATCCGCCGTCAGATCGAACAGATGACCAAGTCCATCGCCCTTGAGACGCAGATCGTCGAGACTGCGTCCGCTTCGCTTGCCGAAAGGGAGAAGGCGCTGTCGGATTCCGAGGCGCAGTTGTCCGATCTGGAGGAACGCACCGAGAACGCCAAGCAGCAGATCATACAGGCCATGAACCGTTTGGGCGACGTGCGAAGCCAGCGCGCCCGGCTGAGCGCCATGCAGACGGCGCTTCAAAACCAGTTGGACGGCATGCAGGCGGACCGCGACCGGGAGCAGACCGGCGTGGAGGCCCTGGGCGCGCACGTGGAGTCCGCCCGGGCGCTTCTTGACGACGAGACCGCCCGCAAGGCCGAGCTGGACCGCCAGGTCACCGACATGCAAAACCGCGTGCAAGCCCTGGGCGAGCAGGCCCAGCAGCTTTCGCAGCACGTCACCCGGCTCCAAACCGAGCAGCAGCAGCGGGATTCGCGGCTTCGCCTGCTTCGGGAGATGCAGCGGGACTACGAGGGCTACACCAACGCCGTCAAGCAGGTGCTGATGCAGTCGAAGCGGCTGGGCGGCGCGGGCGTGCACGGCGTGGTGGCCGACCTCATCCACGTGCCCGCCCGGCTGGAGCGCGCCATGGACATGGTGCTGGGCGGCGCGCTGCAGAACATCGTGGTGGACCGGGACGAGGACGCCAAGCGCATGATCGAATACCTGCGCCAGAACCGCTTCGGCCGGGCCACCTTCCTGCCCATCTCCTCGGTGCGGGGCCGCACGCTCAATCCCCAGGAGCGGGGCGTGCTGGCCATGCCGGGGTGCGTGGGCCTGGCCTCGGAGCTCATCGAGTTCGACCCCAGGTATCAGGGCGTCATCGACAACCTGCTGGGCCGCACCGTGGTGGCCGAGGACCTCGCCGCCGGCATCGCCATACAGCGGGCGGGGCGGTATCAGTTCAGGCTCGTGACGCTGGAGGGCGACGTGATGCACTCCGGCGGCTCCATGACCGGCGGCAGCGTGCAGAGCCGCATGACCTCGCTTCTGTCCCGCAGCCGCGAGATCGAGGAGAGCGAGCTGGCCCTCAAGAAGATCGAGGCCGCCTTCGCCGAGGCGCGGGACCGGCACGCCAATATCGAGGACGAGCGCAACAGTCTGAAGCGCGAGCGCGGCGAGCTGTACGACGAGCTTCACAAGCAGGAGGTCGCCGTGGCCCGCGCCGAGGCGCAGCTGAACGCCGCGCTGGAGGAGCAGGACAGCAACAACCAGCGCGTGCAGCGCATGGAGAGCGAGCGCGAGCGCTTGAAGGCCCAGCTGGAGGACGTCACGGCGTCGCTTGAAGCGCTTAACGCCCGGCAGCAGTCCGCCGAGAGCTCCCACGAGGACCGTCAGGCAGAGGTCAAAAAGCTGTCCGACGAACTGTTCAGACTCAGGACCGACACCGAGGCCCTGCGCGCCGAGGTCGGCGAGCAGCGGGTCCAGCTGGCCGCCCGCACGCGCGGCCTGGAGGCCGACACCCTCAGCCGCGACCAGCTCGCCGCCCAGGCGGAGAACACCGAGAAGCTGCTCGCGGAGTCCGAGGCGGCGCTCGCGGAGTGCCACAACGCGCTTGAGAAGAACGCCGCCCTGCTTGAGCAGGACATCGCAAACCTCGACGACGGCAAGCGCAGGCTGGACGCCGCGCGGTCGGACTTCGACGCCGCGGACCAGCGGCGCACCGGCGTGCAGAAGCAGCTCCAGGCGTTGAACGAGCAGATCGACAAGCTCCGTGGCGACCTGGACGACTTCTCCGACAGGCACCACCGCAGCGAGATACAGCTGACCCGCGTGGAGGGCGAGTTCAAGCAGATCCAGGACCGCATCTGGGAGGACTACGAGCTGTCCTACGCCGGGGCGGAATCCTTCCGGCAGCCGGACTTCAAGCTGACCGAGTCCGAAAAGCGCATCTCCGCCATACGCGCGCGCATCCGCGCCATGGGCACGGTGAACGTGGCGGCGGTGGACGAGTACCGGCGCACGGTGGACCGCGTGGACGAGCTGACCACCCAGCGGGACGACCTGCTCAAGGCCCAGGCGGACCTGGAGGGCATCGTCGCCGAGCTGGAGAGCCGCATGGAGAAGCAGTTCAGGGAGCAGTTCACGCTGATGAACGCCAACTTCCAGCGCACGTTCGTGAAGCTGTTCGGCGGCGGCAAGGCGGAGCTTCGGCTCACCGACCCCGCCGACGCCCTCAACTGCGGCATCGAGATCGTGGCCCAGCCCCCCGGCAAGAAGCTGCAGATGCTGTCGCTTCTCTCCGGCGGCGAGCGCGCGCTGACGGCCATCGCCATACTGTTCGCCATACTCGATCTGAAGCCCACGCCCTTCTGCATACTCGACGAGATCGAGGCCGCGCTGGACGACGCCAACATCGACACCTACGCCGACTACCTGAAATCGTATTCCGAGAACACCCAGTTCATCGTCATCACCCACAGAAAGGGCACCATGGAGCGCTGCGACGCGCTCTACGGCGTGGTGATGGAGGAGAAGGGCGTCTCCAAGACGGTATCCGTCAAGCTGAACGAGGCAGTATAACACCGGAGGTAATACACATGGGATTGTTTGACAAGATCAAGAAGGGCCTGCAAAAGACCCGCGAGGTCTTCACCGGCCGCATGGACGAGCTGGTGGAGAACTATAAGGAGCTCGACGACGACTTCTACGAGGACCTGACCGACATCCTCATCATGGCCGACGTGGGCGTGCAGACCTCCGAGCTGGCGGTGAGCCGGCTGAGGGAGAAGTGCCAAAGCGAGAAGATCGGCGACCCGGAGAAGGCCCGGGAGGCGTTGAAGGGCATACTGGCGGACATCCTGTGGGCCGAGCCCATGAAGCTTGAAAGCCCGATGGTGCTTCTGATCATCGGCGTCAACGGCGTGGGCAAGACCACCTCCATCGGCAAGCTGGCCTCCCGCTTGAAGGCCATGGGCCGCCGGGTCATCATCTGTGCGGGCGACACCTTCCGCGCCGCGGCGGCGGAGCAGCTCACCGTGTGGGCCGAGCGCGCCGACGTGCCCATCATCAAGCACCGCGAGGGCGCGGACCCCGCCGCGGTGGTGTTCGACGGCATACAGGCCGCCAAGGGCCGCCACGCGGACGTGCTGCTGGTGGACACCGCCGGCAGGCTTCACAACAAGGCCCACCTGATGGAGGAGCTTCGCAAGATCAGCCGCGTGGCGGAGCGGGAGTACCCCGAGGCCGCGCTGAGCGCCCTGTTGGTGATCGACGCCACCACCGGCCAGAACGGCCTGGCGCAAGCCAAGGTGTTCAGCGAGGTGGCCAACCTCGAGGGCATCATACTCACCAAGCTGGACGGCACCGCCAAGGGCGGCATCGCCATCGCCATCCGCAACGAGCTGGGCCTGCCGGTGCGCTACATCGGCCTGGGCGAGCAGCTCGACGACATGCAGCCCTTCGACGCGAAGGAATTTGTCGACGCGCTGTTCTGATCAGACAGAGGGATGATCGCCATGAACGACACACTGCTTCGATCCGTTCTCGCCGGGTTTGCCTTTCCCGGCGCGCTGGCGGAATGCGCCGAGATCAAGACCGGCCACATCAACCGCACCTACCGGCTGACCTTCCGCGAGGGCATCAACACCTTCGCCTTCCACAAGCCGGAGGAGGTCATGGAGAACGTGGCGCTGGTCACGGAGCACCTGCGCCGGGCCGTCGAGGCGCGCGGCCTGGACGCCCAAAACCGGGTGCTGCGCGTCATCCCCTCCCGCGAGGGCCGTCCGCTCGTCTACGACGCCGACGGCGGCGCGTGGCGGGCGTACAACTTCATCGCCCACGCCCATTCCGTGGACGCGGTGGAATCCCCGGAGCAGTTCGGCATCGTGGGCCGCGCCTTCGGGGACTTCCAGAGCATGCTGTCGGACTTCCCCATCGAAAAGCTGCACGACACCATCCCCTATTTCCACGACACCGTCCGCCGCATGGACAACTTCGAGGCCTCCGTGGCGAAGGACGTCGCGCACCGCGCCGAGTGCGCCGCGGCGGAGATCGCCTTCGTGCGCGCGCGCCGCGATGCCATGGGCGCAATCGTGCGCATGATCGACGCGGGAGAGCTGCCCCTGCGGGTCACCCACAACGACACCAAGTGCAACAACGTCATGGTGGACGATGTGACCGGCGAGGCGCTGTGCGTGGTGGACCTGGACACGGTAATGGCGGGCTCGGCACTCTACGACTTCGGCGACGCCATACGCTTCGGGGCCTCCACCGCCGCCGAGGACGAGCGGGACCTGTCGAAGGTCAGGCTCGACATGGACCTCTTCACGGCCTTCACCGAGGGCTTCGTCAGCCGCACCGCGCGGGGCCTCGTCGGCGCGGAGCTGGACAACCTCGTGCTGGGGGCGCTGGTGATGACCTTCGAGGTGGGGCTTAGGTTCCTGACCGACTACCTCGACGGCGACGTGTACTTCCGCATCGAGTCCCCCGACCACAACCTCGCCCGGGCGAAGTGCCAGTTCAAGCTGCTCTCCGACATGGAGGCGCACCGCGCGGAGATGGAGGCCGTCGCGCGCAGGCTCGTAAATAAGTTCCTTTGATATGACCGTCCCAAGGAGAAAACATCTATGGAATATCGCATCGAACGGGACTCCATGGGCGAAATGCGGGTGCCCGCGGACCGCTTGTGGGGCGCGCAGACCCAGCGCAGCCACCAGAACTTCAAGATCGGCACCGAGGTCATGCCCCGCGAGATCACCCACGCCTTCGGCATACTGAAGAAGGCGGCGGCCATCGCGAACCACCGCCTGAACCCCGACAGGATGGACGCCAAACGGCTCTCGGCCATCTGCGCGGCCTGCGACGAGGTGATCTCCGGCGCGCTCAACGACCACTTCCCGCTGGTGGTGTGGCAGACCGGCAGCGGCACGCAGTCCAACATGAACGCCAACGAGGTCATCGCCAACCGGGGCAACGCCATCGCCGGGGAAACCCTTCTGCACCCCAACGACCACGTGAACATGTCCCAGTCCTCCAACGACACCTTCCCCACCGCCATGCACATTGCGGCGGTGCTGGGCATCGAGGATGGGCTCATCCCGGTGATGGAGACGTTCATCGAAACCCTCAAGCGGCTGGAAAGGGAAAACGAAGGCGTCGTGAAGTCGGGACGCACCCACCTCCAGGACGCCACGCCCATACGCTTCTCCCAGGAGATCAGCGGATGGCGGAACATGATCGAAAAGCCCCTCGCGCAACTTCGCCTGGCACTGCCGGGATTAAAGGAGCTGGCCCTGGGCGGCACCGCCGTGGGCACCGGTCTGAACGCGCCGAAGGGCTTCGACGCCGAGGTGGCGAGGGCCGTCTCCGAGCTCACCGGCAAGGCCTTCGTCACCGCCGAAAACAAGTTTCACGCCCTCACCTCGAAGGACGATCTCGCGTTCGCCCACGGCGCGCTCAAGGCGCTGGCGGCCAACCTGATGAAGATCGCCAACGACGTGCGCTGGCTGGCCTCTGGCCCCCGCTGCGGCCTGGGGGAGATCCGCATCCCCGAAAACGAGCCCGGCAGCTCCATCATGCCCGGCAAGGTCAACCCCACCCAGTGCGAGGCCATGACCATGGTGGCCGTGCAGGTGATGGCCAACGACGTCGCCGTGGGCATGGCCGCGAGCCAGGGCAACTTCGAGCTCAACGTGTTCATGCCGGTGCTGATCTACAACTTCCTCCAGTCCGTGCGGCTGCTCACGGACGGCATGCGGTCCTTCCACGACCACTGCGTGTCCGGCATCACCGCCGACCGGGACAGGATGGCCATGAACCTGCACAACAGCCTGATGCTGGTCACCGCGCTCAACCCCTACATCGGCTATGACAACGCCGCAAAGACCGCCAAGCTGGCCTACCGGGAGAACATCTCCCTGCGGGAGGCGTGCGTTCGCCTGGGCTTCCTGACCCCCGAGAAGTTCGACGCGGTGTTCAAGCCGGAGGATATGGTTTAAACCTACGCGCTCTGTCTGCCGTACTTCGCAAGGAAATCGTCCATCGAAATGGGCTTTGAGAACAGGAATCCCTGGAGATAATCGCAACCGACGTCGGTCATGATCTGCGCCATCTCCTCGGTCTCGATGCCCTCGGCGGTGATGGTGAAGCCCATCTGCTTGAAGGCGTTGATCAGGTTGGGCAGCAGCTTGTCCCGCTCGCGGCAGTAGTCGCGCACCAGGTCCATGTCCAGCTTGATGTTGAAGAAGGGATAGCGCTTCACGCGCGTCAGGTTGGAGTAGCCGCTGCCGTAGTCGTCCAGCGCGAAGTTGAAGCCGTTTTCCCGGAGCGCGTCGATCTGCTGCTCCAGTATCTCGTAGTCCACCATGGACTCCTCGGTGATCTCCAGGTGGATCACGCTGGGATCGACGCCGTAGCGGGTCAGTATCTCCATGAAGCGCCCGTTTAAGTCCTTGCGCATGCACTGTATGGGCGAGAGGTTCACGTTGATCCACTTGAGCCCCAGCTTGTCCAGCTCGTTTTCCCGGATGAACCGGCAGGTCTTTTCGAACACCTGCTCGCCCAGCAGGTTGATGTAGCCGCCCTTTTCCGCGATGGGGATGAAGGTGGTGGGCGATATGATCTCGCCGTCGGCGTCCCAGATGCGCGCCAGCGCCTCCGCGCCCGCGACCTTTCGGGTGTGGCTGTCCACCAGCACCTGGAGGAACACCTCCACCGCGTCCTGCTCCAGCGCCTGCTCGAGGGCGCGCTTGACGTCCACCTGGCGGTCGATCTCCTGCATGGTCCGCGCGTCGATGGTGTTGTCGTCCACGTTGCCGGAGCGCCCCACGCGGTCGAAGGCGATCATCAGGCTGGAGATGACCCGGTCCACCGCGCGCTGCTCGGAGCCGGGCTCCATCAGCACATAGCCCACGTTCAAAAACATGTCCACGTCGTCCGCCTTCCAGGGCTGCTGGAAGCGGGCGTTGATGCGCCGGCGCATGTCGTCCCAGTCCATGTCCCGCGCGCCCATCAGCACGTACCGGCCGCCGCGCACGTAGAACAGCATAACGTTGGGAAACTCCGAGGACAGGTATTCGGCGATCATGGAGATGCCGCGGTCCATCTGACGCCCGCCGTAGATGCCGCGCTCGTCCACGTAGTTCTCCAGCACCACGCCGAGTATGCGGTAGGGCTTGCCGTCGGAGTACTCCTCCAGCACGTCCCGCAGGGCCCGCAGGTTGAAGCCCTCGCCCTGCTCCGAGCGGTACAGGTCCGGGTTTTCAAAGGACAGGTAGATGATCACGATGGCCAGCATGCAGAAGGTGTTCATCACCAGATAGCGCGGCAGCAGAAGCCGCACGATGTTGCCGATGAACAGCACGATGTTGTAGCCCACCACGCTGATCATGTCGTGCCGGCTCATCCGGTCGGCGTAGCGCGCCGCCAGCACCAGCGACAGGGCGATGTAGAGGAAAAAGGCGATGTAGAGTATGTTGTACATGGGGCCGCGATGGTAGCCCTGATCGATGTAGAACACCGCGCCCGTCACGAAGCTGGACAGCGTGATCAGCTCCACCAGCACGAAGAAGGCGTGAGACATCATCACCAGCCGGGGCGCGTTGGAGCGTCGGAAGCGCAGCACGTCCTGCGTGAACAGGTAAAACCAGTAGATGCGGGCCAGGAACAACACGAAAAACGCCATGTTCAGCAGGTAGAGCGTGGCGTTTGAATAATGCGTGTAGTTCTCGTCCGCGTAGCTGGACAGCACGTCCGTCGCCACCAGTGCAAGCTGCAACACCAGCACGGCCAAAAAGGTGCGGTTGACGCGCACCGGCAGACGGGGGCTCCTCAGATAGTACACCAGGAATACGCACAGCACCATCAGGCTGGGTATGACAAAGCTATAATTCCACATCGATACCTTCCCCCACCCCGCCCGCCTGTGCAGGTGATCGGCCGGAATGGGACCGCTCCAACTGGATTGTTCATCTCTATTCTACATGATAGTTACATGAAAAGCAATCCCGCCGACGATATTTAACCGAGGTAATGAGGAATTAGGAGTTAGGAGTTAGGAATTGGGTTACCGGCTGCCGCGCAATACTCATAAGGTGTACACATGGCGCAGGGGCGTCGATGCCGCCCCTGCGCCATGCTTCCGGCACTCTGTAATTCCTAATTCCTCATTCCTAATTCCTATTTTAGTACCAACTGTGTCAGCAGCGCGTTGGAGCGGCGCAGGAACTCGACCATGCGGTCGGCCACCAGCGGCTGGCGGGCCATCTCGGCGAGGTCGGCCACCTGGGCGCAGATGGCCTCGGTGTCGTCGCTCTCCTCGGCGGCGGACAGCCACTTCACCAGCGGGTGCTTCTCATTGAGCACCAGCGTGCGCTTCTCGGGCAGGCTCATGCCGCCGCGGCCCCAGCGGCTGGATATCTCCGTAAACCGGCGGCTCTGCTCGTCCACGGTGATCATGGCGATCATGCTCTCGTCCTTGAAGGGTTTGAGCTGCACGTCCACGGTGTCGTCGCCCATGGCCTTGCGGAACAGCCCCTCCAGCTTGAGCCGCGCGGTCTCGTCGGTCTCGCCGTTTTCGGTGAGGTTCTCGGTGTCCGCGTCCACGCGCTTGAAGCTGACCTTGCTGTCGTGGTCGGTGAACTCCAGGTGGCTGACGAAGTCGTCGTCGATCAGCGTGTTCAGCAGCACCACGTCCTTGTCCTGGTCGGTGTACAGCTTGATCATCTGCGCCTGGCGCTTGTCGTCCGAGGCGTAGTAGACGGTCTTGTTCTCGTCGTCGGGGCAGTTGCGGTTGATGTACTCCTCCAGCGTCACGTACTCGCCGGCGGTGGTCTTGTAGATCAGCGCGGGCTTCACGCGGTCGTAGAACTTCTGGTCGCGGATGCAGCCGTACTTGACGAACATGTGGATGTCGTCCCAGTACTTCTGGTAGTCCTCGCGCTTGGTGTTGAACTCGCTGACCAGCCGGTCGGCCACCTTGCGGGTGATGTAGGCCGCCATCTTTTTGACGTAGCCGTCGTTCTGCAGGAAGGAGCGGGACACGTTCAGCGGCAGGTCGGGGCAGTCGATGACGCCCTTCAAGAGCATCAGGAACTCGGGGATGACCTCCTTGATGTTGTCCGCCACGAACACCTGGTTGTTGTACAGCTTGATGACGCCCTCGGAGGCCGTGAACTCGTTCTTGATCTTCGGGAAGAACAGTATGCCCTTGAGGTTGAAGGGATACTCCGCGTTCAGGTGGATCCAGAACAGCGGGTCCTCAAAGTC
Organism: uncultured Eubacteriales bacterium; assembly: GCA_902790525.1. Classification (GTDB taxonomy): domain Bacteria; phylum Bacillota; class Clostridia; order Christensenellales; family Aristaeellaceae; genus UBA2862. Next base: position 12,548 of record CADASI010000110.1, read on the forward strand.
GTTGAACACCTTGTGATAGAACGCCTTGTACTCCTCGTCGGTGCAGTCGGCGGGGCGCTTCATCCAAAGCGGATTGGTGTCGTTGATCTGCTCGGGCTCCGCGGGCTTTTTGGGCTCCTCCCCTTCCTTGGGCTCCTCGGGCTTCTCGACTTCGCTCAGGAAGATCGGCACCGGCATGAACGCGCAGTGCTTCTGAAGCGTCGAGCGCACGGTCCACTTGTCCAGGAAGTCCTTGTCGGCCTCGTCGATGTAGAGCGTGATGGCCGTGCCGCGCTCGGTGCGGTCGGAGGGCTCGATCTCGTACTCCATGCCGTCCTCGCTCGTCCAGCGCACGGCGGGCGCGTCGGTGTAGCTCTTGGAGTCGATGACCACCTTGTCCGACACCATGAACGCGCTGTAAAAGCCCAGGCCGAAGTGGCCGATGATGCTCGCGCCCTCGCCCTTGTCCTCTTCCTTTGTATATTTCGTGATGAAGTCCGTCGCGCCGGAGAAGGCCACCTGGGCGATGTACTTCACGACCTCGTCCTCGGTCATGCCGATGCCGTTGTCGATGAAGGTCAGCGTGCCGGCCTCCTTGTCCACCACCACGTCAATGCGGTCCGGCGCGTCGTCAAGCGTCGCCTGGCCGGTGCCCGCCAGCCAGCGCAGCTTCCTGATGGCGTCGCAGGCGTTGGAGATCATCTCGCGCACGAATATGTCCTTGTCGGAGTAAAGCCACTGCTTGATGACCGGCATGATGTTTTCAGCATTGATTGAAACAGTCCCTTTGGACATGATATCACCTCCATATTTACTGGATACTATTTTACCACCGATGGGGGCTTTGTCAAGTAAAATTTAGCACTCATCATCTTTAAGTGCTAACAATTCAACTCCGATTCTATATTATTCTACCTGCAGTTGCTTGCAATCATCAGTTGAATATGCTATATTGAATGTGCGGGCGGAAAAACACCCGCCATGAATATGACGATTGATTGGAGGCGGAAAGCATGATTGACAATCGCGCCGTTGGCAAGACCATCGCAACCCTCAGACAGGACCGGAACATGACCCAGCAGCAGCTCGCCGCTGCGCTGAACGTTTCGCATCAGGCCGTTTCCAAGTGGGAAAACGGCGCGGCGCTGCCGGACGTGCAGACGCTGATGGACCTGACCCGGCTGTTCGGCATTACCATGGAGCAGCTTCTGTCCGGCGAGGTGCCGCAGGAACGCATGGAGGGCAAGTCCCCCCTCGAGGAGCCGATCCGGGATATCGGAAACTTCTTCAACAACATCGTCAACGGCATCTTCCAGACGCCCAAGGCGGACGAGCCTGCCCCGGAGGACGATGGCGCCGAGGAGACCACCATCGCCGAAGAGGCCCCCGCCGAAGCGGAGGAGGCCGCCCCGGAGGAGGCGCCCAAACAGCCGCTGGAAATCGAAAAGCTGCTGCAAATGGCCCCCTTCATGTCCCGAAGCGCCGTGGACGCGCTTTTGATGGAACATAAAAGCGAGCTGACCGCGAACGACATCGCCCGCTTCGCGCCCTTCATCTCCCGGGAGTGCCTGGAGAAGCTCATCCAGAACCCGGAGACGGAGATCACCTGGGAAACCCTGCAGCGCATCGCCCCCTTCCTCAAGCGGGAGATGGTGGACCGGCTGGCGAAGTTGGCCACCGAGGGCAGCAGGATCGTCAAGGACGTGGCCAACAACCCCAACCCCGGCGAGGACATCGGCCGCTGCCTCGGCGACATGTCCCAGACCCTCGGCAAGGGCATGGAGAAGGTGGTCCGCAGGGCCGGGAAGCTCAGCGAAGACGTGGCCCGCGAGGTGGGCAACGCCATCAACAGCTTCGTGGAGAGCGCCAAGGGCCGGGAGGACCGGGTCAAAGCCCTGCGCAACGCCGCCTGCCGCCGCGCCCTGCAGGACGAAAAGTGGGACTGGCTGGCCGCGCACATGGATGAGATCGACGACGAGGACCTGCAGCGCGAGATCGCCCGGAAGGCCAACGGCCTGGGCATGCACGACTGGGTGCTGGAGCACATGAACGGCTACGCCGACACCCGCACCATCGACGCCGCCATCGAGGCGGGCAACTGGAGCTGGCTGGGCGACCACGTATGGCAGTTCGAGGACGAGTTCCAGGAGAAGATCGCCCTGGCCGCCGCCCAGGCGGAGAACTGGCAGTGGCTTTCCACCTACGCCGAGCAGATCTCGCTGGAGCACTGCGCGGATCAGGTCGCCATCGCCGCCTACCGCGCCGAGGCCCACGCGCTGGCGCTGCAGCTCGCCGAGCACTGCATGTGCAAGGAGCAGCTCGAGACGCTGGCCAACGCGGTGGTGTCCAACGACGACTACGACTTCCTGTCGGAGCTGGCCCCGCACCTGACCCCGGAGTACTTCGGCCGGCTGTGCGTGGCCCGGGCGCAGGACAAGAACTGGGAGGCGGTCTCCCGCTTCGCCGCGCAGGCGGACCACGCCGCCGTCGAGCAGATGATGGAGCTGGCCATCGCCGAGGGCAACTTCGACGCCATCGACATGCTCGATCCCCTGCTGTAAAACACTCGCCAACCCCCGCGGGACGGGCCCTTTCGGCCCGTCCCGCTTTGCTGTGTTTAAAGTTAACAATCTGTTAACTCCCATATCGTTTCCAAATCCTCATATTGTGCGCGCGGCGGTGTGCTGGTATAATGATGTCAACAATGTGACGCAACCCCGGCACGGGACACGGAGGATGGTTATGAAGGGAAAAGGCAACACCACAAGCCAGACGGTGCGCACCTGCGACGTGTTTATCAGCTACCGTCGCGACGGCGGCGACATGACCGCCATGTACTTCTACCAGGCGCTCAGGGAGCGGGGCTACAGGGTCTTTTACGACCTCGAGGTGCTCCGGGCCGGCAAGTTCAACGAGGCGCTGCTGGACTCGATACAGTCCTGCACCGACTTCGTGCTGATACTGTCCCCCCACGCCCTGGACCGCTGCGACGACCCGAACGACTGGGTGCGCCGCGAGATCGCGGAGGCCCTGCGGGCGAAGAAGAACATCGTGCCGGTGATGCTCAAGGGGTTTGCCTTTCCCGAGAAGCTGCCGGAGGAGATCGACGACATCCGCTACCAGAACGGCCTGACCTGCACCACGGAGTACTTCGAGGAGAGCATCAACCGCCTGTGCGACCGCTACCTGAACTCCCTGCCCGCCCAGGCGTCGAAGAAGCGCAGTCCTCTGATCCCCGTGCTGGCGGTGATCGCAGCGCTGGCCGTGGCCTTCGGCGGCTACATGGCCTTCAAGGGCGGCAAATCCCCCGCGCCGACGCCCGAGCCCACCGCCACCGTCGAGATCACGGCGGAACCCACCTCAGCCCCCACGGCCACGCCGGAGCCCACGCAGGCCCCGACACAGGCCCCGACAGCCACCCCCTCGCCCCGCGCGAGCTCGACGAAGTGGCGGGCGACAACACCGGGGACGGCGAAGCCGACCAGGAGACCCAGCGCAACGCCCCCTTCCTGAACCATCCGACCCTCCGCCGGCGCGACGTGGCGTCGCTGACCTTCCTGCCGACCCTCGACGGCGCGCCGGAGGACGCCTGGGACGTGTCCGAGGCGGGCGACGGCCGCGTGCTGGCCTGGATCACCCCGAACGGCGACCTCTACGACCTGACCATAGCCGGGGACGGCGGCGTGAAGATCGCGGACCCCGAAGAGGTCTCGCGCCTGTTCCGGAGCCTTTCCAACATGAAGGCCGTCCGCTTCAACGGCTGCGTCGATCTCTCGGAGCGCCGCGACCTCGGCAATATGTTCGCCGGATGCTTTAGCCTCGAGGAAGTCGACCTCAGCGGCGTCTGCACCGAGAGCGCCACGAGCCTCAATGAGATGTTCGCCGGGTGCCACGCGCTCAGGGCTGTGGACCTGTCCGGGCTGGACACCTCGCGCGTGGAGAACATGGCCGGCATGTTCCAGGACTGCGGCAGACTCGAGGCCCTCGATCTGACGGGCTTCGACACCGGCCGCGTGACCACCATGAACGGCATGTTCCAGAACTGCGTGAATTTGACCGCCCTCGATCTCACAGGCCTCGACACCGCGTGGGTCAGGACTTTCGATTCCATGTTTGAAAACTGCCGGAGCCTCAGGACGCTGGACGTCTCCGGCTTCGACACCGCCCGCGCCGAGAGCTTCGCTCGGATGTTCGCGGACTGCCGGAGCCTGGACGCCATCGACGTCTCCGGCTTCGACACCTCCCGCCTCGAGTGGATGCCCGGCATGTTCTACGGCTGCGAGCGCCTGCGGTTTATCGACGTCTCCGGCTTTGACACCTCGCGGGTCACCGGCATGTTCGACCTGTTCCGGGAATGCGTGGAGCTGGAGCGGGTGGACGTCAGCCACTTTGACACGTCCAAAGTCGAGGACATGGGCCGCATGTTCTTCGAGTGCAACCACCTTGAGGAAATCGACGTGAGCGGCTTTGACACGTCGAGCTGCACGCGCATGGATTTCATGTTCGCCGTCACGCCGCTCAGGCAGGTGGACGTGAGCGGCTTCAACACCGGCAACGTGCGCCTCATGGACCGCATGTTCATGTCCTGCCCGGAGCTCGAGAGCCTGGACCTCTCCGGCTGGGACGTTTCCAGCGTGGAGGACATGCAGCTGATGTTCATGGACTGCCGCGCGCTCAGGACCATCGGGCGCAACCCGGCGGCCTTCGCCCGCGGCAACACCGTCGATATGTACAAAAACTGCGTAAGCCTCCCCGGGGCCGACGCCACCCCGCCCGTGAAGGACACCGACTTCCCGGCGCTCATCCGGGGCATGGACGTGATCGAGGGCGTCACGGAGCTCGACGACGACGCCGACCGTGCGCAGCGGGGCGACGCGCCCGCCTTCAACCTCCCGAACGTGCGGCGGCGGGACGTGGCCTCCGTCACCTTCCAGCCCACGCTGGAGGGCGCGCCCGCGGACGCCGTGGACGTCTCCGAGGCCGGCGACGGCCGCGTGCTGGCCTGGGCCGCGCCCAACGGCGAACTGTACGATCTGACCATCGCCGGGGACGGCGGCGTGAAGGTGCTGGAGCGCGACGGCTCCTCCCCCATGTTCTCCTACTTCTTCAACCTGGAGAAGGTCGATTTCAACGGCTGCGTCGATTTCTCGGAGCGCACGGACTTCTCGCGGCTGTTCTGGTGCTGCCACAACCTGAAGGAAGCGGACCTCGACGGCGTCTACACCGGCAGCGCGTTCACCTTCAGCGGCCTGTTCGGCGGCTGCTGGGCGCTGGAATCGCTGGACGTCAGCATGTTCGACACCTCCGCCGCGGAATACTTCGACGGCATGTTCCTGGATTGCAGCGTGCTGCCCGCCGTCGACGTCAGCATGTTCGACACCGCCCGCGCGCGCGTCACGGAGTCCATGTTCGTCGGCTGCGAAACGCTCACGGCGCTGGACCTGTCCCGCTGGGACGTCTCGAACGTGGAGGACATGACTGACATGTTCCGCAACTGCCGCAGCCTGGAGGGCATCGGGCGCGATCCCGCCGCCTTCGGCCACGGCAGGACAGGCGGCATGTACGACGGGTGCGACCACCTTAAAATAAACTGATTTTGGAAAGGCGCTGATGACCATCAACGGCGGGAAAAAACTCAAACGCCTGATCGCGGCGGGCATCGGCGTCTATCTGCTGATGCTCGTGCTGCTGGTCGCCCTGGAATCCCCCCGGGAGGACGCCACGATCGACACCCTCCCCAAGGCGGTGTGGTATTCGCTGGTGACCCTCTCCAGCGTGGGCTACGGCGACATGATCCCCCTGACCCCCGGCGGCAGGATCGTGGGCGGCGCGTTCGTCATCATGAGCGCCGGCCTGCTGGCGCTGCTGGTGGGGGGCATCTACGCCGCCGTCACCGGCAGCCTCTACCCCCGCTTCCGGCTGTGGCGGCGCAGGCGGGAGCGCTGGTACGTGTTCGCGCAGGACAACGCCGCCGCGCGGGCGCTGTCGGCGGGGCTTAATGACGGCGTCAGCGTGTTCTGCGGCGTCACCGCCGCCCCGGCGCAGGGCGGCATCGCCCTCGACGTGTCCCCGGAGGCGCTGCTCGGCCTGCCCTACGCGTCGGAGGGCCCGCGCGTGCTGTTCGCCATGGACGAGGACGTCTCCGCCAACGAGCGCCTCGCCGCCGCGATGAAGGATAAGCCCGTGACCGTCTACTGCCGCGGCGACGGCCTGGACGAGGCCCTGCCCGACAACGTGGTGCTCTTCGGCGACGGGGAGTGCGCCGCCCGGCTGTACTGGCAGACCCGGCCCTGGCACTTCTCCGGCGAGCGCGCGGCGCTGATCGGGTGCGGCCGCTTCGCCCGGGCGCTGCTGCTCCAGGGCCTGCTGACCGCGCCGCCTGGCTGTACGTTCGACCTGTTCGGCGACTGGTCCGGGTGGCGGGCCGTCCACGCGGCGCTCCCGGAAGCGCCCGACCAGCAGTTTAAGTTGAACTTCCACCCGGAGGACTGGCGCGCCTGCCCCGACATACTGCTCACGGCCGACCGCGTGACGCTGTGCGGCGACGACCCGGAGGCCAACCGCGCGGCGCTGGACCTCATCAAGCGCTACTACGTCGTGCCCGGCGCGCTGCACGCCCGGTGCCCGCAGGGCCTCCGGGACGTCTGGTACTTCGGCGACGCCCGGAGCATATTCACCCCCGAGCTGGTGATGAAGCAGGCCCTCAGCGCCCGCGCCCGGCAGCTTCACGAGCGCTACCGCCAGAGCGCGGACTACGACGTGCCCCCGTGGGAGGCCCTGCCCGAGTTTTTGAAGCGCTCCAACCTGGCCTCGGCGGACCATCTGCTGACCAAGCTCAGGCTGCTGCTTCAGGAGGACGTGCCCGCCCTCACCCCGGAGGCCTGCCGCCGCGCCGCGGAGGTCTACGAGAGCGCCTCCCCCGACATGGTGGAGCGCTGCCGGACCATCGAGCACGCCCGCTGGTGCCTGTTCCACGCGCTGTACAACTGGCGCTACGCCCCCACCCGGGACAACGCCCTGCGCCGCCACCCGATGCTCGTCCCCTACGCCGAGCTCGACGAGGCCGAGCGGCGCAAGGACGACAACGCCTGGCTGCTGTTCCGTGCGCTCGCGGAATCAGAAGAAGCACGATAATTCATACTGACCGCAAAGGTGCCGCATGAAGATACTGCTCATCATACTGCTCACCGCCCTGGGCTTTCTGGCGGTAATACTGAACCTCGCACTGGACACCCGCTTCAAGGCGCGAAGCATGGGCTTCTGCGCCTGCTTTGCCGCGGCGGCGGGTCTGCTCATGTACGGCTACGCCTACGCCTGGACGGGCGGCTTCACCGCCACCACCGTGATCCGCACGCTGATGACGATCTGCCGCATGTTCGCCGGCGTCAACGACCTGGGGACGTTCTCGCAGACGCCGCTGAGCCGGAACGAAGCTGTCATGACCGGCTTCTGGCTGACCCACTTCCTGGCCTTCTACGTCACGGCTAGCGCGGCCATCGCGGTGCTGGGGCAGCAGCTCCTCCGCTACCTGCGCATAAGGCTGTTGCGCTTCGGCGGGGTGACGCTGGTGTACGGCGCGACCCGCCAGACCGCCCGGCTGGTCAGGCTCCCCCGCGGGGACCGGGGCCTGGTGTGCATCTTGAAGGACGACACCGACATCACCGACGCCCTCGGCGGCGTGCGGTTCGACGACGACTCGGACGGCCACGCCGTCGACGAGCTGCTGCGGCACTTAAGCGCCCGGCGGCCGCTGTCCGTCTACTGTGTAAGCCCCGACGCCGCCGAGAACCTGCGCTACGCCACGGCGCTTCGGGACGCCATGGCCGCGCGGGGCATGGACGGCCTGAGCGCCAGCCTGTTCCTGCTGGGCGTGCCCGAGGCCCGTGCCGTCGGCCTGCTGGCCGCGCCGGGGCGCAGCGGCTTCGGCAGCCTGTTCGCCTGCGACGACTGCGAGCTCACCGCGCGGCAGGCCATACGCTGTCTGCCGCCCTGGTCCCGCGTGGAATTTGACGCCGACGCTCGGGCGAAGGAGGACCTGCGGGTGCTCGTCGTCGGCTTCGGGCGGGTGGGCCAGGCCATGCTCCGGCAGCTCGTGATGAACGGCCAGTTCGAGGGCGGCGCCTTCCGCGCCCTGGTGGTGGACGCCCGCATGGACGCCCTGTCCGGCCTGATGAAGGCCCGCTATCCCGCCATGCTCGAGGCCTACGACATCCGTTTGATCCAGGAGGACGCCCGCAGCGCGGCCTTCTACGACCGGCTCGACGGCTACCGGCCCGCCCTCATCGCGCTGTGCGCCGGCAGCCGCAAGGCCAACGCCATACTCGCCCAGGCGCTGGAGCGCTACTACGAATTGAGGAGCGAACGCCCTGCCGTCGTGCAGTGCGCCGAGGGCAGCGTCACGCTGGAGAACGCCGAGTACCGGCTGGAGCACATCGACGTGCGGGCCATGGACCGCCTGGCCATGGTGCTCAACCACGCCTACTGCAACGGCCCCTCCCCCGAGGCCGACTGGCTGACCTGCGACCCCTTCAGCCGCGCAAGCTGCCGCGCCTCGGTGGACTTCTACCCCGCCTTCTGCCGCATGATGGGCGCGGAGACCCCGGAGGCGCTCGCGCGGGCCTGGCCGCCGGAGGGCGCGCTGCTTGAGAACATGGCCCGCACCGAGCATCGTCGCTGGTGCGCGTTCCACCTCGCCATGGGCTACCGACCCATGACCGAGGCGACGTTCATGGCGCGCGCCGCCCGCTTCCGCAACGGCGAGGACATCCGCCCTGGCAAGGATACCCGCGCCATGACCCACGCCTGCCTCGTGCCCTGGGAGGCACTGGACGACCTCTCCGACCGCGAATACGCCGCCACCGGCCGGCGCGTGGACTATAAGCAGATGGACGTCAATAACATACTCGCCATTCCCGATATCATGCGGCGGGAGGGATAAAACGCAAAAACACGACCACCGGCCCGGCCGGTGGTCGTGTTCGTCGTTACGTCACTCTTCCTTCTTCGTCCCCTCGCCCTCCTGCGCGGGACCCTCGCCCCGGCCGCGCCCGCCGCGGCGGCGGCGATGCTCCCGGGTTCCGGACACGGGCGTCACCCCGCCGTTCTCCTTGAGCTTCTCGAAGAACTGGTCGGTGGACAGGTTCTTGGGGGCCTTCTGGTGGGGGTAGCGCCGCTTCCTGTCCTCGGTCTCCTCCTCGCCCTTCGCCTCCGCCTCCTCGGCGGCCTGGGCGCGGCGGGGCCTGCGCTCCTGCGGCCGGGGCGTCTCCCGCACGGCGGCGGCGTCGCCGGGACCGGGGCGGCGCACCTCGTCGATGTCGTACTCCTTGACGTCGAAGCTGTCGTCGTCCTGCCGTATGCGCACCCTGACGCGCTCCTTGATCACGTTGATCTCGGTGATCACGCCCACGCCGTCCGGGGTGACGATGTCCTTCCCCACCCGCGGCAGGCGCTTGTGCACCTGCTCGTAGTTCTCCTGCTCGTAGTTCAGGCAGCACATCAGCCGCCCGCACTGGCCGGAGATCTTGGCCGGGTTGAGCGAAAGGTTCTGCTCCTTGGCCATCTTGATGGACACGGGCTGGAAGTCCCCCAGGAACGCGCCGCAGCAGATGGTCCGCCCGCAAGCGCCCAGGCCGCCCAACATCTTGGCCTCGTCGCGCACGCCGATCTGCCGAAGCTCGATGCGGATCTTGAACACGCCGGCCAGGTCCTTCACCAGCTCGCGGAAGTCCACGCGCCCGTTGGCGGTGAAGTAGAATATGATCTTGGAGTTGTCGAAGGTGATCTCCACGCTGACCAGCTTCATGTCCAGCTTGTGCTTGAGTATCTTCTCCTGGCAGACCGTGAAGGCCTCCTTCTCGCGGCGCTCGTTGTTCTCGGCGCGGCGGATGTCCTCCTCGGTGGCCATGCGCACCACCTTTTTCAGCGGCGTGACGATCTGCTGGTCGTTGACGGACCGCGAGCCCGTCACCACCTCGCCGAACTCCACGCCCCGCGCGGTCTCCACGATCACGCAGTCGCCGGGCCGGGGCCAGATGCCGCTGGGATCAAAATAGTATACCTTGCCCGCCTTCTTGAAGCGGACGCCAATTACCGTTGCCATGAAAGCGTCGTCCTCCCGCTGTTTTCCGTATTGATCAGGTCAAAGTACATGTTTTCCAGCACGCCGGGCCAGGCGACGTTGCTCGCGAGCCGCTTGCGCGCCTCCACGACGCCCTTCAAGAGCGCCCGGCCGTCGATCCTGCCCCGCCCGAGGCGGTCCCGATCCCCCGCCTGATAGGGCTGCGCCCCGGCCTGCACCGCCATGCGGTCCCGGGCCCAGAGCTCCATGATGTCGAGTATGTCGCCCTCCGCGCCCTTGTCGTCCTCCAGAAGCGCTGCGGCCCTGGACACGCTGGCGGCGTCGCCGAGGGCCTCCAGCGATTGGAGCACCCTGCCCCGCAGCGCCGCGAAGCGCTCGTCCGCGTCCAGCTCCAGCGCCCGGCCCACCGAGCCCTGGGCCATGCCCGCCAGCGCGGCGGCGCGCTCCGGCGCGATGCCCCGCCTGACGAGCACCCCGGCGCAGTCCTCCACGGACAGGTCCCTGAACCGCACCGTCTGGCAGCGGGAGCGTATCGTGGGCAGTAGCCCCCCGGTGTCCTCGGCGATCAGGAAGAACATCGCCGCGCCGTCGGGGTTCTCCAGCGTCTTCAGAAGGGCGTTCTGGGCGGGCGGGGTCATCTTGTCCGCCTGCTCGATGATGGCGATGTGCCTGCCACCCTCGTAGGGCTTTAATGCCAGGTAGTCGATCAGGTCGCGGATCTCGTCCACGCCGATGGTCTTCTTTTCCGGGCGCAGCGTCCTGACGTCGGGGTGGGAGCCCGCCAGGACCCGCTTGCAGGCCGGGCAGACCCCGCAGGGCCTGGGTTCCCGCCCCGTGCACAGCATGGCCCGGGCGAACAGTTTCGCCATCGTGCGCTTGCCCGAGCCGCGGGGCCCCGCGAACAGCAGGGCATGAACAATGCGCCCGGCTTGAACCGAACGCATCAGCAACTCCATTTTGTCGCCATAACCCGTAAACTCAGAGATATTCAAGGCATCCCTCAGATCTTAGTGAACTGCTCCACGTCCAGCACAAATATGGTCGCGCCGCCCACGGTCACTTCAATCGGATAGGGCACGTACACCCCGGTGGTGCCGGAGATCGGCGCGGGCGAGGTGGCGATCTGCTTGCGGCTCGCACACCTTCTCGATGATGGACATGGCGTTCTTGAGCTTGTCGTCCTCAACGCCGACCAGCAGCGTGGTATTGCCGGAACGGAGGAATCCGCCCGTGGTGGCCAGCTTTGTCACCCGGTAGCCGTCCGACATGAGGCTGTTGATCAGGCGGGATGCGTCCTCGTCCTGAACGATGGCGATGATCAGCTTCATGGAGATTCCTCCTTTGATCCGCTTTTCCAATGATATTATACACGACTTCCTCAAAATATGCAATATTTTTTTCTTTTCCGTGACTGCGTTGACATCCGGCGGCCGGACACACTATAATAGTGAACAGCACAATGATACATACGGAGGGCGAATCCATGGTACAATTTCCGAAGGACTTTCTGTGGGGCGTGGCCTGCGCCTCCTTCCAGTGCGAGGGCGCCTGGGACGCGGACGGCAAGGGCCCGAGCATCTGGGACGACTTCTGCCACGAGATCGGCGGCGACCACGTCAAGAACGGCGACACCGGCGACGTGGCCTGCGACTGCTACCACCGCGCCAAAGAGGACGTGGCCCTGATGAAGTCGCTGAACGTGCAGGCCTACCGCTTCTCGATCAGCTGGCCGCGCGTCATCCCCGACGGCGACGGCGCCGTCAATCCCCTGGGCTTCAAATTCTACGACGAGCTGGTGGACGAGCTTCTGGCCAACGGCATCCGCCCGCTGATCACGCTGTACCACTGGGACCTGCCCAGCGCCCTGCAATACAAGGGCGGCTGGCTCAACCGCGACATCGTGGCCGCCTTTGAGCGCTACGCCCGCGTCGTGGCGGAGCACTTCAAGGGCCGCGTGGACTGCTTCATGACCCTGAACGAGCCCCAGTGCGCCGCCTATCTGGGCTACGGCAACGGCCTGCACGCCCCCGGCTGGAAGCTGGGCCACGCCGACGTGGCGCGCGCCCTGCACCACATGGTGCTGGCCCACAGCGCCGCCCAGCGCGCCATCAAGGCCGTGAGCGCCGACATCTCCGTGGGCGTGGTGTCCTGCGGCGGGCTTTGCTATCCCCGCAACGACACCCCCGCGGGCCGCGAGGCCGCCCGCAGGGCCACCTTCGACCTCGGCCACCCCTACTGGGCCATGACCTTCAATTTCTTCCTGGACGACCTGATCCTCAGGCGCTGCGACGACTCCGCCATCCCCGCCGTGCGGGCCTTTGTCGACGGCATCCCCGCGGGCGACTACGACCTGATGGAGACGCCGGACTTCATCGGCATGAACATCTACAACGCCCGCCCGGTGGACGACGACGCCAAACAGGTGCGGGAGCCCGTGGGCAGCCCGCGCACCGCCACCGACTGGCCCGTCACCCCGGAGGCGCTGTACTACGGGCCGATGAACGTCTACAAGCGCTACGGCCTGCCGATCTGGATCACCGAGGACGGCCTGTCCAACCACGACATGCTGTACCTGGACGGCAAGGTGCACGACCCCAAGCGCATCGAATTCCTGCACCGCTACCTCACCTTCCTGGGGAAGGCCGTGGCGGAGGGCGTGCCGGTGAAGGCGTATCTGCACTGGAGCTTCCTGGACAACTTCGAGTGGAGCGACGGCTACGACCAGCGCTTCGGCATCGTGTTCGTGGACTACGCCACGCTGCGCCGCGTGCCCAAGGATTCCGCCTGGTGGTACGCCAGCGTGATCGCCACCAACGGCGAGAGCCTGAACGACGTTCCGAAGTACATATACTAATGATTGTCGGGGCCATCCGTTGGATGTCCCCGACAATCATTGTACATACAAAAAAGCGGAGGCGCCCTTTCCGGGTGCCTCCGCCTTTACATGGGTTTGGTCAGCCGTTGATCTCGATGGTGTGCGCCACGGGCTTCTCCTCCGGCGCGCACTTGGGCAACTCCAGCGTCAGCACGCCGTCCTGGAAGCGGGCGGTGATGCCGTCCTCCCGGATGCCCTCGACGTTGAAGGCCCGGCGCATGCTGCCGCAGCGGCGCTCGCGGTAGACGTACTTGCTGTCCTCGTCATTCTGCTCGGTGTGCTCGTCGTAGTCGGCGGAGATGGTCAGCACACCGTCGTTGACCTCCACCTTCAAATCCTCCTTCTTCACGCCGGGCACGTCCGCCTCCAGCACGAATTTGTCGCCCTCGTCCTTCACGTCCACCTTCATCGGGCGCTGGGCGGCCATCAGGCCGAAGCCGTCGCCGAAGAACGGGCGGAAGAAGTCGTTGGCAAAGTCCTCGAAGTAGCCGCGGTTTTCGCGGTTGGAAAGATGATTGCTGCGATAAGGCATCATATTGAACATAATCCATACCTCCTTGATTACGCTGTTATCTATTATGAACGGCGGCGTCGCGTTCTATCCGCGCTCCCCTGCCGACATCTATTATTATAGTCAAAGGTCAAAGAAAGTCAATACCCTAAAGTGAGAATTAACCCTTTATTCACATAGCATCTATTGCGACTATTTTTCATCGTTTGCGCTGTGTATTCTTGACAAATTCCCATATAATGTATAAAATGGGTTTTGAAGGTCAAATTATGACCGATCAGAAATTGCAAAGGAGTGCATACCCATGGCTGTCAATCGCTTTGTACTGAACGCTGTTTCCTATCACGGCAAGGGCGCGATCCAGGAGATCCCCGGCATCGTCAAATCCCACGGCTTCAAAAAGGCCTTCGTCGCCTCCGACCCCGACCTGGGAAAATTCGGCGTCACCGCGAAGGTCACCGACCTTCTGAAGGCCAACGGCATCGACTTCGAGCTGTATTCAAACATCAAGCCCAACCCCACCATTGAAAACGTGCAGGGCGGCGTGGAGGCCTTCAAGAAGAGCGGCGCGGACTTCATGATCACCATCGGCGGCGGCTCCTCCATGGACACCGGCAAGGCCATCGGCATCATCATCAACAACCCCGAGTTTGCCGACGTCCGCTCGCTGGAGGGCGTGGCCCCCACCAAAAAGCGCACCGTGTTCACCATCGCCGTGCCCACCACCGGCGGCACCGGCGCGGAGAGCACCATCAACTACGTCATCACCGACGTGCAGAAGACCCGCAAGTTCGTGTGCGTGGACCCCAACGACATCCCCGACATCGCCGTGGTCGATCCCGACATGATGTCCTCCATGCCCCGCGGCCTGACCGCCTCCACCGGCATGGACGCGCTGACCCACGCCATCGAGGGCTACACCACCAAGGGCGCGTGGGAGCTGTCCGACTGCCTGGACCTCGAGTCCATCCAGCTCATCGGCAAGAGCCTGCGCAAGGCCGTCGACAACGATCCCGAGGGCCGCGAGGGCATGGCCCTGGCCCAGTACGTGACCGCCATGGCCTACTCCAACGTCGGCCTGGGCATCGCGCACTCCATGGCCCACACCCTGGGCGCGCTGTATGACACCCCCCACGGCGTGGCCTGCGCCATGATGCTGCCCATCGTGATGGAGTTCAACCAGGAGTACACCGGCGAGAAGTTCAAGAACATCGCCGAGGCCCTGGGCGTGGACACCACCGGCATGGACCAGCCCACCTACCGCAAGGCCGCCATCGACGCCGTGCGCCAGCTCTCCGTGGACGTGGGCATCCCCACCAAGCTGGAGAAGCTCAGGGAGGAGGACCTGGACTTCCTGGCCCAGTCCGCCGCCGCCGACGCCTGCACCCCCGGCAACCCCCGCGAGGCCACCATCGACGACTACAAAGCCATGTTCCGCAAGCTGATGTAATCGCGTCGCGGACGGTCAGGGACGCCGCAAGGCGTCCCTGATTATTTGTTTTTATCCGGTATTTGGTTGAAGGTTAACGTTATCTATGATATAATACTTATGAAAATATGACAATTTGAGTTGTTATCAACCACGTCTATGGATCGGAGGTCTGCGCATGAAGCAGTGGATTCACAGGATCAGGGAGGAGGGGCTGTCCCTGCGGCTCACGTACCTGCTGATGCTGTTCTTCTCCATGGGCATCACCGCCGCGCTGCTGTTCATGACGTACCACACGATCCACACCTTCCACGCCCTGTCCGACGCCACGGACGCCTACATCGAGCTGCAGGACACGGCGGACAGCCTGTTGAAGGCGTCGGACTACCTCACCGAGGAGGCCCAGTGCTACACGGTGCTGGGCATGCGCGCGCATCTGGACAACTATTTTCGGGAGTCGCTGGAGACCAAACAGCGGGAGCGCGCCATCGAGATCATGGAGGCGCGGCAACCGGATTCCGACGCGCTGACGGAGCTCAACAGCGCCATGCGCCAGTCCGTATCGCTGATGGACCGGGAATACTACGCCATGGCGCTGGTGCTCTCGGCGCAGGGGGACGAAAACGTGCCGGAGCCTTTGAAGGGCGTCGCGCTGACCGCGGCGCACCGGGCGCTCCCCGCCGAGGAAAAGATGGCCCTCGCCCGGGAGATGATGCACGACGAGGCCTACTACAACCAGAAAAACGCCATCCGCGCCCACCTGAACCGCTGCATCGACGATTTGAAGAGCGGCACCCACGGCACGCAGAACCACATGGAGGCCAACATGCACGCCGATTTGGTGTGGATGACCATCATGATCGTCATACAGTCCCTCACGCTGGTGCTGCTTCTGTGGCTGACCACCAGCCTGGGCATCAACCCGCTCATCCGCGCGGTGGATCACATCAAGCACGACCAGAAGCTGCCGATCATGGGCGCGCACGAGTTCCGCTACCTGGCCGGGACCTATAACCAGATGTACGCCGCCTACAAGCGGAGCATCGACAACCTGTCCTACAAGGCCTCCCACGACGAGCTGACCGGCGTGTACAACCGCGCCGGCTTCGACCTGATCAAGCACAGCGTGGACCTGTCCTCCACCGTGTTTCTGCTGTTCGACGCGGACAAGTTCAAGAACATCAACGACAGCCAGGGCCACCAGATCGGCGACGACGCGCTGATCAAGATCGCCTCGGTACTCAGGCGCAACTTCCGCTCCGACGACTACGTGTGCCGCATCGGCGGCGACGAGTTCATGGTGCTGATGGTGCACGTCAGCGAGCAGGTGCGGCACCTGATCGAGCACAAGGTCATACAGATCAACCAGGACCTGTCCAACACCGACGACGGCCTGCCGCCCATCTCCGTCAGCGTGGGCGTGTCCATGTGCCGCGACCACGGCGACCCCCAGGCGATGTTCCACGAGGCGGACATCGCGCTGTACTACGTCAAGGAGCACGGCCGCAACGGCTGCTGCTTCTACTCCCCCGACATGCAGGACAGGCAACAAAACGACGAGGGCATCGCTCCCTTGCGGGAACGATGCCCTCGTCGTCTGTCGATCACTTCCCCTTCTCCACCAGGAACCGCTCGAATTCCTCCGGCGGCACGGGCACGGAGAAGTAATAACCCTGTATGAGGTCGCAGCCCATCCTGCGGAGGGCGAGGTACTGTTCCTCGGTCTCCACGCCCTCGGCCACCACGGGCACCCTGAGGTAGTCCGCGATCTCAATGATCAGCTCGATCATGCGGGTGTCGCGGTCCGCCCCGAAGGCGCTCGACACGAAG